>WNDX01000001.1 GCA_009914615.1 Herbaspirillum frisingense
GGCCAAACCAGGTGTGGGTAGCGGACATCACCTACATCGGCACCGATCAAGGTTGGCTGTACCTGGCCGTGGTGCTTGACCTGTATTCGCGTAAGGTTGTGGGCTGGTCGATGTCTGAGCGCATGACCGCTACGCTGGTTTGCGACGCGCTGCGCATGGCGCTGTTTGCTCGCAATCGGCCTCGGGGAGTGATCGTGCATACTGACCGTGGTAGCCAATACTGCTCGCGCGAGCACCGCGCCCTGTTGGAGCAATACGCTTTGATCGCCAGCATGAGTGCCAGAGGCAACTGCTACGACAACGCAGCAATGGAGAGTTGGAACCACAGTCTGAAGGTCGAGGCCATCCATGGTGAACACCTCGCCACACGGGAGCAGGCCAAGGCTCATGTGTTTGACTACATTGAGGTTGACTACAATCGGATCCGGCTGCACTCGACCCTGGGCTACCTCAGCCCAGAGCAGTACGAGCTGGCCAATGTCGCTTAGATAGGTGTCCGTAAATCAGGGGCAAGATCAAAGCTGTATCAGCAGCTGTCCAAGTCGCACCGCAAGACTGCCGACTATGTGCTGGGCAATCCCTTCCGCGCCGCCACCATGACCATCGACGAGCTGTCCGAGGCGGCCGGCATCTCGGTGGCGACCGCCAACCGTTTCGCGCATGCGCTGGGCTTCGACGGCTATGCCTCGTTCCGCGCTGCGCTGGTGTCGGACTTCGCCACCACGCTGGCGCCGGTCGAGAAGCTGCGCGACCAGGTGCAGCGCCCGGCCACCAGCGCCGAGACCATGGCCGCCGCCTTCGAGAACGATATCCGCAACATCGAGGCCACGCGCCGCATGCTGGTGTCGGAAGACTGCGAACGCGCGGTGGACATGATCCTGGCGGCCGAGCGCATCTTCATCCTCGGCTTCGGCGCGTCGGCCTATCTGTCCGGCCTGATGGCGCATGCGCTGGAACCCTATGTGCGCAGCGTGTCCTCGGTGGCGTTGGCCGGCGGCCCGTCGCAGACCGGCCGCCAGTTCTTCAAGCTCGACAGCCGCGATCTGGTGATCCCGATGGTGTTCCCGCGCTATGCCGCCGACACCATCTGGCTGACCCAGCGCGCGGTGGAGAAGGGCGCCAGGGTGCTGGCCTTCACCGACGTGCCCGGCTCGCCGCTGGTGCCGCTGGCCGACGTCACGCTGTACGCTCACACCGAGCGCAATCTCTCGCCGACCTCGGACGCGGCCGCGCTGATCATGATCCAGGCGCTGTGCGACGCGGTCGCGCATCGCGCGCGCCGCTCGGTGCAGGCGGCCTCGCAGATGGCCGAATTCGTGCTGCCGTGGCTGTACGTGCCGCAGCAGCAGCGTCCCGGAACGACTCCGGTGGGCAAGCCCGGCAAGGCTGCCGCCAAGACCAAAGGAAAGACCAAAGCATGACCACTCCGGTAATCGCCATCCATGGCGGCGCGGGCACCATTTCGCGCAATTCGCTCACGGCCGAGGAAGAGGCCCGTTATCACGAAGCGCTGGCGGCCATCGTCGGCGCCGGCCAGGCCGTGCTCAACGCCGGCGGTTCCGCGCTGGAAGCGGTGACCGAGGCGGTGCGCCTGCTGGAAGACTGTCCGCTGTTCAACGCCGGCCATGGCGCCGTCTATACCAGCGAGGGCAAGCATGAGCTGGACGCCTGCGTGATGAGCGGCGCCGACCTCGCCAGCGGCGCGGTGGCCTGCGTCACCAACGTGCGCAATCCGGTGCTGGCCGCGCGCGCGGTGATGGAGAAAAGCGAACATGTGCTGCTGGTCGGCGCCGGCGCGGAAGCCTTCGCGGCCCGCAACGGCGTGGCCACGGTAGGGCCGGAGTATTTCCATACCGACGCCCGCCACGAACAATGGCTGCGCGTGCGCGGCCAGTCGCGCGCCATGCTGGATCACGATGCGGCCTCCTTTGTCTTCGCGCACAAGGATGCGCCTGCGGGCGTCGCCGAAAAGGCGCCCATCGACCCCGACAACAAGTTCGGCACCGTCGGCGCGGTGGCGCTGGATCGCTTCGGCAACCTGGCGGCGGCGACCTCGACCGGCGGCATCACCAACAAGCAGCCCGGCCGCGTCGGCGATTCGCCGCTGATCGGCGCCGGCTGCTATGCCAACAATGCCACCGCGGCGGTGTCCGCCACCGGCACCGGCGAGGCCTTCATGCGCACCGTGGCTTGCCACGACGTGGGCGCGCGCATGGCCTATGCCGGCAATACGCTGGAACAGGCGGCCCAGGCCGTGGTCTTCCAGCAGTTGCCCAAGGTGGGCGGACGCGGCGGACTGATCGCGCTGGACGCGCAGGGCAACCTGGCGCTGCCTTTCAATACCGAAGGCATGTATCGTGCATACGGCCGCGGGGAACTGGCGCCGGTGACGGCGATATATGCGGCACAGGCCTGAACCGGCCGGGCAGGAGAATACCAAGATGCAACAGCCACAACGCGTGCTGGACGTGAACAACCTGAGCGTACGCTTCTCCACCTCCGAGCGGACGGTGGACGCGGTACGCGACATTTCCTTCCACGTCGGCAAGGGCGAGACCCTGGCCATCGTCGGCGAATCGGGCTCCGGCAAGTCGGTGTCCTCGCTGGCCATCATGCGCCTGATCGAACATGGCGGCGGCAAGATCGCCGGCGGCAGCATGCAGTTCCTGCGCCGCGACGGCCGTTCCATCGATCTGGCCCAGGCCGATAACGCCACCATGCGCGGCATCCGCGGCAAGGAGATCGCCATGATCTTCCAGGAGCCGATGACTTCGCTGAACCCGGTCTTCACCGTCGGCGAGCAGATCGCCGAATCGATCCGCCTGCACCAGGGCAAGAGCCGCGCCGCGGCTCAGGCCGAGGCCCTGCGCATGCTGGAGATGGTGCGCATCCCTGAAGCGAAGCGCGTGCTGGGCCGCCATCCGCACCAGCTCTCCGGCGGCATGCGGCAGCGCGTGATGATTGCCATGGCCTTGTCCTGCAAGCCCTCGCTGCTGATCGCCGACGAACCGACCACCGCGCTGGACGTGACCATCCAGGCGCAGATCCTGCAGCTGATCCGTTCGCTGCAGGAAGAAATGCAGATGGGCGTGATCTTCATCACCCACGACATGGGCGTGGTGGCGGAAGTGGCCGACCGCGTGGTCGTCATGTGCCGCGGCGAGAAGGTCGAAGAGAACGATGTCAAGCGCATCTTCGCCGCGCCCGCCCATCCTTACACGCAGTCGCTGCTGGCCGCCGTGCCACGGCTGGGTTCCATGCGCGGCACCGACAAGCCGCTGCGCTTCGGCATCGCGCCCGAAGCCGAAGCCAAGCCGGAACTGATCGCCACCGAATTGCAAGGCCAGGAAGCGATCGCCGAACAGCGCCAGCCCATCCTCAAGGTGCGCGAGCTGACCACCCGTTTCGACGTCAAGAGCGGCATCTTCGGTCGCGTCAAGCAGCGCGTGCATGCGGTGGAGAAGGTCAGCTTCGACCTGTTCGCCGGCGAGACGCTGGCCATCGTCGGCGAATCCGGCTGCGGCAAGTCCACCACCGGCCGCTCGCTGCTGCGCCTGGTGGACATCGCCGGCGGCAAGGTCGAGTTCGGCGGCCGCGACCTGGCGCAATTGCCGCGCTCGGAGCTGCGCCAGCTGCGCCGCGACATCCAGTTCATCTTCCAGGATCCGTTCGCCTCGCTGGACCCGCGCATGACGGTCGGCTATTCCATCATGGAGCCGATGCTGGTGCACGGCATGAAGGAAGGCGCGCAGGAACGCGTCAATGCGCTGCTGACCCGCGTGGGCCTGACGCCCGAGCATGCGCAGCGTTATCCGCACGAATTCTCCGGCGGCCAGCGCCAGCGCATCTGCATCGCGCGCGCCCTGGCGCTGAACCCCAAGATCGTGATCGCCGACGAATCGGTATCGGCGCTGGATGTCTCGATCCAGGCGCAGATCGTCAACCTGATGCTGGATCTGCAAGCCGAGCTCGGCATCTCATTCATCTTCATTTCGCACGACATGGCGGTGGTGGAGCGCATCAGCCACCGCGTGGCGGTGATGTACCTGGGGCCAGATCGTGGAGATCGGCCCGCGCCGCGCGATCTTCGAGAATCCGCAGCATCCCTATACTCGCAAGCTGATGGCGGCGGTGCCGGTGGCCGACCCCACCTTGCGCCAGACCGGCAAGAAGCTGCTCACCGACGAGATCCCGAGCCCGATCCGGGCCGTCGGCGACGAGCCGCAGGTGCAGCCGCTCAAGCAGGTGGCGCCCGACCATTTCGTGGCCACGCATAGCATAGGCGGGGCGTTCTGATAGATAGTTTCGCAGTTGATTGCAGTTCATCAAGCCGCAGTATCAAGCAGTATCCACCCAGCTCACTGATCAGGAGAGACAGATGTCCGCAACCGCAAAAAACACAGCACTGACCGCCGCCAAGTGGCTGGCCATGGGCACCCTGGGCGCCGCCCTGCAATTCGGCGCGGCCAATGCCTTCGCCGCCAAGACCGCGACCGTGGCCGTGGCTTCGACCTTCACCACCATGGACCCGTATGACGCCAACGACACGCTGTCGCTGTCGGTGATGAAGTCCTTCTATCAAGGCCTGTACGGATTCGACAAGGACATGAAGCTGATCCCGGTGCTGGCCGAAGGCTACCTGGTCAGCAAGGACGGCCTGGAATACACCATCCGCCTGAAGCAGGGCGTGAAGTTCCAGGACGGCACCGACTTCAAGGCCGATGCCGTGAAGGCCAGCTTCGACCGCGTCACCAACCCGGACAACAAGCTCAAGCGCTACAACCTGTTCAACCGCATCGCCAAGACCGAAGCGCTGAACGACTACACCGTCAAGATCACCCTGAAGGAGCCGTTCTCGGCCTTCATCAACGTGCTGGCCCACCCGTCGGCGGCGATGATCTCGCCGGCCGCGCTGAAGCAGTACGGCAACAAGGACATCGCCTTCCACCCTGTCGGCACCGGTCCGTTCAAGTTCGTCGAGTGGAAGCAGACCGACTACCTGAAGGTTGCCAAGTTCGACGGCTACTGGAAGAAGGGCTACCCCAAGGTCGATGAAATCCTGTGGAAGCCGGTGGTGGACAACAACTCGCGCTCGGCCATGATGCAGACCGGCGAAGCGCAGTTCACCTATCCGCTGCCGTATGAACAGGCCGACCTGCTCAAGGCCAAGGGCACCCTGGACGTGGTCAGCGGCCCGTCCATCATCCAGCGCTACATGTCGATGAACGTCAAGCAAAAGCCGTTCGACAACATCAAGGTGCGCGAAGCGATCAACTACGCCATCAACAAGGAAGCGCTGGCCAAGGTCGCGTTCAACGGCTATGCCGTGCCGATGGATGGCGTGCTGCCGCAGGGCGTGGACTATGCCTACAAGAGCGGCGTGTGGCCGTATGACGTGAAGAAGGCCAAGGCCCTGCTGGCCGAGGCCGGTTATCCGAACGGCTTCGAGACCGAACTGTGGTCGGCCTACACCCACACCACCGCGATGAAAGTGATCCAGTTCCTGCAGCAGCAGCTGGCCCAGGTCGGCATCAAGGCCAAGATCCAGGCCCTGGAAGCCGGCCAGCGCGTGGAGCGCGTGGAAAGCTGGCAGGATCCGGCCACCGCGCCGATCCGCCTGTTCTTCGTGGGCTGGTCGTCCTCGACCGGCGAAGCCGACTGGGGCCTGCGCCCGCTGCTGGCGTCCGAGTCCTTCCCGCCGCGCCTGTTCAACACGGCTTACTACAAGAGTGACAAGGTCGATGCCGACATCGCCAAGGCGCTGACCGTGACCGACCGCAAGGAAAAGGAAGCGCTGTACAAGGAAGCCCAGCAGGAAATCTGGAAGGATGCCCCGTGGGCCTTCCTGGTGACCGAAAAGCTGCTGTACGCGCGCGCCAAGAACCTGAAGGGCATCTACATCATGCCCGACCAGGCTTACGAATTCGAGAACATCGAATTCACCAAGTAATGTCTTGACGCCGTAACGAATGCAGGCGGCGCGCCCGACCCAAGGGGACCGGACGCGCCGCCGGCGTCGGCAGTTTCCGAATGCGCGGCGGGGTCGCCCGGCGCGCATGCAATGAGCAACAAGCAAGGTTTCGATCCACCAGCGACGGGCAGCCTTATTCCGAGAGCATCATGTTTTCTTATGTCTTAAAACGCCTGCTAGGCCTGATTCCCACGCTGTTGCTGGTGGCGGTGATGGTATTCCTGTTCATCCACCTGCTGCCGGGCGACCCGGCGCGGCTGGCGGCCGGCCCCGAGGCCGACGAGAAGACGGTGGCGCTGGTGCGCGCCGATCTCGGTCTGGATAAGCCCCTGCCGGAACAGTTCGTCAATTTCTTCATCAACGCCGCCCACGGCGACTTCGGCAAATCGATCCGCACCAAGCGCCCGGTGGCCGAAGAGATCGGCGCGCGCTTCTGGCCCACGCTGTGGCTGACCGTGGTGGCGATGATCTGGGCCGTGCTGTTCGGTCTGGTGATCGGCATCTCGTCGGCCGTGTGGCGCAACAAATGGCCGGACCGCCTGGGCATGACGCTGGCGGTGTCCGGTATTTCCTTCCCGGCGTTTTCGCTGGGCATCCTGCTGATGCAGGTGTTCTCGGTACAGCTCGGCTGGCTGCCGACCGTGGGCGACGATACCTGGCGCCACTACATCCTGCCGTCGCTCACGCTGGGTGCGGCGGTGGCGGCGGTGATGGCGCGCTTCACCCGTTCCTCCTTCATCGAGATCCTGCAGGAAGATTTCGTGCGCACCGCGCGCGCCAAGGGCCTGTCGGAAAAGGTGGTGGTCATCAAGCATTGCCTGCGCAACGCGCTGATCCCGGTGGTCACGATGATGGGCCTGCAGTTCGGCTTCCTGCTGGGCGGCTCGATCCTGGTCGAGGTGGTGTTCAACTGGCCGGGCATGGGGCGCCTGCTGGTGGACGCCGTCGAGATGCGCGATTACCCCGTGATCCAGGCCGAGATCCTGCTGTTCTCGCTGGAATTCATTTTCATCAATCTGGTGGTGGACGTGCTGTATGCCGTGATCAACCCCAGCATCCGTTTCAAGTGAGGTGACCGTGTCGCTTTCCAACGCACCCATTTCAGAGTCCGGCGCGCCGCTGCCGCCGCCCGATCCCTCCGCCGTGGCGGCCGCCGTCTCCGGCCAGAAGATCCGCACACCGTGGCGCGAATTCTGGCGCAAGTTCAAGCGCCAGCACCTGGCGCTGTATGCGGGCGCCTTCGTGATCCTGCTGGTGCTGATCGCCATCTTTGCGCCGTTGATCGTGCCTTTCGACCCGGAGAACTTCTTCGACTACGACGCACTGAATTCGCCGCCGACCTGGGTGCACTGGTTCGGCGTCGATTCGCTGGGGCGCGACATCTTCAGCCGCATCCTGGCCGGCACCCGCATTTCGCTGGCGTCGGGCTTCCTGTCGGTGGCCATCGGCGCGGTGATCGGCACCGTGTTCGGCCTGCTGGCCGGCTATTACGAAGGCTGGTGGGACCGCATCACCATGCGCATCTGCGACGTGCTGTTCGCTTTCCCTGGCATCCTGCTGGCCATCGGCATCGTCGCCATCCTCGGCGGCGGCATGCTCAACGTCATCATCTCGGTCTCGGTGTTCAGCATCCCGGCCTTCGCCCGCCTGGTGCGCGGCAATACGCTGCAACTGAAGAACCTGACCTATATCGAAGCCACGCGCAGCATCGGCGCCTCCGACATGACCATCATGTGGCGTCACATCTTCCCGGGCACCATCTCGTCCATCGTGGTGTATTTCACGATGCGCATCGGCACCTCGATCATCACCGCCGCCGGCCTGTCCTTCCTCGGCCTGGGCGCGCAGTCGCCGACGCCGGAATGGGGCCTGATGCTCAATGAGTCGCGCGCCGACATGATGACGTCGCCGCACATCGCGCTGTTCCCCAGCATCGCCATCTTCCTCACCGTGCTGGCCTTCAACCTGCTGGGCGACGGCCTGCGCGACGCGCTCGACCCCAAGATCGACCAGCGCTGATGGATGCTTTGTCCCCGCGTGTACCGCATATCGGCCGGCTGCCCGCCGGCCCGCGCGACAGCATCGCCGACGTGGCCGGCGTGACCGTCGGCCATTGCACGCTGGACGAGGGACCGGTGCAGACCGGCGTCACCGTGGTTTCGCCGCACGGCGGCAACCTGTTCACGCACAAGCTGCCGGCCGCGGTGGCGGTGATCAACGGCTTCGGCAAGAGCGCCGGGTTGATCCAGATCGACGAACTGGGCACGCTGGAAACGCCGATCGCGCTGACCAATACCTTCGCCGTCGGCGCTGTCCTCACGGCGCAGATCCGCCATGCGCTGCGCGCCAATCCCGAGAGCGGACGCAGCCTGCCGACCGTCAACGCGGTCGTGATGGAGTGCAATGACGGCTACCTCAACGACCAGCAAGCCTTCGCGATCCAGGACAGCCATTTCCGTCAGGCGCTGGACGCGCTGTCAGCGGAAGTCGAGCAGGGCGCCGTCGGCGCCGGCCGCGGCATGTCCAGCTTCGGCCTGAAGGGCGGCATCGGCACGGCGTCGCGCAGGGCCGTGGTCGGTTCCACGCACACCGGATTTACCGTGGGGGCCTTGGTACTCTCCAATTTCGGCCGGCTGCCCGAGCTGATCATCGATGGCCATCCGCTGGGCCGCGAGCTGGCTGCCGCCGACGCGCCGGAGAACGCGCCCGAGAAGGGCTCCATCATCATGATCCTGGCTACCGACGCGCCGCTGGATGCGCGTCAGTTGAAGCGCCTGGCCACGCGCGCCGGCGCCGGCCTGGCGCGTACGGGTTCGGCCTATGGCCATGGCAGCGGCGACATCGCGCTGGCCTTTTCCACGGCGCAGCAGATCGAGGCCGATGCCGAATGCGTGCAAATGGCGCTGCTGGCTGATCATGTGCTTGATCCCTTGTTCCATGCCGCCGTCGACAGTGTCGAGCAGGCCATCGTCAACGCGCTGTTCGCCGCCCGGACCGTGCACGGCCGCGACGGCCACATACGCACCAGCCTGCGTGATCGATTGGCCGCGCTGCGCGCCTGAATCACCTAGCCGCATCACCGATACCGAGATCACCATGAGCACTGCCCCACGCGCCAATATCCTTGTTTCCGTCGATATCGAAGGCGTCGCCGGCGTTTTCCATCCCGAGCAGACCCGCGCCGGCAACGGCGAATACGAACGCGCGCGACGCTGGATGACCGACGAGGCCAACGCCGTCATCCGCGGCGCGCTGGCCGCCGGCGCCACCGCCATCAAGGTCAACGATTCGCACGGCGGTTTCCGCAACCTGCTGCCCGACCTGCTGCACCCCGAGGCGCGCATGGTGCTGGGCAAGCCGCGCGTGCTGGGCATGATGGGCGGTGTGGATCACGACATCGATGCCGTGATGCTGGTGGGCTACCACTCGCGCGCGCAAGGGCGCGGCATCCTGGCGCACACCACCAACAGCTTTGCCTTCGCCCGCGTCTGGCTGGGCGGGCAGGAAATGGGCGAGGCCGGTCTGTATGGCGCGCTGGCCGCCGAGCATGGTGTGCCGGTGATCTTCGGCAGCGGCGACGATGCCTTCGTGGAAGAGAGCCAACCGTTGTTCCCGCATGCCGTCTTCGCCGAAACCAAGAAGGCCTACGGCGCCAACAGCGGCGATTCCTTGACGCCGCAGCAGTCCTGCAAGTTGCTGGAAGAATGTTCCCGGCAGGCGGTGGCGGCGCTGCTGGCCCGGCCGTCGGCGATGCCGGCGCTGCGCCTGGCCGGCCCGTTGCGCTGCCGCCTGCAGGCGCAGACCGTGGCGCTGGCCGACCTGTTCAGCCAGCTGCCCATCCTGGAACGCACCGACAACGTCACCGTGGAATTCGATGCGCCGAGCGCCGAATACGCGGTGCGCGTGCTCAACAGCCTGTCGGCGATGTCGGCCATGCTGCGCTGAGCGGCGATCCTTTCTCCATGCCATGCGCTCAATCGAGCGCATGCGCTTCTACCTCCGGGCCCAGCTTGCCGCACTGCTTGCGCATGAGCAGCACCAGCACCGATATCAGCGCGGCACCGAACAAGCCCTGCAGCAGGCGCGCCAGCACGATCCCGGCCACTGTGCCGGAGACGCTGCACAAGGCCGCGGCGATGGTGAAATCCACCAACGAGGTCATGAATACCTTCTTGCGGCCATACTTGCCGGACAGCCATACTTGCCGGACAGCCGGACAGCCGGACAGCCGGACAGCCGGACAGCCGGACAGCCGGACAGCCGGACAGCCGGACAGCCGGACAGCCGGACAGCCGGACAGCCGGACAGCCGGACAGCCGGACAGCCGGACAGCCGGACAGCCGGACAGCCGGACAGCCGGACAGCCAGACAGCCAGACAGCCAGACAGCCAGCCGGTCAGCGGCGTGGCTTGGCTTGGCTTGGCTTGGCGTGGCTTGGCGTGGCTTGGCTTGGCGTGGCTTGGCGTGGCGTGGCGTGGCGATGGCGATGGCGGCGGCGACGCTATAAGAGGTCAGCACCCAGGAAATCTGATCCTGCGAGGCCGGCAGGTGCCGGCCATATGGGAGAGGGCGACGTTGGCGACGGTGCTGTCCAGCGTCTGCATGATGGTGGCCAGGATGATGGCCACGGTGATCAGGCCGCGATGGTCGGACTGGTCCGGGGGAGAGGCGGGCGCCGGATGGCATCCGGCTTGGCGGTGTTTGCCTCGCTCATGATGCTGCGGGCTTGGGGCCTGTTATATGGTTACCTTGATGATAGTGACATACGTTACTATTTGGTCGAAAAAACGGCGGCCTTGCCGGAGCAGGGCCGCCGTCGTGTTCCTGTTTCACTCGTCCAGTTGTTGCAGCAGCTTGCGCAGCAGGCCTTCGAACTGCGTCATCTCGGCGGCCGTGAAGGCCGACCACAGGTCGCGGTATTGCTTGCGGCGCGAAGGGTGATGCTTCTTGACGAAAGCGGTGCCTTTGGCGGTCAGTTGCAGATGCACCTCGCGGCGGTCGTCCTCATTGCTGAGGCGCTTGACGAAGCCTTTCTTGTCGAGGTCGTCGGCGATGCGCGAGCAATGGGTGCGCGAGGTCAGGATATAGGTGGCCAGTTCGGACGGCTGCATGCGTCCTTCGGGCTGGCTATAGAGCACCACCAGGGAAGTCCAGGTGGTGTAGTTCAGGCCATGCTGCTTGAGCTCGGCATCGAAATGCACGCCCAGGCTGGACCCCATGTGCATCATCAGGCGCGTGAGCACGGCTTCGCGGACGGGGGCGCCGGAAAAGCGCTTCGATATCGTCTTGATCGCCGATTCGTAGGGAGTGAAGCTGTCGCTCATTGCTTGCCTTTGGGTGAAGTCGAGATGATGACCTATGTCACTATGTTGGGCTTGGGGAGAAATAATATGCAGCGATACGATCAGTATCGTTCAGGGGAGGGGGATGTGCAAGCTGCGTGTTGGGGGTAGCGGCTTGAAGGCTGATAAACAGGCAATGAGTTTCGATTGCGCTCGATGCCATTCCCCATCGTCCTGGCGAAGGTCAGGACTTAGCGACGTTTGCCATGCCTCGCAAACTGCTTGTCAGGTGCGACGAGCGCCGCCGGATCCCGGCCTGCGCCGGCATGACGAGGATGTTGGCGGAGGCTGGTAGTGGATTCCGGTGACGGTCAATCCGATTCCCCGTCGTCCTGACGACGGTCAGGATCTAGCGACGTTTGCCATGCCTCGCAAACTGCTTGTCAGGTGCGACGAACGCCGCCGGATCCCGGGCTGCGCCGGCATGACGAGGATGTTGGCGAAGGCTGGTAGTGGATTCCGGTGAAGGTCAATCCGATTCCCCGTCGTGCTGACGAAGGTCTGGATCCAGCGACGTTTGCCATGCCTTGCAAACTGCTTGTCAGGTGCGACGAACGCCGCCGGATCCCGGCCTGCGCTGACATGACGAGGATGTTGGCGGAGGCTGGTAGGGGATTCCGGTGACGGTCCATCCGATCCCCCGTCGTCCTCACGACGGTCAGGATCCAGCGACGTTTGTCATGCCTCGCAAACTGCTTGTCAGGTGGGACGAGCGCCGCTGGATCCCGGCCTGCGCCGGCATGACGAGGATGTTGCGGAGGCTGGTAGTGGATTCCGGTGACGGTCAATCCGATTCCCCGTCGTCCTGACGACGGTCAGGACTCAGCGACGTTTGCCATGCCTCGCAAACTGCTTGTCAGGTGGGACGAGCGCCGCCGGGATGACGGAGGTAATAATCAGGCAGGCGATGGATCGCAAGCTGCGCCGCGGAGAGTCATCTCAGGCCGACGCCCGCTTGCCTTCAACCAGCTTGACCAGCGTATGCATGGTCAGGTTGACCGGCGTAGCGATCCCCAGCGTCTGGCCGCGACGGAGGATGAAGCCGTTGAGGTGGTCGATTTCGCTGGTTTTGCCGCGCGCGATGTCCTGGGCGGTGGAGGAGTATTGGGTGGGCATGGTCTCGGCGATCCGGCGCACCGCCGCATCGACGTCGCCGGGCAGCGTGACGCCTTCGGCGGCGGCGACGGCACGGCATTCGGCGACCAGATTGCCGATCACGTCGGCCACGCCCTGGCCTTGCACGATCTTGCCGTAGGGGAGTTGGGTCACGGCCGACAGCGCGTTGTAGGCGCAGTTGAGGATGAGCTTGAGCCACAGTGCGCCGCGCACGTTGTCGGAGATCTCGGTGGGGACGCCGGCGCCGATCAGCGCCTCGGCCGCCGCGTGGCTCTGCGCCGAGGGCTCGATGACGAGTTCGCCGCGGCCGTGATGCCTGATGTGGCCGGGGCCGGCCATTTCGGTGGCGACATAGACCACGGCCGCTGCCACCGGCTGGTTGAGGACGGTGCGCAGGCGGTCTGCATTGTCGGTGCCGTTTTGCAGCGTCAATACCAGCGTGTCGGGTTTGAGGTGCTCGCGCAGTTGGGCGCCGGCGGTTTCGGTATCGGTGGATTTGACGCAGAACAGCACCAGGTCGGCGCCCCCCGCGATGGCGGCATCGGTGTCGGCCTGGACGGGAATGGTTTCGTCGAAGCTTTGCGCTTCC
Source organism: Herbaspirillum frisingense (assembly GCA_009914615.1). Classification (GTDB taxonomy): domain Bacteria; phylum Pseudomonadota; class Gammaproteobacteria; order Burkholderiales; family Burkholderiaceae_D; genus Herbaspirillum; species Herbaspirillum frisingense_B. Next base: position 13,019 of record WNDX01000001.1, read on the forward strand.
AGCCGCAGGCCGCGGCGATTGAAAGCCTCGACATGCTGCGCACGGCCCACCAGCACCACTTCATGGCCGGCACGCGCCAGCATGCCGCCGTAGTAGCAACCCACTGCGCCTGCGCCCATCACCGCGACTTTCATTGCTGCTTCTCCTTGTTGCTTGCGAAAGCGGACAGCCTAACACAGGGGCTGCGATGCTTCAGCGCGCTGCTGCCGCCCTGGAAAAACGTTGCCGGGTCCCGGCCTGCGCCGGGACGACGGAGGTGGTGCGCGGGCGATTCTTTGCATGTATCGCCGTCGTCCTGACGAAAGCCCGGAACCGGCGTCGTTCGTCGCCGCATCGGCAAAGCCAGGTCGGAGAAAGGAATCAGCGCATCCGGACCGACACCGCTCAGAACTGCCTGCGCACCCGCACTGCCACGTAAGCAGGCGGCTTCGTCGTGGAAGTAGCACGCGCGCTATGCAGGCGATGCAGCGTGATCTGGTTGACTTCCGCATGGCTGCCGTCGATGTGCTCGCCCATCAGGCGCATGGCCTGTTCGCCATCGCCGGCGGCGATGCAGCCGAGGATGGCGGCATGCTCGTCATAGGTGGAATGCAGGCAGTCGCCGTAGAGGAAATCCAGGCGTCGCACGATGCGGATGCGGTCGGTCAGGCGGTCGAAGGTGTCGGCCATTTCCTGGTTGCCGGCGGCGCGCACCAGGGTCTGGTGAAATACCTCGTCCAGCAGTGCGGCCTTGGGGCCGTCCAGTTCGCGCTGTGCCAGGGGCACGCACCACACCGCGCGCAGGCCGTCAATCACCGACAGGTCGGTGGCCTGCTCGGCATCGTGCGCGCACAGGCGACGCACCGCGTGGGTCTCGATCAGTTTGCGCATGTCATAGAGATCGGAGAAACGCTTGAAATCGATCGGCACCACCTCCCAGCCACCGCGCACGTAGCCCTGCATCAGGCCGTCGCCCTGCAGGCGCTGTAAGGCCTGGCGCACCGGGGTGCGCGAGACCTTGAAGTAGGCCGCGATCTCGGTCTCGGTGATCTGGTCGCCGGGCAAGAGGCGCATGTCGAAGATGTCCTGGCGCAGGCGCGCGTAGACATATTCCGGCAGCGATCCGTTGCGTGCCTGGCCTTCCTCGCCTTCGCCGCGATCGACGGAGACGGGGGCGGCCAGAGTGTCGGCAGGCGAGGGGGCGGCGACGCTTTTCACGATGAGCGCATCCTCACCAGGCGGCGACGCAGCCGTCGGTGCGCGGCTCGGTGCCGCCGCACAGCACGCCGGCGTCGTTGCGCCAGATGATCTGGCCGCGGCCGAAGCCGAGCTGATTGCCGGACCACGACACTTCATGGCCCAGACCGGCCAGGCCGCGGAACAAGTGTTCGGCGGTGCTGTGCTCGATGGCGACCTTGTTGCCCTTTTCCCATTCCCAGCGCGGCGCGTCCAGCGAGGCTTGCGGGTTGAGGCCGAAGTCCACCGTGTTCATCACCATCTGCACGTGGCCCTGGGGTTGCATGAAGCCGCCCATCACGCCGAACGGGCCGACTGCCTGGCCGTCCTTGGTCATGAAGCCGGGAATGATGGTGTGGTAGGGACGTTTGCCCGGCGCCAGGATGTTGGGGTGGCCGGCTTCCAGCGTGAAGTTGTTGCCGCGGTTGTGCAGCGAGATGCCGGTGCCGGGCACTACCAGGCCGGAGCCGAAGCCCATGTAGTTGCTTTGGATGAAGGACACCATGTTGCCTTCGGCGTCGGCGGTGCACAGATAGACCGTGCCGCCGCGCGAGGGATCGCCGGCCACCGGCAGCGTGGCGCGCTCGCCGATGAGCTTGCGGCGCTCGTCGGCATAGGCGTCCGACAGCAGTTGCTCCACGGTCACCTTCATGTGGGCCGGATCGGCGATGTGCGCCAGGCCGTCCGCATAGGCCAGCTTGATGGCTTCGATCTGGCGGTGATAGGTGGCCAGCGTGTCGCGCTCGGAGAAGTCGTAGGCCTTGAGCAGGTTCAGGGCCATCAGCGCCACCATGCCGTGGCCATTGGGCGGGATCTCCCACACGTCGTAGCCGCGGTAGTTGACGCCGATGGGATCGACCCATTCCGGCTGGTAGTCAGCCAGGTCGGAGACATCCATGTAGCCGCCGGCTTCGCGGATGAAGGCCGCGGTCTTCTCGGCCAGCGCGCCGCGGTAGAAGCTCTCGGCGTTGTCGGCGGCGATCGCCTGCAGCGTGGCGGCGTGGCCGGCCGAGCGGTACAGTTCGCCGGCATTGGGTGCGCGGCCGTCGATGGAGAAGGTGTCGAACCAGGACTGGAAATGCGCGTCCTTGAATTCGCGCTTGAAGTTCTTGTGCGCCACCTGCCAGGCATGCGCCACCACCGGCGAAACCGGGAACCCGTCCTGCGCCAGCGTGATCGCGCCGGCCATCGATTGCGTCAGCGGCAGCTTGCCGAAGCGCTTGGCCATGGCGGCCCAGGCGCTCGGGGTGCCGGGCACGGTCACCGGCAACGCGCCGAACTTCGGCACTTCCTTGTGGCCGGCGGCGGTGAGTTTCTCGACCGAGATCGCCTTGGGCGCCGGGCCGCTGGCGTTCAGGCCGTGCAGCTTGCCCTGGTGCCAGATCAGCGCGAAAGCGTCGCCGCCGATGCCGTTGGCGGTCGGCTCCACCACGGTCAGGGCGGCGGCTGCGGCGATCGCCGCATCGATGGCATTGCCACCGCGTTGCAGCACTTCAAGTCCGGCCTGGGCGGCCAGCGGCTGCGAGGTGGCGACCATGCCGCGACGTGCATACACGGCGCTGCGGCGTGACAGGTAGGGATAGTGATTACTGTTGAATTGCGGGAAGGCAGGCATGAGGATCTCTTTTCAAGGGGGATTCATTTTAGCGGTAAAGGTGGCAAGCCACGGTTTGCCCGGCGCTCACCTTGACCGCCGCGGGCGCTTCGGTCTTGCAGATGTCCATACAGGATGGACAGCGGGGATGGAAATGACAGCCGGTCGGCGGCGCGGCCGGATTGGGGATGCTTCCCTGCAGCACGATGCGCTGGCGCTGCTGGCCGGGATGCTCGCGCGGGATCGCCGACAGCAGCGCCTGGGTATAGGGATGGCGCGGATTGGCATAGATCTCCTCGCGCGTGCCCAGCTCCACCATGCGGCCCAGGTACATCACGCCGATGGTGTCGCTGACGTGGCGGATCACCGCCAGGTCGTGCGAGACAAACAGGTAGGTCAGGCCCAGTTCCTGTTGCAGCTCCTTGAGCAGGTTGAGGATCTGCGCCTGGATCGACACGTCCAGCGCCGACACCGCTTCGTCGGCCACCACCAGCTTGGGCCGCGTGATGATGGCGCGCGCGATGCCCACGCGCTGGCGCTGGCCGCCGGAGAATTCATGCGGATGGCGCGCGGCGTAGGCCGGGTTGAGGCCGACCATGTCGAGCGCCTCGGCCACCTTGCGCTTGCGCGTGGCGCGATCGTCCAGCCGATGCACGATCAGCGGTTCTTCCAGCACTTCGCCGATGGTCATGCGCGGGTTGAGCGAGGCATAGGGGTCCTGGAACACCATCTGCATGTGACGGCGCATGGCGCGCAGCTGGCCTTCCGGCAGGATGGTGAGTTCCTTGCCCATGAAGCGCACGCTGCCGGCGCTGGGCTCGATCAGGCGCAGCACGCTGCGGCCGGTGGTGGACTTGCCGCAGCCTGATTCGCCCACCAGGCCCAGGGTCTGGCCTTCGCCGATGGAAAAGGAGACGTCGTCCACGGCTTTTACCGAGGGGCTGCCGGGCGTGTTGGCGCCGAAGTGTTTCTTCAGGCCGGTGACTTCAAGCAAGGGCATGTTCATGTCTGGCCTTTCAATGCTTTCAATGCGGATACCAGCAGCGCGCGGTATGGCCGCCACCGATGTCTTCCAGCGGCGGCATCTCCTTGCGGCAGACTTCTTGCGCGCGCGGGCAGCGCGCGGCGAAGCGGCAGCCCGCGCGAACCGCGCCGGGCGGCGGCACGCTGCCGGGAATGGCGGTCAGCGGCGCGCCCGGCGTGGAATCCAGCGCCGGCCGCGCGCGCATCAGGGCGTGGGTGTAGGGGTGGGCAGGGCGATCGAACAGATCGGTGACGCTGCTTTCCTCGACCACCTGGCCGGCGTACATCACGACCACCCGTTCGCACATCTCGGCGACCACGCCCAGATCGTGGGTGATCATCAGGATGGAGGTCTGCTGCTCGCGCTTGAGGTCGCGCATCAGATCCAGGATCTGGGCCTGGATGGTGACGTCCAGCGCGGTGGTGGGCTCGTCGCAGATCAGCACCTGCGGCCGGCACAGCAGGGCCATGGCGATCATCACGCGCTGGCGCATGCCGCCCGAGAGGCTGTGCGGATACTCGTGCACCAGTTGCGCCGCGCGCGACAGGCCGACGCGCTCCAGCATGGCCACCACCTTGGCATCGATCTCGCCGCGCGGCAGGTCGGTGTGGATGCGCAGCATCTCGGCCAGTTGCTTGCCGATGCGATGCAGCGGGTTGAGCGAGGTCATCGGCTCTTGGAAGATCATGGCGATGTCCTTGCCGCGGATGCCGCGCAGGGCGTGGTCGTCCGACTGCAGCAGATCGCGCCCGCCGAAGCGGATCGCGCCGCTCAGCCGGGCCTTGCTGGCCATGGGAAACAGGCGCAGCACCGACAGCGCGGTGACGCTCTTGCCGCAGCCCGATTCGCCCAGGAGGCCCACGGTCTGGTCGTGGCCCAGCGAGAAGGAGACGCCATCGACCGGCGCCACGCGGCGGCCGTGGCTCAGGAATTCGACTTTGAGGTTTTCGATATCCAGCATGCGCATGTCCTCAACGGCTCAGTTTGGGATCGAACACCTCGCGGATGCCGTCGCCCAGAAGATTGAAACCCAGCACCACCAGGAAGATCGCCAGTCCCGGCCACATGGCCAGCATCGGCGTGGTGTTCAGATAGCCCTGGGCGATATGCAGCATGGAGCCCCAACTCGGGTCTTCCGGACGCGCGCCCAGACCGAGATAGGAGAGGCCGGCCTCGGCGATGATCGCCGTGCCCATCGCGAAGGTGGCCTGGATCACCAGCGGCGCCAGCGAGTTGGGCAGGATGTAGCGCCACATGATGCGCAGGTTGTCGGCGCCGATGGAACGCGCCGCCATCACGTAGTCGAGGTTGCGGATGGTCATGGCCTGGCCGCGCGCCAGCCGCACGAAGGATGACGTGAAGCCGATGCCCACCGCCACCATGGCGTTGTAGAAGCCGCCGCCCAGCGCTGCCGCCAGGGCCAACGCCAGGATCAGCGAAGGAAAGGCCTGCAGCGCATCGACCACGCGCATCACCACCGCATCCACCGCGCCGCGGTAGTAACCGCTGACGATGCCGATCGGCACGCCCAGCGAGAAGGCCAGGCCGACCGCGATCAGCGCCGCCTGCAGCGAGATGCGCGAGCCGTACAGCATGCGCGTGTAGATGTCGCGCCCGAGGTCGTCGGTGCCCAGCCAGTGGGCCGCGCTGGGGCCGGCCAGGATGTTGGCGTAGTCCTGGTCGAAGATGGGATCGTAGCGGGCCAGCAGCGGGGCGGCCAGCGCCAGCAGGATCAGCAGCGTGATGATGGCGGCGCCGACCACGGCCAGGCGATTGCCGGAGAAACGGCGCAGCGTCTGGAAGCGCGGTGCGGCCGGCAGCAGGGCCTGTTGCGCGGCCTGACTGGCGGCGGCGTCGGGAGTGGTTTGGTTGGTATCGGTGCGCATGAGAATCCTCGGGTCACCGCGCGATGCGCGGGTCGATCACGCTGTAGAGCAGATCGACGCACAGGTTGACGATCACCACCATCACGGTGGCGGCCAGCACGCCGGCCTGCACGGTGACGTAGTCGCGCTGGAAGATGGCGTCCACGATCATCTTGCCCATGCCGGGAATGCTGAAGATGCTCTCGGTGATCACCAGGCCGCCCAGCATGCCCGACACCATCAGGCCGCTGGCCGTGACCACCGGGATCATGGCGTTGCGCAGCGCGTGGCCGAGCACCACCTGCCAGTCGCGCAGGCCTTTGGAGAAGGCGGTGCGGATGTAGTCTTCGTTGAGCACTTCGAGCAGGCTGCTGCGCACCATGCGCATCAGGATGGCCGATTCGCGCAGGCCGGTGACCACCATCGGCATCAGCATCGCGATCAGGTTGGCCTGCCAGTCCTCCGACAGCGGCACGAAGCCCGAGGCCGGCAGCCAGCCCAGCTTCACCGCGAACAGGATGATGAACATCATGCCCAGCCAGAAGTGCGGCACCGACATGCCGAACAGCGCCACCAGCGTGCCTACCGCATTGGCGATGCCGCGCGGGCGGGCGGCCGAGAGGATGCCGGCCGGCACCGCGATCACCACCGCCACCACGAAACTGCCGACGGCCAGTTCGATGGTCACCGGCAGGCGCTGCCACAGGGCCTCGGCCACCGGCGTGTTGTCGATGAAGGAGCGGCCGAGGTCGCCATGCAGCACGGCCCACACCCAGTGCCAGTACTGCACCAGCAGGGGATCGTCGAGGCCGAGCTTGAGGCGCAGGGCGGCAGCGGCTTCCGGCGTGGCTTCCATGCCGAGGATGGCGGCCACCGGATCACCCGGCAGCACGGCCAGCAGCGAGAACACCACCATGCTGACCAGGATCAGCGTGGGGATGGAGAGCAGAAGGCGTTTCAGCAGTTTAGGCATGTCTGGCAAAGAGGCTGGGCGGCGGGCTGGACGGCGGCGGCCATGACGGTCCGCCGCCTCATTGCTGCGCGGGCGCTTACTTGGAGACGGTAGCGGTGCGGATCACGCCGTCGGGCACGTACTGGAAGCCCTGAACCGACTTCGAGATGCCGAACAGCACGTTGTCGTGCACCAGATAGACATAGGGCACTTCCTTGACCAGCAGCGTCATGGCCTGGTCGTACAGCGCCTTGCGCTTGGCTTGGTCGCCTTCCACGCGGGCCTTCTGCAGGATCTCATCGACTTCCTTGGTGCCGTAGTGGGAGTAGTTCAGCGAGCCGTTGGTGGTGACGAAGTCATAGATGTTCTGGTCCGGATCGGGACGGCCGCTCCAGCCCACGAACAGGCCTTCGAAGTTACCCGCCTTGCCGGCCTCGATCTGGGTCGCCAGCTCGGTCTTTTCCAGCGTCACGTTGATGCCCGCCGGGCGCAGCATGCCTTGCACCATCTGGCCGACCTGGAGTTCGTCGGGCGTGGTCGGCAGCGTCAGCTTGAAGCTGAAACCGCCTTCCTTGCCGGCCGCCTTCAGCAATTCCTTGGCGCGCGCCAGGTCCACCTTGGGCGGCACATCGGATACGCCGTTGGCGAACTGGGCCTTGGAGAAGGCCGAATGGCCGGGCGCCACCGCATTGTTATAGACCACCTTGGCGATGGCGTTGCGGTCGATCAGGATGTCCACGGCTTCGCGCACTTCCTTCTTGTCGAAGGGCGGTTTGCCGGTATTCATGTAGAAGCCGCGGAAGCCCAGCGAGGGCTTGTTGAGCACGGTGTACTTCGCGCCGGCGGCGATGTTGGTGATTTCCTTGTACGGGAAACGGTTGGTGATATCGACCTGGCCGCTGCGCAGATTGTTGAAGGCCACGTTCACGTCCGGCATGATCTTGTAGACCACGCCATCCACCTTGGGCAGGCCGGCCTGCCAGTAGTGGGGATTCTTTTCCAGCGTGATGGTGGCGCCCTTGAGACGGCCCTTGTAGATGAAGGGGCCGGTGCCGACCGGGTTGTTGACGTAGTCGTCGCCATACTTCTTGACCGCCGCCGGCGAGGACATCATGCCGGCGCGATCGGTGAGGATGGAGAGGAAGGGCGCGAAGGGCGTGGACAGTTCCAGCTTGATGGTGTGCTCATCCACCACGGTGTTCTTGCTGATGTATTTCAGCTCATTGCGGCGCAGGGAGACCTTTTCCTGGCCGCGCAGCAGGTTGAATTCCACCGCCTTGGCATCGAAGGGCGTGCCGTCCTGGAATGTCACGCCCTTGCGCAGGAAGAGGGTATAGGTCTTCTGGTCGTCCGAGATGGTCCAGCGCTCGGCCAGCATGGGCACGATCTTGCCTTCGCCGTCCAGATCCACCAGCTTGTCGAAGATGCTTTGATAGACGATGCGCTCGTTGAGCATCGAGGACTGGGTCGGGTCAAGCTTGCCGGGATCGGCGTCCAGCGAAATATTGAGCGTGGCGGCCATGGCGGACCAGCCGGCGCCGGCCATCAGGGCCGAGGAAAGGGCGGACAACAGCAGACGGGGGACGCGCTTGTTCATTCGGTTTTCCTTTGAAAGTACATGACGGGCTCATCGAAACCGGCTCGGCGACATCAGGGCCATCGGGCTAGATTAGCCGGTGAACGCCGTGACGGCAAGGTCGGATACGTGAATGTATACATCAACGAAGACATGCATTTTCCATGCCAAGGCGCCGGTGGCAGATGTTCTACCAGCGGCCGGGAAAGCGCGCCGGACATGCATGCGAAAGGGCGACCGGATGCCTGACCGCGGTGCGGCGGGTTCGGAATGGTGCGTGGAAAGTGTGCCCGGTAGGGGGCATGGATGGTGTTATTTTATTAATGATTTCCGAGTTTCCGGATGGTGATGCATCGCGGCCGGCATGCCCGCTCGGCTGGTTCCGGATCATGTCTGGAAGAAGAGGGCTCCCGCATGCCGGCGATGCCTTGTCCGGTCCAACCGCGCCGGTTTTTCTTCATTCCTGTTTTCGTTCGGACCGGGTCGCTGCGTGAGCGGCGTAGTGGAGGTGTTCTGACGTTTCAGGGTGGAGGCGCATCTTCGAGACGTTCCTGCGAATCTGGTCGATCCGAACGGGGGGGCTTGATACGGAGATGCCTCTGAAGACGGCCGAAAAAAATGCCGCCCGGTGTAGAACCGGACGGCATTGCCGCCGAAGCCTCGTGTCGCAGCGTGCCGCGTCGTATCAGAACGAGTAGCGGCCCTGGACGTAGACGGTGCGCGGCGCACCCACCAGCTTGCCCACGTTGTTGTCGGTGGTGCGGGTGAAGTAGCGGCGATCGGTCAGGTTGTTGACGCCGGCGAAGATGTCGAAGCCCTTGGCGCCCGGCACCTTCCAGTCCACCTGTGCGTTCCACAGGCGGAAGCCCGGGATTTCGCCGGTGCCGCCGTCGGCGCTTTCGGCCACGGTGTTGGCATCATCCGCGAACTGGCGGCTCTGGTGCGTGGTGGACAGGTTGAAACCCCACGCGCCGGACTGGAACCGTGTACCCATGGTGTCGGTCAGGCGCGAGTAGAAGGCCACGTCCTTGTCGATGTTGGCACCCGACTTCTGCAGCGCGCGGGTGTAGGTGGCGTTGGCATAGACACTCCAGCCCTTGAGCATGCTCTCCTTGTCGAAGGCGTAATCGACGGCCAGTTCCACGCCGTCATGCTGGGTCTTGCCGAGGTTGCGGAAGACGGCCGGCGAGGTGCCGGGCACCGAGGCGATCTGGTTGTCGAAGTCGATGCGGAACACCGTGGCTTCGGCGCTGAGCTGGGCGCTCTTCCAGCGCGCGCCGGCTTCCATGGTCTTGGCGGTTTCCGGCGACAGGTTGCTGGAGCTGGGCGAAGTCAACTGCGTGTTCTGCACTACGCCGAACGAGGTGTTGTAGTTGGCGAACAGCGTCAGATCCTGGGTCAGCAGGTAGGCCACGTTGACCGAAGGCAGCGGCTTGTTGTTGGTGACTTCGAAGGGCGTGGTACCGCTCACGCGCGAGGTCTTGATGTGCTCGAAGCGGATGCCCGGGGTGATGCGCCACTTGCCGACCGAGATCTTGTCGTCGATGTAGGCGGCGTTGGCGTCGGTGCTGCTGGTGATGATGCTGGGCGCGGTCTGCACGCCGGTGGCGATGGTCTGGGTGTAGGTGTTGTCGTTGCCGCGCTCGCGCAGGTAGCGGTAGCCGACGGTGACGTCGTTGGTGGTGCTGCCCAGGGTGAAGCGCTGCGTGTAGCGCGGTTCGATGCCGGTGGTCTCGTAGTAGCGCGGCTGGTAGGTCAGGATGGTGTTGGCGGTATTGCTCAGGCCGCTCTGGCGCGTGCTCTGGTTGAAGTAGGTGCGGATCTCGAATTCCTGGGTATCCGACAGCGTGTTCAGATAGCCGAGGTCGAAGCCCTTGCGGTCGCCGCTCCAGAAGTCGCGCTGGCGCGTGTTCTGGAACGGATTGGCGTTGTACTGCGCGACCGACAGGCCGCCGGCCGTGTGCGACAGCACGTCGTAGTAGTTGATCTTGCCGTAGATCTCGGAGGTCGGGCTGAGCTCGTAGCGCAGCTTCAGGGCGAAGTCGTTGACGCGCTCATTGCTCTTGTCGCGCCAGCCGGAGCCGTCCTGGCCGGAGTAGAGCAGGGCCACGCCCAGGCCGCCTTCGGTGGTGCCGCCCAGGAAGGTGCTGTACTGGGTGCTGGAGCCGCCCTGGCCGAAGCTGTTGTAGCGCAGCGCGGCGTCGCCCGAGATGCCCGGCGTGGCCGGGATGGCGCGGGTCTTGAAGTTGATGATGCCCCCCACGTTCTGCGGGCCATAGCGCACCGCGCCGCCGCCGCGCACCACGTCCACCGATTCGATGTTGTTCAGGTTCACGGGAGCGAACGAGAGTTGCGGCTGGCCGTAAGGCGCGGAGGCCAACGGGATGCCGTCCAGCAGGATGGTGGAGCGCGGCGAGTAGCGTCCGGTCAGGCCGCGCACGCCGATGTTGAGAGCGATCGCGCTGCCGGCGGAGCCGGAGTTGTCGGTCGCCTGCACGCCGGGGATGCGGCGCATCAGGTCGCCGATGCTGACCGCGCCGCTGCCTTCGATGTCGTCCTTTTTCACCACGGTGCGGGCGCCCGGATAGGTCTTCACGCTGTTGTCGAGGCCGGTGCCCAGCCAGTCGCCGCTGACCTGGATGGTTTCCAGGCCGCCGCCGGCGGGCGTGGTTTGCTGGGCATGGGCGATGCCGTGCAGGCAGAGCAGGGCGAGCGAGATGGCGGCGGCGCAGCGGGTGCGCTGTCCCGGCGCGGGGCGGAATGCGATTTTTGTCATGATTGAGCGGTCTGGGGAGGCATATGCACGGGCGGAGACCGTGCTGTTAAAAACGAGCCTTCTCTGTGTAAGGTCTCGTAAAGGTGAGAATGGTAACGATTCTTGTTTGAATTAACAAAATAAATTCGTTATCGGATAACACTTATCGATGGCTGGGAACGCGGCGAAAAGCCTTGTCCCGCGCGGCTGTCAATGCATCCCCAAATGTGCGCTGACGTTTTTGGGCAACGCTGCTGAAACAGCACCGACAAATTTTTTATTTAAGTAGCTTGCTATTTAATTTTGAGATCGCTAAACTGCGACGCATGAACTCGAAAACAGACAAGCGCAAGGCGGCCCCGCTACTGGATGCGCAGTTGTGCTTCGCGCTGTATTCGACCTCGCTCTCGATGAGCAAGCTGTACCGCAAGTTGCTGCGCGATCTCGGCATCACCTATTCGCAATACCTGGTGCTGATGGTGCTGTGGGAGCAGGATCAACTGACCGTGTCCGACATCGGCGAACGCCTGGTGCTGGATTCGGCCACGCTGACGCCGCTGTTGAAGCGCATGGAAGCGCAGGGCCTGGTGACCCGCGAGCGCGCCGCCAGCGACGAGCGCCAGGTGGTGATCTCGCTGACCGCGGAAGGCAATGCCTTGCGCGAGAAGGCGGTGGAGCTGCCGCGCGAGGTACTGCGGGCGACCGAATCGACCGCGGCCGAACTGGCGGCGATGAAGGAAGAATTGATGGAGTTGCGGGCCCGGCTGCAAAAGAATACCGGAGAGTGACCGTGGATGCGGCTGGATCGGCGTGCGTCCATTTTTAAAGTCAAATATATAGTGCGCTATTAAATAGCTTTTTATATTATTGAAAGTATCCATTAAGTAGTGTGCTATTTACATTTTGTGAAAAATGAAAACCCAGTGCCGGCGTGCCTGTCCGGGCGGGGTTATCCCGAGAGCCAATAGCGGGATCAATAAGTAGTTTGCTATTTAATCGTCTTTTAGTTTTTTTGACGTCATTGAAGTTTTTGCTGCACCTGTTCCAGAACCAGCCGGCCTCGCCGGTTCCGTCGGTTTCCGACACCCCACAACCTCAAAGGAAGACAATCATGAAATCGCTCAAACAACTCGCAGCAGTGGCCGCCATCGGCATGGTATTCGGCAACGCATACGCCGCCGGCGACGCCGGTGTGGAACCTACGACCCAGGCCTTCCTGCAGGCGCTGGAAGCGAGCGGCGGCAAGCCCATCGAACAGCTCTCGCCCAAGGATGCGCGCGCCGTGCTGACCGGCGCCCAGGCCGGCGTCAAGCTGGAACTGCCCAAGGCCGACGTCTCGGAAAAGACCATCACCGCCGACGGCCAGCAGATCAAGCTGACCATCGTGCGCCCGGCCGGCGCCAAGAAGACCTTGCCGGCCTTCATGTTCTTCCACGGCGGCGGCTGGGTGCTGGGCGACTTCCCGACCCACGAACGCCTGGTGCGCGACCTGGTCGCCAACTCCGGCGCGGTGGCGGTGTTCGTGAACTACACGCCGTCGCCTGAGGCCGGCTACGGCGTGGCGATCAACCAGGCTTATGCGGCCACCAAGTGGGTCGCCGAGCACGGCAAGGAGATCAACGTCGATGGCAAGCGCCTGGCGGTGGCCGGCAACAGCGTCGGCGGCAACATGGCGGCGGTGGTGGCCCTGATGGCCAAGGACAAGGGCGGCCCCGCGCTGCGTGCCGAAGTGCTGCTGTGGCCGGTGACCGATGCCAACTTCGAAACCGGTTCCTACAACCAGTTCTCGAACGGCTACTTCCTGACCAAGAATATGATGAAGTGGTTCTGGGACAGCTACACCACCGACAACGCCAAGCGCCAGGAAATCTACGCGTCGCCGTTGCAAGCCAGCCCAGCCCAACTGGCCGGCCTGCCGCCGACCCTGATCCAGACCGCCGAGAAGGACGTGCTGCGCGATGAAGGCGAAGAGTACGGCCGCAAGCTGCAAGCCGCCGGCGTGGCCGTGACCAGCGTGCGCTACAACGGCATGATCCACGATTTCGGCCTGCTCAACGTGCTGGCCAAGGTGCCGGCGGTGCAGACCGCGATGCGCCAGGCCGGTGAAGAACTGAAGTTCCGCCTGAAGTAATCCGCCAGCGGAAAGAAAACGCCCCCGGACGGTTGTCGTCCGGGGGCGTTTTCTTTGCGGCAGAGGAAGGCGCTCTCAGGCCAGGATGCCGGCCAGCCAGCGGCCGATATCATCGACTTCTTCGCCGCAGACGGAATGCTGCATCGGATATTCGTGCCACGCGATCTTGTAACCGAGTTGCTCCAGCAGTTCGCGCGACTTCTCGGCACGCTCGATCACCACCACCGGGTCGAGGCGGCCGTGGGCCATGAAGATGGGCGTGTCCTGGTTGGCGGCGTGGCGCTCCTCGGCCGCCTTGGCGGCCAGCGGCAGATAGCCCGACAGGCACATCAGGCCGGCCAGTTTTTCCGGATGGCGCAGGCCGGTCTGCAGCGTCATCGCGCAGCCTTGCGAGAAACCGGCCAGCATGATGCGATGGGCCGGGATGCCGCGTGACTTTTCATTGGCGATCAGCACTTCGATGGCTTCCTGCGAGGCGCGCAGGCCGGGTTCGTCTTCGCGGCGCACCAGGTCGGGCGTGAAGATGTCGTACCAGGAGCGCATCACGTAGCCGCCGTTGATGGTGACCGGCATGGTCGGCGCGGTCGGGAACACGAAGCGGATGGGCGGGCATTGCGCCAGGTCGAGCTCGCGCACGATGGGCACGAAGTCCGAGCCGTCGGCGCCCAGGCCGTGCATCCAGATGACGGCGGCGGTGGGATTGGGGGCGGATTCGATCTGGATGGTGTCGAGCTGGGCGGCCATGATGAGTGCTTGTCCTGTTATTGGAAGGTTGTGCGGCGATTTGTGCATGCCGGCTGGCGGGCGCACAATACGGCTTTGCCGAAGGTGCAAGACGACAATCATACGATGAACGCCGGAGAAAATCTCCGGCATGGATGATGGAGAAGGCCGATGCAACTCAAGAAAATGGGCAGCGCCGCCCTGGCCGCCTGCGTGGCGCTGGCCGCGCTGCTGCCGCTGCGCGCCGGCGCCGAGGCCGAAGGGCGGGTGTTCCAGCCGGTGGGCGAGAACCTGATGATCTCGCCGCCGGCCGGCTGGCGCATGGCGTTCATGGACGGCGATCCCGAGGGCGATTACGTGGTCGATTTCCTGCCGGCCAACGAGGCCCACGATTCCTGGCGCGAGGGATACATGGGCGTGCAGCGCCGCAGCTATCCGGACGGCGCGCTGGCGGACAATATCAGGGCGCGCAACCTGACCCTGGCGCAGGTTGCCATCACGGAGGTGATGCAGAGCGCACAGCGCAATTGTCCCGGGCGCTTCGTGCCGATGCGACAGAAGGATAGCTTGACCAACAATATCCCGACCTCGGTCAGCGGCGGTTTCTGCGACCGCGTGGGCGCGGCCGCGCCGTATGGCGAAGGCACGGTGATGGCGGTGTACGAAGGAAAGGAGAGGCTGTTCGTGGTGCAGTTCAGCTGGCGGCCGGCGACCGAGAACGAGCTGAAGGAATACGCTTATCGCATCACGCCGGCCAAGTTGCAGCAGTACCTGGATCTGCTCAACGGCGCTTCGCTGTGCGGCGGGCCGGATGAGGGGAAGTGTCCGCGGTAGCGACTGTGTGATCGCTCAGACTGGGGGCTTCGTTGCACTTGGCGGGTCGTGTTCAACGCCACTGGATCCCGGCCTTTGCCGGAATGACGGAGAGGGTAGGACAGCGGGTTTGCGAATCGGCTACAGCTTCAACCTTGTTGGAAAAGCCGGTGCGGTGGGTTCCATCTCCGTTGTTCGGGTAAAGGCCGGAACCCGGCGACGTTTATCGCGCCTGGCGGACGAAATTCGTCCGGATCACCGGCAAGCGCTCACTTGCCAGCAGGCCGAACCGCCGACTTCGGCCGGAACGCCTTGCACACCGCCTCATGGGTCTCGATGTAAGGCCCGCCGATCAGGTCGATGCAATAGGGGATGGCCGCGAAGATACCCGGCACCTTTTGCTTGCCGTCCGCATCCTTCAAGCCCTCCAGCGTTTCCTTGATCGATTTCGGCTGGCCGGGCAGGTTGAGCACCAGCGCGGCGTGGTCGGCCGTTTCACGGATCACCGCCACCTGGCGCGAGAGGATCGCGGTCGGCACGAATTGCAGG
Source organism: Herbaspirillum frisingense (assembly GCA_009914615.1). GTDB lineage: Bacteria > Pseudomonadota > Gammaproteobacteria > Burkholderiales > Burkholderiaceae_D > Herbaspirillum > Herbaspirillum frisingense_B. The sequence continues at coordinate 28,216 of WNDX01000001.1, forward strand.
CTGATCTGGCGCATCTGTTCGCCGAAGCCGGGCATCTCCTTGGTGGCGATGGCCAGCGTGGCTTCCGGCGTGACGTCGCGACGCGCGGGGCCGGTGCCGCCGGTGGTCAGCACCAGGTCGCAGCCGACTTCGTCCACCAGCTCGATCAGGGTCTTTTCGATCTGGGCGCGTTCGTCGGGGATGAGGCGGGTTTCCATCTTCCAAGGGCTGGCCAGCGCGGCGCCGAACCATTCCTGCAGGGACGGAATGCCCTGGTCTTCATAGACCCCGCCGGAGGCGCGATCCGAGATGGAGACCAGGCCGATCAGCAGATGATCGCGTTCAGTCTTCATCGTCGTCGCGGTCTTCTTCGGCGGCGTCCTCACCCTTTTGCAGGTTGGCTGCGATGTGCAGTTGCTTGAGGATCTGGAAGATTTCGCGATACGCCTTGGGCGGCTTGTTTTCGGCCTGTTCCTTGCGGGCGTTGCGGATCAGCGTGCGCATGTGCTGCAGGTCGATCTCGGGATGCTTGTCGCGCAGGTCGGTCAGCGCCTGGTCGTCGGCCAGCAGTTTTTCGCGGCGGCGTTCCAGTGCGTGCATGACGGCGGTTTCCGCCTTGGAGGCGCCGCGCCAGCTGTCGATGGTCTTCTGGATGATGTCGAGTTCGTCCTGCTCCAGCGTGCGCATCTTCTTGCCGACGTATTGCATCTGGCGGCGGCGCCCTTCGTGATCCTTGATCTGCTGGCATTCGAGGATGGCGTCGCGCACGTCTTCGGGCATGGGGACGCGCTTGACGCGGTCGCGCGGTTCGGCGACCAGCGCTTCGCCCAGCTTTTGCAGGGCCTCCATCTCGCGCTTGAGTTGGGACTTGGAAGGGCGGTCGTATTCCTGTTCGAATTCGCTGGACTGGAATCCGACTGCGCCGCGGTTGGCATTGGGCATGGTATAGCTTCAAGAAATATTGCTTAACGGCTGCTATGATACCCGTTTTACCCGCATTTCAGAGAAAACAGGCTCATGAGCGATACCCCATTCACCCACAGTCAGGATCAGTTGAAGCAGCTGGCGCAGGATGTGCTGCGTTACGCCAAGGAGAAGGGCGCCTCGGATGCGGCGGTCGATATCAGCGAAGGCAGCGGCCTGTCGGTCGCGGTGCGCAAGGGCAAGGTCGAGACGATCGAGCAGAACAAGGACAAGGGCATCGGCGTCACCGTGTTCCTCGGCGAAGGCCGCCAGGTGCGGCGCGGCAATGCCAGCACCTCGGATTTCTCGCAGCAGGCGCTCAAGGAAACGGTCGAGGCCGCCTATAACATCGCGCGCTTCACCTCCGTCGATGACTGCGCCGGCCTGCCCGACGCCGACATGCTGGAAATGTCGCCGCGCGACCTGAAACTGTTTTCGGCATGGAACATTTCCGCCGAGGAAGCTGTGGCGCTGGCCCAACGCTGCGAAACCGCCGCGCTGGAAACCGATCCGCGCATCAGCAACAGCGAAGGCGCCAGCGTTTATGTGCAGCATTCGCATTTCATCGCCGCCAATTCGCGCGGCTTCATCGGCGGCTACCCGTTCTCGCGCCACACCATCTCGGTGGCGCCGATCGCCGGCAAGGGCGCCGGCATGCAGCGCGACGACTGGTATTCCTCCAAGCGCGACCCCAAGCAGTTGGCCAAGCCGGAAGCGGTCGGCCGCTACGCCGCGGAGCGCGCCCTGGCGCGCCTGAACGCGCGCAAGCTGACCACCCGCAAGTGCCCGGTGCTGTTCGAGGCGCCGCTGGCGGCAGGTTTGCTGGGCGCCTTCGTGCAGGCGGTGTCGGGCGGCGCGCTGTACCGCAAATCGACCTTCCTGCTCGATGCGCTGGGCCAGCAGGTGTTCCCGGAGCATATCCAGATCAAGGAAGATCCGCACGTGATCGGCGGCGTCGGCTCCGCGCCCTTCGATGAAGAAGGCGTGCGCACCGTCAAGCGCGACGTGGTCAAGGACGGCGTGGTGCAGGGCTACTTCCTGTCCACCTACTCGGCACGCAAGCTGGGCATGCAGACCACCGGCAACTCCGGCGGGTCGCACAACCTGACGCTGCGCTCGGACCTGACCACCAAGGGCGACACCTTCAAGGGCATGCTCAAGAAGATGGGTACCGGCCTCCTGGTCACTGAACTGATGGGCCAGGGCGTGAACTACGTGACCGGCGACTATTCGCGCGGCGCCTCGGGCTATTGGGTCGAGAACGGCGTGATCCAGTATCCGGTGGAAGAGATCACCATCGCCGGCAACATGAAGGACATGCTGCGCCAGATCGTCGCCATCGGCAACGACACCCTGGTGCGCGGCACCAAGGAAACCGGATCCATCCTGCTGGAAAGCATGACCATCGCGGGCGACTGATCCCGCCATGGGGCCGGGCGGCTGACGCCGTTCCGGCCGCCATGGCCGGGTCTCCGCCGCATGTACGTGGAGGAGGCAAACCATGGACGACATCCATATCAGGCGCGGTTACCTGCCCGGCGCCATCGGCCGTGTCGCCGAGCTGCACGCGGCCTACTACACCGAGAACTGGAGCTTCGGCGTCTATTTCGAAGCCAAGGTCGCCACCGAACTCTCCGCCTTCATGAGCCGCTACGACGATGCGCGCGACGGCTTCTGGACCGCCACCGTGCATGGCCGCATCGAGGGCTCGCTCACCGTCGATGGCCAGCATGCGCATGAGCAGGGCGCGTGCCTGCGCTGGTTCATCGCCTCCGAAAAACTGCGTGGGCGCGGCGTGGGGGATGCCTTGCTGGGCGACGCGGTGCGCTTTTGCGCCGACCACGATTTCCCCTCCGTCTATCTCTGGACCTTCGAGGGCCTGCACGCCGCGCATCATCTCTGCGAGCGACACGGCTTCGTGCTGACCGAGGAGTGCATCGGCGCGCGCTGGGGCGTGAAGGTCAAGGAGCAACGCTATGAATTGCTGCTGTGAGCGGCATCGGAGGCAGTAAACCGGCCCGCTGCGCGGAACGCGGAAGTGGCCGTCCAGCAACAAGTCCGGTCAATTGATAAAATGACGGGTCGGCGCATTGGCGCCTCTTCCAAGATTGTCTTCCCAGCAACATGGCCCTCCATACCGACGCCGCGCACTCCAGCGGCCAAGTCTTGCCTTTCCGCGAATCCCTGCTGGCCACCCTCGGCATCTGCTTCGTCATCATGCTGGTGGCGCTGGACCAGACCATCGTCGGCACCGCGCTGCCCACCATCGTGGCCGAACTGAAGGGCTTCGAGCTGTACGCCTGGGTCGCTACCGCCTATCTGCTGACCTCGGTCATCACCGTGCCCATCTTCGGGCGCCTGGGCGATTACTTCGGCCGCAAGCCCTTCGTGATCGCATCCATCATCGTCTTCGTCGGCGCCTCGGCCCTGTGCGGCATGGCCGACAGCATGCTGTTCCTGGTGCTGGCGCGCGGCCTGCAGGGCATAGGGGGCGGCATGCTGGTGGGCACCTGTTTCGCGTCCATCGCCGACCTGTTCCCCGATCCGCGCGTGCGCTTGCGCTGGCAGATCATCCTGTCGGCCTCGTTTGGCATCGCCACCGCCGTGGGGCCGTCGCTGGGCGGTTTCCTCACGCAGGGGCTGGGCTGGCGCTGGGTGTTCTATTGCAATCTGCCGATCGGCGTGGTGTCGCTGTATTTCGTCTGGCGCTTCGTGCCGCATATCCGCCATATCAAGCATGAGGGCAAGATGCGCCTGGACTGGCCCGGCGCGCTGCTGATCTCGTTGTCGCTGGGCAGCCTGCAACTGCTGGTGGAGATGCTGCCCAAGCGCGGCATCACCGGCGGCATGCTGGGTTTGCTGGTGTTGTCGGCCGCCGCGTTCTACGCGCTGTGGAAGTGGGAGCAGCGCGCCGCCCAGCCCATCCTGCCGTTCGAGATGATGCGCGACCGCGCGTTGTCCAGCCTGTTCCTGCTGTCGGTGCTGGCCGGCTTCGCCATGTTCTCGCTGCTGATGTATGCGCCGCTGCTGTTTCAGGGCGGCTTCGGCATGACGCCGCGCGAGGCGGGCCTGCTGATTACGCCGCTGGTGGCCTGTATCACCGTGGCCAGCATCGCCAACGGCCGCATCATCACCCGCATCCCCAATCCCAACATGATGATGACGCTGGGCTTCGTGCTGATCGCCGCATCCTGCCTGGGCGTGGTGCTGTGCGACCGCGGCACCGGCGGCGGCTTCATGCTGGCGGCGATGCTGGCCGGCGGTTTCGGCCTGGGCCTGGTGCTGCCCAACCTGACCGTGTTCGCCCAGCAGGCGGCCAGCCGTGAACACCTGGGCATCGCCACCGCCTTGCTGCAGTCGTTGCGCATGATAGGCGGCATGCTCGGTACGGCCATCACCGGTACGCTGGTCAGCCAGATGTACGGCGCCGGCGTGCAAAAGGCGCTGGAAGGCGATCATGCGGCGCAGTGGCTCAAGGAATTCAGCGATCCGGAGGTACTGGTCAATCACGACATCCAGTCGGTGCTGCTGGCCCAACTGATGCAGGCCGGCCACAACGGCTCGGCGTTGCTCAATGCGGCGCGCGACGCGTTGGTGGGCGCGATCCACATGGGCATCGCGATCGCCATCGTGGCCGCGCTGGCCGGGCTGTGGATGGTGCGCCGGGTGCCGCCGATCAAGTTCCATGACAATGCCAAGGTCGAACCCGTGATGTCGGAATAAATGGCGTGAATAGTCGCCGCAAGAACGGAAAAGCCGGACGGTTGACCAGTCCGGCTTTTTTCATGCACGCCCGGCGGGCGGGTTTCAGTCGTCTTCGGCAGGCGCGGACTTGTCCGCTTTCTTCACCACCGCATAGCGTTCCAGGGTGCGGGCGCGCGCCTGGGCGTGATCGACGATGGGGCGCGGATAATCCTGGTCCAGCGCCACGCCGGCCGCGCGCAGCTCGTCGGGCGTGGCCGTCCATGGCGCATGGATGCGTTTGTCGGACAGCTTGGCCAGTTGCGGCAGGTAGCGCCGGATGAACTTGCCGTCCGGGTCGAATTTCTCGGATTGCGTGACCGGGTTGAAGATGCGGAAGTAGGGCTGGGCATCGCAGCCCGACGAGGCAGCCCATTGCCAGCCGCCGTTGTTGGCCGAGAGGTCGAAGTCGTTCAGATGGATGGCGAAATACTTTTCGCCCCAGCGCCAGTCCAGGCCCAGATCCTTGGTCAGGAAGCTGGCGACCACCATGCGCAGGCGGTTGTGCATGTAGCCGGTCTGGTTGATCTGCAGCATGGCGGCGTCCACCAGCGGATAGCCGGTGCGGCCTTCGCACCAGGCGGCGAAGTCGGCCTGCGCCTGGTGGTCGCTCTCCCATTCAATGGCGTCGTATTCGGGCTTGAACGCCTGGCTGGCCACGCGCGGATGGTGGTGCAGGATCATGAAATAGAAATCGCGCCAGGTCAGTTCCGACAGCCAGGTCGCCGCGCCCGCGCCGCCGTGACCGGCATGCATGGCCTGCAGCGCGGCGCGCGCCAGCGTGCGGATCGAAATGGTGCCGAAGCGCAGGTGCACCGACAGATAGGATGGCCCCTTGACCGCCGGATAGTCGCGCGCCGTGCCATAGGCGCCGATGCGCGAGAGGAAATCGTCGAACAGGGCATCGGCGCCGGACATGCCGGTCGGGATCTTCAGTGCATGCAGATTGCTTTTCTCGAAGCCCAATTGCTTCAGCGTCGGTAGTGCATGTTCCAGCTTGGCCGGCGGCGCGGCCAGCGCCTTGACATGACGTTCGACCGGATAGGCCTTCAGGTAGAAATCGCCGCCGGCCGCGGCCAGCTTGGCCATCCAGGCATTTTTGTAGGGCGTGAAGACCGAGAAGGGCTTGGCCGATTGCGTCAGCACCTCATCCTTTTCGAAGATCACCTGGTCCTTGCAGCCGAGGAACAGAATGGCGTCTTGCTGCAGCGTTTCCGCCACCGCATGGTCGCGCGCCACGGCGTCGGGTTCGTAGTCGGTATTGGTGAACACGGCCTGCACACCCAGTTCCGCCGCCAGCGCCGGAATCATCTTGCCGGCCGCGCCGTGCAGCACGATCAGCCCGCCGCCTTGCGCGCGCAGAGAGGCGTCCAGCTCGGTCACGCTGTCCAGGATGAATTCGATGCGGCGATCTTGCGTGACGCCGTCCTTTTTCAGCGCATCGAGAATGTCGGTGTCGAACACGAAGGCGCACCAGACTTGCTTGCTTTGCGAGAGCGCGTAGTAGAGCGCGGTATGGTCGGTGCTGCGCAGGTCGCGGCGGAACCAGACCAGGGACTTGTCGAATTGGGGCATTGAGGCTGACGGTGGATGGGGTTCTTATTGCTTATTGCCGGGCGAAGCATTTCAGGCCGCGCATGAAGAGGCCGACCAGCGGCAATTTCTCGTACAGCTCTTCGGCGGCATCCCAGTAGTCGCGATGATAGATGACCCGGCCGTCCTCGGCCAGATGAAAATGCGTGGCGCCATGGATGCATTGCTCGGCGGCGGAGAAAGGCGGCATGCGAAAGAAGAAATCCCAGGTCAGGAACACCTGTTCGCGCTGCTGCACCGTGGCCGTCACCTTGAAGTGCGGATCCTTGACCTGCTTGAACATATGGGCGAACAGATGCTGGATCGCTTCGAGGCCCTGCACTTCGTTGAAGGGATCCTTGAAGCGCGCGTCGGCGGCATAGACTTCGGCCACCTGGGCGGCGTTGTCGCGCGTGAGGGTTTCGAAGAAGCGCACCAGTTTGCTGGCGTGGGCGGCGTGGTCGGGGTGCTCCTGGTGCGGAATGGTCATGGCGCGCTCGCTGGATGAGGAATGGATTCGACCTTGTACCGGGCCGGGCGTTCATGCCCGGCGGAAAATTGCCAATCTGATAAAACATTTTCGCCGCACGGTTTTTGTGCGACTTGTGTCGGCGCAAAAAGATTTACGCGCGTTTGACGCATGATGGCTCAAGTGGTCACGACGGGCGGCCGTTAATGATAAGTCCCTATCCGGGACGAATGAAGAGGCGGCGCGGCGCTATCCGGCCGCGCCTTTGGGGATATTGGGGATGTGATTACATGAAGAATATGAAGATTGGCACCCGCCTAGGGCTGGGTTTTGCGGCGATTCTGATCCTGATGGGCCTCATTACCGGCATCGGCGTGTGGCGCCTGCAGGCGGTAGGCAAGCTCAACGACGCCATGGTCAACGACGCGCTGGTGAAGGAAAGGCTGGTCAACGAGTTCTATAAATCCATCGAACTCAACGTCGGACGCATCGTGGCGGCGGCCAAGAACGCCGATCCGGTGCAGCAGAAGTACTACAAGGATCTGATCGTTTCCACCATCAGCAAGAACAACGACTACGTCAAGCGCATGGAGGCGCTGATCACCGATGATGCCGGCAAGGCCGCGCTCAACGAGATCAACGAGCGCCGCAAGGTGGTGATCGCCGCCAACACCGCGGTATTCAAGGAAAAGGACGCCGGCAACGAGGAGGCCGCCAAGAAGGTGGTGGAAGAGCAGTTGCTGCCCAACAGCCAGACCTACCTGGCCGCCATCGACAAGCTGGCCAACATGCAGAGCGATCGCATCAAGGCGCTGACGGGGGAGGTCGATGACCTGTTCCGCGCCGCGCGCAACATGATGGTCGTGCTGGGCGCCATCGCCATCCTGGTCGGCGTGATCCTGGCCTGGACCATCACCCGCTCGATCACCCGTCCGTTGCATGAGGCGGTGGACGTGGCAGGGCGCGTGGCCAACGGCCAGCTGGACAGCCGCATTGAAGTCCGTTCTGGCGACGAGACCGGTCAACTGATGCGCGCGCTCAAGGAGATGAACGACAACCTGGTGGGCATCGTCGGCCGGGTGCGCCAGGGCACCGATACCATCGCCGCCGCCTCGACCGAGATTGCGCACGGCAACCTGGATCTGTCCAATCGCACCGAGCAGCAGGCCAGCTCGCTGGAAGAAACCGCCTCGGCCATGGAAGAACTGACCTCCACCGTCAAGCAGAACGCCGACAATGCGCGCCAGGCCAATCAACTGGCGGTATCGGCCTCGGAAGTGGCGGTGCAGGGCGGGGCGGTGGTGTCGCAGGTGGTCTCGACCATGGGCTCGATCAACGAGTCGTCGCGCAAGATCGTGGACATCATTGCGGTGATCGACGGCATCGCCTTCCAGACCAATATCCTGGCGCTCAACGCGGCGGTGGAAGCCGCGCGCGCCGGCGAACAGGGTCGCGGCTTCGCGGTGGTGGCCTCGGAAGTGCGTTCGCTGGCCCAACGCTCGGCCGCTGCGGCCAAGGAAATCAAGCAACTGATCGACGATTCGGTTGAAAAGGTCGGTGTCGGCAGCAAGCTGGTGGAGCAGGCCGGCGCCACCATGGATGAGGTGGTCGCCAGCGTGAAGCGCGTCACCGACATCGTCGGCGAGATCAGCTCGGCCAGCCAGGAACAGAGCGACGGCATCGAGCAAGTCAACCAGGCCATCACGCTGATGGACGAGGCGACCCAGCAGAACGCCGCGCTGGTCGAGCAGGCCGCCGCCGCGGCGCGCGCCATGCAGGAGCAGGCGTCGACGCTGACCAATACGGTGAGCGTGTTCCGTTTGCAGGGCTGATGCGGGTAGGCGCGAGAGGGTTTGTCCTTGGTGTGCGTGAAGCCGTCATGGACAGGCTCCTCTTGTTCGGCAGGGGGGGGCGTATTTCTGGATCTGATTTTGCTGCGCCCCAGAACGCAAAAGGCCGATTGATTTTCAATCGACCTTTCATGTTTGGTGCCCACAGAGGGCGCTCGGTCACGTTCCGCGACCCCGCCCGGCCTTGCAAGGTCGGACTTTCGAGTCCCACCCGCAAAGCGCGCAGGCGCTTTGCTCGTGTGCCCCAAAACGCAAAAGGCCGATTGATTTTCATCAATCGACCTTTTATGTTTGGTGCCCACGGAGGGACTCGAACCCCCACACCTCGCGGCACATGGACCTGAACCATGCGCGTCTACCAATTCCGCCACGTGGGCCTGCTATTCGCGTCAGCCTTAAGGGCGTTGTCGCGAAAGAATGTGATTATATACGGTCTGAAGGACATGTCAATAGACTTTTCGGCACGATGCCAAATTTTTTCAGCAGCGACCATCGCCTGCGCCCGGCATTGCGGTTAGGTAAATGACGGCAACTCCGTTACACTAAGGGTTATCCAGCCGGACCGGCTCGCTGTGCCGGTTCCATCAATAACAATTGCGCGAACGATACTTTTGAGCCAATTTCCCTATTCCATTCCCAGCCGGGAAGAGATTCTCGGCATCCTGCGCACTTCGCCCGCGGCGCAAAATGCCGCCGCCCTGGCCGCTGCGCTCGGCGTGAAGCCTGACGAGATGGATGGCCTGACGCGCCGACTCAACGCCATGGAGCGCGACGGCCAGATCAAGCCGGATCGCGCCGGCAACTACAAGCTGACCCATTCGCCCAACTTCATCGAAGGGCGCGTTTCCAGCCATCGTGACGGTTTCGGTTTCCTGCTGCCGGACGACGGCAGCGATGATCTGTTCCTGCCCGAGAAGGAAATGCAGAAGGTGATGCACGGCGATCGCGTTCAGGCACGCATCGTGGGCACCGACCGTCGCGGCCGACCGGAAGGCACCATCGTGGAAGTGATGGAACGCGCCAATTCCCACGTGATCGGTCGCCTGCTGAACGAAAACGGCGTGTGGGTGGTGGCGCCGGAAGACAAGCGCATCGGCCACGACGTGCTGCTGGCCGGCCCCCCGGGCAAGGCCAAGGCGGGGCAGGTGGTAAGCGTGGAGCTGACCGAACATCCCTCGCGCTATACCCAGCCGGTGGGCAAGATCACCGAGATCCTGGGCGACATCGACGATCCAGGCATGGAAATCGAAATCGCCGTACGCAAGTACGGCGTGCCGCACGAGTTCTCGGACGCCGCCAAGAAGCTGTCGGCCAAGCTGCCCAGCGAAGTGCGCGCGGCCGACCTGAAGGATCGCGTCGATCTGCGCGACGTACCGCTGGTTACCATCGATGGCGAAGACGCGCGCGACTTCGACGATGCGGTCTATTGCGAACCGGTCAAGATCGGCCGTTCCAAGGGTTACCGCCTGATCGTGGCGATCGCCGACGTCAGTCATTACGTCAAGCCCAACGATGCGCTGGATGCCGATGCGCTGGAACGCAGCACTTCGGTCTATTTCCCGCGCCGGGTGATCCCGATGCTGCCGGAGAAACTGTCCAACGGCCTGTGCTCGCTGAACCCCGACGTCGATCGCCTGACCCTGGTGTGCGATGCCGTGATCACCGCCAAGGGCGAGATCAAGGCTTACCAGTTCTATCCGGCCGTGATCCATTCGGCTGCGCGCCTGACCTATACCGAAGTGGCCTCCATCCTGGCCAACACCAAGGGCCCGGAAGCGGCACGCCGTATCGGCCTGGTGCCGCACCTGACGCATCTGTATGAAGTGTTCCAGGCGCTGCTGACGGCGCGCCAGGCGCGCGGCGCGATCGACTTCGAGACCACCGAGACCTACATCGTCTGCAACGCCGCCGGCAAGATCGAGAAGATCCTGCCGCGCACCCGCAACGATGCGCACCGCCTGATCGAGGAATGCATGCTGGCGGCCAACTTCTGCGCGGCCGACCTGCTCAAACGCCACGACCATCCGGCGCTGTACCGCATCCACGCGGGGCCGACCAAGGAAAAGCTGACCCAGTTGCGCAATTTCCTGAAGCAGACAGGATTGAGCCTGGGCGGCGGCGACAACCCCAGCGCGTCCGACTACGCCGAGCTGATGCCCAAGATCAAGGCGCGGCCCGATGCGCTGCTGATCCAGACCATGCTGCTGCGCTCGATGCAACAGGCGGTCTACAGCCCCGACAACATCGGTCACTTCGGTTTGTCGTATGAGTCCTATGCGCACTTCACCAGCCCGATCCGCCGCTATCCCGACCTGCTGACGCACCGCGCCATCAAGGCCGTGCTGCAGGGCAAGCGCTACGATCCCAAGGGCATCGACAGCAGCACGTTGAACACGTCGCTGTCGCCGGCCGCGCGCAAGCTGCAGGCGCAGCAGCGCGCCACTGACAAGGCGGCCGGCAAGAAGCCGCGCGGCGAGGGCAGCCTGGCGATCTGGGAAGCCCTGGGTCTGCATTGTTCGGCCAACGAGCGTCGCGCCGACGAGGCGTCGCGTGATGTCGAGGCATGGCTGAAGTGCTACTTCATCCGCGACAAGCTGGGTGAAGAGTTCACCGGCACTATCTCGGGCGTGGCCACCTTCGGCATCTTCGTGCAGCTCGATTCGCTCTACATCGAAGGCCTGGTGCACGTTACCGAACTGGGCGCCGATTACTTCCAGTACGACGAGGCGCGCCACGAACTGCGCGGCGAGCGTACCGGCATCCGTTACCAGTTGACCGACCGCGTGACGGTACAGGTCAGCCGCGTCGATCTGGATGCGCGCAAGATCGACCTGGCGCTGGTCAACGAGCCGGGCATCCACACGCTGATCAAGAACGAAGCCAAGCGCGCCGAAAGCGCCGCGCGCGGCAAGCCCGCCGGCGCTGCCGGAGCGGGGCGCCAGCCGGCATCGAAGGCCAAGAAGGCAGCGGCGCCCAAGCCGGCCAAGGCCGCCGGCGTCGGTGCCAAGGGCAATGCAGCGCATCCGCGCCCGGGGGAAGCTGACCGCAAGCGTGCTTCGGCCAAGGGTTTCCACAAGGGCGGCAAGAAGAAGCGCTAATTCCGCTTCCATGTGATTCAACAACGACAGACAGCAAGAAGAGAAGAAACAAGCAGGTTTTATGAAGAGCAAAATGATTTTCGGCTTCCATGCCGTGACGTCCCGTATCCGCCACGAAGCTTCGTCGGTGGATGAGATCTATGTGGACGCCGACCGGCGCGACCGCCGCATGCTGGATCTGCTGCATGTGGCCAAGGAAGCCAATGTGCGCATCATCCAGGCCGACGATCAGCGCCTGTCGGCCATGGTCGGCACGCGCCGTCACCAGGGCGTGGTGGCTAAGGCCGCCGCGCTGTCGCTGGCGCGCACGCTGGACGAGCTGCTGGATGCGGTGGAAGGCCCGCCGCTGCTGCTGATCCTGGACGGCATCACCGATCCGCACAACCTGGGCGCCTGCCTGCGCGTGGCCGACGGCGCCGGCGCGCATGCCGTGATCGCTCCCAAGGATCGCGCCGTGGGCCTGAACGCCACGGCCATGAAGGTGTCCAGCGGCGCGTCCGATACCGTGCCTTACATCACCGTCACCAATCTGGCGCGCACCATGCGCGACCTGAAGGAGCGCGGCGTGTGGATCATCGGTACCTCGGACGATGCGGAGAAGGGCTTGTACGAAGGCGACTTCACCGGCCCCACCGCGCTGGTGATGGGCTCGGAAGGCGAGGGCATGCGCCGCCTGACGCGCGAAACCTGCGACATCCTGGTCAACATCCCGATGTTCGGTTCGGTCGAGAGCCTGAACGTATCGGTGGCGTCGGGCGTGTGTCTGTACGAGGCGCGACGCCAGCGTTTGCCGAAGTAATTCCGGTTTATCGCTGCACCGTCGCCGGACCTGATGTCCGGCGATTTTTTTTGTTCTTTCGTTTTTTGTTCTTTTGTTTCATCCGCACCAGGAGAATCACCGTGTTCAGCCGACTCAGAGAAGACATCGCCAGCATCCGCGAGCGCGACCCCGCCGCGCGCAACAGTTGGGAGGTGTTGACCTGTTATCCCGGCCTGCACGCGGTGATCATGCATCGCTGGGCCAAGGCGTGCTGGATGGCCGACATGAAGTGGCTGGGGCGCTTCGTCTCGCACCTGGCGCGCGGGCTGACCGGCATCGAAATCCATCCGGGCGCCACCATCGGCCGCCGCGTCTTCATCGACCATGGCTTCGGCGTGGTGATCGGCGAGACCGCGGTGATTGGCGACGATTGCACCATCTACCAGGGCGTGACCCTGGGCGGCACCTCGCTGTCCAAGGGCGCCAAGCGGCATCCGACGCTGGGGCGCGGCGCCATCATCGGCGCCGGCGCCAAGGTGTTGGGTGGCTTTACCGTGGGCGACGGCGCCAAGGTCGGCTCCAATGCGGTGGTGACCAAGGCGGTGCCGGCCGGCGCCACGGCGGTGGGCAATCCGGCCCGCATCATCGAGCGCAATCCGATGCAGGATGTGCGCGGACAAGCCGCCGCGCGCATGTTCGCGGCCTATGGCGTGATGCCCAACGGCGACGATCCGCTGTCCAAGGCCTTGCATGGCCTGATCAATCAGGTGGCGGCGCAGGAGCACCAGCTGGAAGCGGTGCTGGCAGCCTTGAAAGGGGCGGGGATAGGGTGTCGCCGACTCGATGAATTGAGCAGCTTCGATGCGGAGCAGTTGAACCGGCTGGTGGATTGAGCCGGGGCGGGGTGTAGGCTTTGCGAAAGAGGGATGGGCGGGCCTCTGAAGCCGCTGCATCCCCGCTGGCGCGGGGACCCGCGACTTTTGCCGCGCCTCGCCGGCGATCGGATCGGTCGCTACCGGAAGCCGGCCATGCAGCCCGGCTTCCGGCCAGACACGGTCAGGTCAATCAGCCGATCTCGGCGCCGTCAGCGCCGTGGCGATGCAGCACGCCATCCGCCGTCAGGCTGATCCAGCCGCCGCGCGGCGTTTCCACGTCGTATTCCCAATCCGGCAGCACATAACGCAGGCGCTGTGCTTCCCCGTCGCCCAGGTGATGCAGGGCAGGGCGATGCGTATGGCCGTGGATCAGCACGCGGGTGCCGGTCTGCGCGAACAGCTGGTCGATGGCGCCGGCGTTGACGTCCATGATCTCGACCGTCTTGTTCTGGTTGGCGTCCTGGCTGTTCTTGCGGATGCCTTCGATGATGGCCTTGCGCTGGGCCAGCGGCATCGCCAGGAACTGCTGCTGGTAGGCCGGCTGGCGCACCTGCGCGCGAAAGGCCATGTAGGCGTGGTCGTCGGTGCATTGCGCGTCGCCATGGGCCAGCGCGATGGTGCGTCCGGCCAGCGTGATCACGTGCGGGTCGTCGAGCAGCACCAGTCCCGCCGCATCGGCAAAGCCCTGGCCGACCAGGAAGTCGCGGTTGCCGGCGATCCAGAAAATTGCCACGCCTTGCTTGTGCACTGCCTGGATGGCATCGGCGATCTGCTGGTTGTACGGGGTCGCGAGGTCGTCGTCGCCGGCCCAGTATTCGAAGATGTCGCCCAGCAGGTAGAGCTGCTGCGTCCGGGCGGCGTGGGTTTGCAGGAACGCGAGGAAGGCTGCGGTGGTGCGTGGCAGCGAAGCCTGCAGATGGAGGTCTGAAACAAAAAGCGCAACCGTCGGTTGCGCTTTTTGCATGAACTGGAAATCAGTCATCGTCACGGGCTGGGCGATGCTCAGACCACTTCAGCCTTCTCGATCACGACGTCTTCCGCCGGGACGTCGGCGAACATGCCGGCGCGGGTGGTCTTGACGCCCTTGATCTTGTCCACGACTTCCGTGCCTTCGACGACCTTGCCGAACACACAGTAGCCCCAGCCGTCCTGACCCGGGAAGTCCAGGAAGCTGTTGTTCTTGACGTTGATGAAGAACTGCGCCGAGGCCGAGTGCGGTGCGGCGGTGCGGGCCATGGCCAGGGTGTAGGGCTCGTTCTTCAGGCCGTTCTTGGCTTCGTTCTCGATCGGCTCGTTGGTTTCCTTTTGCTTCATGCCCGGTTCGAAGCCGCCGCCCTGGATCATGAAACCGTCGATGACGCGGTGGAAGATGGTGCCGTTGTAGTGGCCGGCGTTCACGTAAGCCAGGAAGTTTTCAACGGTCTTCGGCGCCTTTTCCGCGTCCAGTTCGATCTTGATGTTGCCGTGGTTGGTGGTGAGCAGAACAGCCATGTTGAATCCTTTGCTTGATGAAGATAAATAAAAAAACGAGGCGGGCCACCGAGGCCCGCCTGGCGTCAGATCCGGAAACGGAGCTTACTTGACGATGGTCGCCGATTCGATCACGACCGGTGTCGCCGGCACGTCGCCACCGCCGGTGCGCACCTGCTTGATCTTGTCCACCACATCGGCGCCCTGGATCACCTTGCCGAACACCGCGTAACCCGCGCCGTCCTGGCCCGGATAGTCCAGGAAGCGGTTGTTGGCGACGTTGATGAAGAACTGGGCGGTCGCCGAGTTCGGGGCCATGGTGCGCGCCATGGCGATAGTATAAACCTCGTTCTTCAAACCGTTGCTGGCCTCGTTCTTGATCGGGGCGTCGGTCTGCTTTTCGCGCATGTTCTGGTCATAGCCGCCGCCCTGGATCATGAAGCCGTTGATCACGCGGTGGAACACGGTGCCGTTGTATTGGCCCTTCTTGACGTATTTCAGGAAATTGTCCACGGAGACCGGCGCCTTCTCGGCATTGAGCTCGACCGTGATGTTGCCCATGCTGGTCTTGAGCAGCACCTGCGGAGCATCGGCGGCGAAGGCCGGGGCGGCCAGCGAAACGGAAAGGGAGAGTGCTGCGGCGGCGCCCAGCAGGCTACGGCGAGAGATCATCATGCATTGCCTTCGTAAATGATTTTCCATTGCGATCCTTCCTTGACCCAGTACTGGCGTTTGCGGATCGCGTTCTTGCTTTTGCCGACAGCGCTTTCTTGCGTGAAAGTGCTGACGATCATGTCTTCCGGCCCGCCAGGATAGCGGAACAGGCTGACATCGCGCAGTTTGACACTGGTGAAGCGGGCGCCGTTCATGCTCTTTTGCTGGCGGCCGTACCAGGTTGACAGGTTTTCGCCCTGGGCCGAGCGGAATTCGGGGGAGTAGTAGGCCAGCGTCTTGTCGCCGTCGGCGTTCTCCAGCGACTGCTGCCATTGCTCCAGCATGGCGGAGGCGGCTTCGCGCTGCTTGTTCCATTCGCCCTTGTCAACGAATTGCACGTGCTGGCTGATCACCACCACGGTCTTGCCGACCTCGGCGGTGGAGTACAGGCTCTGCAGATCCGGATTGGCCAGCACCACGCAGCCGTCGGAGGACAGCGGGGGGCGGCTGAAATTGTCGGACGGCGTGCCGTGCAGCCAGATGCCGTAGCCGCTGCGGCCGTTGCGCTTGTCCCATTCGTTCGGATAGGACAGCGGCAGCGCGCCGGTACCGTAGAAATCAGGCAGCTTGGGGCCGGGAATGCGGTTGTTGACGTAGTACACGCCGATCGGGGTGCGCTGGTCGCCTTCTTTTGCCTTATTCGCGCCGTAGCGACCCTGCGAGATATAGTAGTCAGTCTGGTACTTCAGCTCGCCGCCTTGGTTCTCGTACACATACATGCGCGAGCGCGAGGTATCGACCACCAGGATGTTCTTCTGGTCGTCGCCGACCTGCAGCACGGCCTTGGGAATCAGGCGGGGATCGGGTTTTTCCTGCAGCGAGCGGATGCGTACCATGGCTTCATCGCTCAGTTCCTTGAGCTTGTCCTGCGGGCCGTCCGGCATGGCGCCGAAATTGCGCACCGGGCGCGCGTGCATCATCAGCAGGTCGCCGCGCACCAGGTGCCCGAGGCGGAAGGTGGGATAGGTCGCCACCAAGGCGTCGGCCTTGACCTGGGCTTCGCGCAGGCGATTGGCGCCGAGATCCTTGTAGATATCGATCAGCAGGGCTTCCGGGTCCGGCTTGCCGGGCGGCGCGGCCGGGCTGGCGCTCTGCGGAGGAATCGAGGAAGAGGAGGCGACGCTGCCCGTCGTGGGGAGGCCCGCCAGACACAACATCAGCAGGCGTCCCAGCACACGCGCAGGACGCCCTTGCAAAGCGCGATCCACCAATTATTACCCTCCCGATCGATCGTTCCTGTTTGATCAGCCATTTGTTGCCCTGTTTCACGAAAATCAGGGTCTTGCGGCTGTCCACCGTCAGCCGGTTGGAATTATATATCTGGCGATAGCGTACGGTCGCGGTATTGCCCTTGATGGCGATCTGGGCGTTGCTGACTTTCACGCTGATGTGGCCTTTGTCCTCGATGCGGGCGCGGCGTTCTTCGGCCCACTCCTTGCGGCTGGCGCCCTTGGGCGTGTCGAAGTCGCTGGCGTAGTGAGCCAGGTAGCTGCGCACGTCCTTGTCGCTCCAGGCCTTGGCCCAACTGTTGAGGGAGGCCAACACGGCGTTCTTGTCCTGGTCGGAGGCGGCGTCGGACTTGGCCTTGTCGGCCTTCGCCTTGTCCGCGGCGGCCTTGGCCTGCGCGGCCTTCTCGGCGGCGGCCAGTTTCTCGGCCTGGGCTGCCTTCTCCTTCTCGGCGCGGGCGGCCTTTTCTTTCTCCAGGCGCTCGGCCTTGTCCTTTTCCTTCTGGGCCAGCAAATCCTTCTGTTTCTGCTCGGCGGCGGCCTTGTCGGCAGCCAGCTTGTCTGCGCGGGCGCGGTCGGCGGCGGCTTTCTCGGCCGCCTTGTCCGCCGCGGCCTTGTCCGCAGCCGCCTTCTCGGTGGCGGCCTTATCCGCAGCCGCCTTGTCTGCCGCGGCTTTCTCGGCGGCAGTCTTGTCGGCCGATGCCTTGGCGATAGCGGTCTTTTCAGCCGCGGCCTTGTCTGCGGCTGCCTGCTGGGCGGCCTTCTCGGCGGCCAGCGCCTTGGCGCGTTCCTGCTGTTCGGCAGCGGCGGCGTCCGCCTTGGCCTTGGCATCGCGCTGCGCCTGGGCGGCCTGGCCGGGGGCGGCGCTGGCCAGGCGCGGCACGGTGCCGCCGGTGGCGTTGCCGTTGAGCGAGCGCAGCAGGGTCAGCTTGGGCTGCGGCACGTTGTTGGCCGGGTCGATCTGCAAGGCCTTGTCATAAGCTTGGCTGGCCAGCTTGGCGTACACGTCGCCCAGGTTTTCCAGCGCCGTGGCATAGGTCGGGTTGGTGCGCATGGCCATGTCCAGCGCGGCGCGCGCCTTGTCGTACTGGCCGTCGGCCGCGTACAGCACGGCCAGGTTGTTGTACGGCTCGGGCAGGTCGGGGAAGTCCTCGGTCAGTTTCGCGAACACGGCGATGGCCTCGGCAGAACGGTTTTGTTCTGCTAAGATCAGGCCTTTCGTGAAACGCAGTTGCGCATCGCGCGGGTGTTTCGCGAGTATGGCGTCGGTCTTCGTCAGCGCTTCGGCGTACTGGCCGGCCCGCATCAGCTTGTTGATGTCGGACATTTCGCTGGCGTGGGCGGGCGTTGCAGGCACCGCGAAGAGGGCGGCCACAAGGCTGGACATCATTGCCGTCTTGTGGGCAGTTCTGCTGATCAAACCGCGCAAACCATGAATAGATGTCTGTTCTTGTGATTCTGGGGGCATGGTTTTATCGATGCTATACTCGAAGAAAGCAGGCATTTTATATCAAACAAGCACTACAAAAAGAGGTTTGGCTACCGTGTCGCGTTCATGTTGCAAGCGCTGCTAGAACAATGATCCAAGGGCAATGGCACCCATCCGGAAGCACTCTTCCTGACGCCGGCCCCAAGCGGAAAGCATGACCACGGCACTGTCACCAGTGCAGCCGAACCGAGAATTCCCATCCCATGAGCGAGCTCAAGATTTACAACACGCTAGCGCGTGATAAGCAGACCTTTTCCCCGATCGAACCAGGCAAGGTGCGCTTGTACGTGTGCGGCATGACCGTGTATGACTATTGCCATATCGGCCATGCCCGCGTGCTGGTGGTGTTCGACATGGTGCAGCGCTGGCTGCGCGCAAGCGGCTTTGACGTCACTTATGTGCGCAACGTCACCGACATCGACGACAAGATCATCAAGCGCGCCGTCGAAAACCGCGAATCCATCCAGCAACTGACCGACCGTTTCATCACGGCGATGAACGAGGATGCGGCCGCCCTGGGCGTGCAACGCCCCGACCACGAGCCGCGCGCCACGCAATACGTGCCGCAGATGCTGGAACTGATCCGCAAGCTGGAACAGAACGGCCTGGCCTATAAGGCCGCCGATGGCGACGTCAACTACTCGGTGCGCGATTTCCCTGGCTACGGCAAGCTGTCCGGCAAGTCGCTGGACGACCTGCGCGCCGGCGAACGGGTGGACGTCAACACCGGCAAGCGTGATCCGCTGGATTTCGTGCTGTGGAAGGCCGCCAAGGAAAGCGAACCGGACGAAGCCAAGTGGGATTCGCAATGGGGCCGCGGCCGCCCGGGCTGGCATATCGAGTGCTCGGCGATGTCGAGCGACCTGCTGGGCGACCACTTCGACATCCATGGCGGTGGCCAGGATCTGCAATTCCCCCATCACGAAAACGAAATCGCTCAGTCCGAAGGCGCGCACCAGCACACCTTCGTCAATTATTGGATGCACAACGGCTTCGTGCGCATCGATAACGAGAAGATGTCGAAGTCCCTGGGCAACTTCTTTACCATCCGCGAAGTGCTGCAACAGTACGATTCGGAAGTGCTGCGCTTTTTCATCCTGCGCGCCCACTACCGCAGCCCGCTGAACTATTCCGACGCCCACCTGGACGACGCGCGCCAGGCGCTGACCCGCCTGTACACGGCCCTGAAGGACGTGCCGGCGGAAGCGGGCGGCCTGGACGCCGGCGAGGCGCATGCGCTGCGCCTGGCCGAGGCGCTGAACGACGATTTCAATACGCCGGTGGCAATATCGGTGCTGTTCGAACTGGCCAATGAAGTCAACCGCAGCCGCTCGCCGCAGCACGCACGCCAGCTCAAGGCGTTGGCCGGCGTGCTGGGCCTGCTGCAGCGCGAACCGGCGGAATTCCTGAAGGGTGGCCCGGAGAGCGCGGGCGGCCTGGACGAGGCCGGCATCGAGGAACTGATCGCCGCCCGCGCGGCGGCCAAGCAGGGCAAGAACTTTGCCGAGGCGGACCGCATCCGTGCGGAACTGACCGCTGCCGGCATCATTCTGGAAGACAAACCGGGCGGCCTGACCGAATGGCGGAGAGCTTGAGTTGAATACCAACAGAAAAACAAATCCGGCCGATCCCAGTCTGATCGTCCCGGCTTACTGGGAAGACGCCAAGGCCGAGCTGATGAAGCGCGACCGCATCATGCGCAAGATCATCCCCCAGTTCGGCGATCTGCAACTGACCGTGCGCGGCGACGCCTTCACCACGCTGGCGCGCTCCATCATCGGCCAGCAGATTTCGACCAAGGCTGCCAATGCCGTGTGGCAACGTTTCGTCGAAGCCTGTCCCAAATGCGTTCCGGCCCAGGTCATCCGCACCGGCCCGGAAGGGCTGGCGGCCTGCGGCCTGTCCAAGCGCAAGGCCGAATACATCCTCGACCTGGCCGACCATTTCAAGGCCAAGACCGTGCATCCGGACAAATGGACCGAGATGGAAGACGAGGACGTCATCGCGGAAATGATCCAGATCCGCGGCATCGGCCGCTGGACAGCCGAGATGTTTTTGATATTTAATCTGCTGCGCCCGAACGTGCTGCCGCTGGATGACCTGGGATTGCTCAAGGGCATCAGCATCAGCTATTTCTCGGGCGAGCCCGTGTCGCGCAGCGATGCGCGCGAAGTCGCCGCGAACTGGGAACCGTGGCGCACCGTTGCCACATGGTATCTCTGGCGCAGCCTGGACCCGCTGCCGTCGGACTATTGATATCGGGGAAGAGGCCGGGGTAGGCCGCTGGTGTATACTCCGCTCCTCGCAAGATTGAAGGCAAACCGGCGATGCCGCGTTCGTGAAGCTGAAACCCGCATGGGACGGACTTCCCGCACATCACCGGACTTGTTGAAAAAGGAACACAATGAGTAAATCGACAACGACTTTTCTGGGCTTCGAGCAGGCCATCGCCGAGCTGGATGCCAAGATCGAAGAGTTGCGTTTTGTACAGGACGACTCGGCCGTCGACATCTCGGAAGAGATCGAACGCCTGGTCAAGAAAAGCCAGCAACTGACCAAGGACATCTACGCCAAGCTCACGCCCTGGCAGGTCTCGCAGATTGCCCGCCACCCGCAGCGCCCCTACACCATGGACTACGTCCGTGAGTGCTTCACCGACTTCCACGAACTGCATGGCGACCGCACCTTCGCCGACGACCAGTCCATCGTCGGCGGTCTGGCCCGCTTCAACGGCCAGGCGTGCATGGTGATCGGCCACCAGAAAGGCCGCGACACCAAGGAACGCGCGCTGCGCAACTTCGGCATGCCCAAGCCGGAAGGCTATCGCAAGGCGATGCGCCTGATGAAGGTGGCCGAGAAATTCAACTTGCCGATCTTTACCTTCGTCGATACCCCCGGCGCCTTCCCCGGCATCGATGCGGAAGAACGCGGCCAGTCCGAAGCCATCGGCCATAACCTGTACGTGATGGCCGAACTGAAGGTGCCGCTGATCGCCACCATCATCGGCGAAGGCGGTTCCGGCGGCGCATTGGCGATCGCCGTGGGCGACTCGGTGCTGATGCTGCAATACGCGACCTACTCGGTGATCTCGCCGGAAGGCTGCGCTTCCATCCTCTGGAAGACCGCCGACCGCGCCGCCGATGCGGCCGAAGCGCTGGGCCTGACCGCGCATCGCCTCAAGGCCATCGGCTTGATCGACAAGATCGTCAACGAACCGCTGGGCGGCGCGCATCGCGATCCCAAGCAGATGGCGTCGCTGCTCAAGCGCGCGCTGTCGGACACGCTGCGCCAGTTCCAGGGCATGAAGACCAAGGAACTGCTGGCGGCGCGTCACGAGAAGCTGATGGCTTACGGCAAGTTCAAGGAATTGAACTCGGCTGAATAAGTGGATCACTAAGCGGCTCACGCCCTTCCGGCCGCTGCGCGGCAGCGCCGGACAAGTCCAAGCGCCAGCGATCCGTCGCTGGCGTTTGTCGTTTCTGGATCGCTGCCTGATCCTTTCTTTCTGCTTGCCCGCCGATTTCATGTCCGATCTTTCTTCCCCCTCCGATGATGCCATCCCCGCCGGCAAGGTCGCACAGGCATTGACGCAGGCCTTGCGCGGGGCGCTGGAGGCGATCGGTTTCGACGCTGGCGCCGATACGCTGGCCGTGGCTTATAGCGGTGGCCTGGATTCATCGGTGCTGCTCGACGTCGCCGCCGCATTGGCTGCGGAGCAGGGGCTGCGCCTGCTGGCGCTGCACGTGCATCACGGCTTGAGTCCCAACGCCGATGCCTGGCTGGCGCATTGCGCGCAGCGCTGCGCGGCGCTGGCGTTGCCGTTCCATGCCGAGCGCGTGGCGCTGGACAAGGTCGCCGACAGCGGCGTGGAGGAGGCCGCGCGCCTGGCACGCTATGCCGCGCTCGGACGCCTGTGCCGCGAGCACGGCGCGCGCCTGCTGCTGACCGCGCATCATCTCGACGACCAGGCGGAGACCGTGCTGCTGCAACTGCTGCGCGGCAGCGGGCTGGCGGGAATGTCCGGCATGGAGGCGTCCAACACCGCCCCCGCGCTGCTGGGCGATGAAGCCACGCTGATCGCGCGCCCCTTCCTGGCGGCAACGCGCGCCCAGCTTGAAGCCTATGCGGACGGGCGCGGGCTGCCCCATATCGAAGACGAATCCAACGCCGACACGCGCTATGCACGCAATGCCCTGCGCCATCAGGTGATGCCGGCGCTGGGCCGGGCTTTCCCCGGTTTCCAGCAGCGCCTCGCGCGTGCCGCCGGGCATGCGCAGGGTGCGCAGGAACTGCTGCAGGAAGTGGCGCAGCAGGATCTGGCGCGCTGCGGCCACGAAAATCATTTGCTGATGCCGGCGTTGCGCGCGCTGAGCGAACAGCGCTTCTTCAACCTGATGCGCCACTGGTTCGCGTTGCGCGGCATGCGCATGCCGTCCGCGGCCTGGATGCAGGAGATGCGCAGCCAGTTGCTGGAAGCGGATGTGGAGGCGCAGCTCTGCGTGTCGCATCCCGACGGCGAGGTGCATCGCTATCGCGAACGCGTATTCCTGGCGCCGCGCCGCACGCCGCCCGACGAGGGGCTGGTGCTGCGCCTGAAGTGGAATGGCGAGGCGAGCCTGGCCATAGCCCCGTACTACGGCGCGCTGCATTTCGATCGACTGGAGCAGGGCGATGCGCGGCCGGGCTTCGACGCCGGTTGGCTGCGGGCGCAGACGCTGCAGGTGCAGGGGCGCAGCGGCGGCGAGCGCATCAAGCTGGCCGCCAATCGTCCTGCGCGCAGTCTGAAGCAGCACTTCCAGAGTGCCGACGTGCCGGCCTGGGAGCGGCCGTTCCTGCCGCTGCTGCTGGCCGGCGACGCGCTGATCTTCGCGGCCGGCATCGGCATGGATTGCGCGCATTTCGCCACCGGCGGCGAGCGCATCGCCATTCGCTGGCAGGCGCGCTGATCCCGTCCCGCGTCATCGGCGGGAAAAAAATGCCGCACCAAGGCCTTGCGGCGAGGGTGCGGCATCTCAGTCATCCCTGACATGGGTGGAGCGCCGGGGCGCTCCGGTGATGCTCCTTGCGCTACGGCTTACTTCTTGGCGCCATCGGCAGCCGGCTTGGACTCAGTGGCGTTGTCCACCTTGGCCTTGGCTTTCTTTGCGGTCTTCTTGGTGGCCTTCTTCACTTCATGCGCCTTGGCCTTGGTGGCGGCTTCAGCCTTGGTAGCCGGGCCAGGGCCGGGATTGGTGCCCGGCGCCGAGGCCGGCGCGGTGCCGGTGGGCGCGGCAGTCGGGGCGCCGGTCTGTGCGAACACCGGCAGGGTCAGGGCCGACAGCAGGGAAGCGACGATGATGGCTTTGGTCTTCATGGTGATGTCCTTTCAAAAAGCGGATGGCGTATCCGTGATGCGTATGCGGTAAAGCGGTATGCGGTGAAATCCGGTGAAGCTGATTCATGCCGCGACGCGCTGTCCGTTACCGGGGCCGGCGCGCCGCGACGGCGGAATTACTTGGTCTTGGCAGCGGCGTCGGCGGCCGGCTTGGCGTCAGCGCCTGCGGCTTCCTTCTTCTCGCTCTTTTCAGACTTCTTGGCCGCCTTCTTGTGCTTGGCGTGCGAGGTCTTGGCCTTGGGCGCGGCGTCGGTCGCGGCGGCTGCGGGAGCGGCAGGCGCGGCTGCCGGGGCAGCGGCGGCGCCGGTTTGTGCGAACACCGGCAGGGCCAGGGCGGTCAGCAGGGAGGCAACGATGACGGATTTGGTTTTCATGGCAATGTCCTTTTGAAAGTATGGATTACGCTCGGCGTTTGATTCTGCGTTGATCGCTTGTCGTTGCGCCTTACTCCCAATAACGAATTGCCGATCCGGTGGACGACATCAAAGTGTTTCATTTCATCGTAGATTTGTAAGCAATCGTTGCCGCGATGTCGTCGCTGGTTTTCACCTTGGTGTGCTTCTCCCGTGACGAAGAAACCGCCCCGGCTGCCTCAGATGAATTTGCCGTGCCCCACCAGCCCCATCACGCCGATGAAGATCAGATAGATGGCGACGATGAAATTGAGCAGACGTGGCGCGATGAGAATCAGGATGCCGGCGATCAGCGAGACCAGCGGCGTCAGGGACAGGTGCAGGTTCATGAGGTCTCCTTGGACTGTGTCTCAGTCTCAGCCGAACAGGCCCACCAGGCCGATCACGATCAGATACAGCGCCACGATGTAATTCAGCAGTTTCGGCATGGCCAGGATCAGGATGCCGGCGATCAGAGCGGCCAGCGGGCCGAAGGAAAGATGGATGTCCATGCTGCGTCTCCGTGTCATTCGATATCGGTTGAGATGCCGCGCGTCGGGTGAAGTTCTGGCGTGAATGGCTGAGCCTGCTGTAGGCGCACAGGAAGTCGCCGGCTTCTTTATAATGACCGACTTTCCCATCAGCATCATCGAGATTCCCATGGCCTATCAAACCTGGTTTGCATTTTTCGTCGCCGCTTGCGTGATCGCCATCTCGCCCGGATCGGGCGCGGTGCTGTCGATGAGCCACGGCCTGAACTATGGCGTGCGCCGCACCAGCGCCACCATCCTGGGCCTGGAGATCGCGCTGGTGGTGATCCTGATCATCGCCGGCGCCGGCGTCGGCTCGCTGCTGGTGGCCTCGGAAACGGCTTTCAACATCATCAAGGTGGCCGGTGCGCTGTACCTGATCTATCTCGGCTTCTCGCAATGGCGCGCCCCGGTGCCGGCCCAGAATGAAGGCGCCGCGCTCGATGCCGCCAACGCCAGCGCCGCCGCCGCGCGCGGCCAGGCCTGGTGGCAGCGTTGCATGACCGGTTTCCTGACCAATGCCACCAATCCCAAGGGCATCGTCTTCATGGTGGCGGTGCTGCCGCAATTCATCGATCACGACCGCCCGCTGTGGCTGCAACTGCTGGTGCTGGCAGTGACCATGGTGGCGGTGGATCTGGTGGTGATGCACGGCTATGCCTTCGCGGCCAGCCGCCTGCAACGCTTCTTCCGCAGCCAGAAGGCGGTCAAGGCGCAGAATCGTTTCTTCGGCGGCGTGCTGATGCTGGTGGGCGCAGGCTTGTTCTTCTTTAAGCGCGCCCAGCACTGAGGCGAACGCGGATGACTCGCCCATGAAAAAGCCCCGGCATGCCGGGGCTTTTTCATGCCGGGAAGCGGCGGGAATTACTTGTCTTTCTTCAGGCAGGACGACATGAAGGCCTTGCGCTCGTCACCCTTCTTGCCGGCGGCGTCGGCATTGCACTGCTTCATCTTGTCTTGCTGGGTGGCCGGCTTGGCGGGCTGATCCTTCTTCAGACAGGAAGACATGAAGGCCTTGCGCTCGTCGCCTTTCTTGCCGGCGGCGTCGGCGTTGCATTGCTTCATCTTGTCCTGCTGCGAATTCTGCGCCATGGCGGGCGCAGCCACCAGCAGCGGGGCGGCCAGTGCGAAAGAGGTGATGGCGATCAGCAGTTTTTTCATTGGTATCTCCCTGGACAGAGTGGATTCGAGATGCCGGCAAATCAAAAGCAGGGTGCTTGAATCTGCAGACGAGCGCATTACAACATGAAAGTTTACGCCTGCCTAGCAGAGCCGGCCCAGGGTTCAGCGTACACAGGCCAGATCGCCTTCCGGGCAACCGGCCAAGGCCTTGAGCTCCTCGGTGCGCTGGCGCGTCTTCTCGGCCAGGCAGCTTTGCTGCACCATGGGCGCGGCCGAGCCGCCGGCGGCGTTGGCGCTTTCGAAGCGGCAGGACAGGTCGCGGTACTTGATCCAGGCCAGTTGCACGTCGCGGATCTGGTTCTGCTGGGCCGGACGCAGCTTGGCGCGATAGGCCACATAGGTGGCGTTGAGGTCGGCATCGGCCTGGTTCAGCGCCTGCGAGGCGCAAGCGTTCATTTCGGCCTGGGTGGAGGCCTTGGCGCAGTCAGCGGCATGCGCACCGGCGGACGCGCACAGGGCCAGGAGCAGGGTAAGGCGGAGGACGGCTTTCATCGGTGAATTTCTCCGGGAGGACGATGACGGCGGCAGGCGGCGGGCGTTGCCATGGAGGAAATGGCGGCGGCCGTCCGGATCCTGGCGCCGGCGGGATAAAATCGGGTTTTGCGTGTCTTAGAAGAACACGCGCGGCCGGGGTTCTCGGCCAATTGCAACAAGCCGTATCTGAAAAGGAGTGTGGCCAATGGGATTTACCTGGATGTCCGCCATCAAGCTGATACCGTGGGGCGACGTGGTGCAGGCCACGCCCGGCATCGTCAAGGGCGCGCACGATCTGTGGTCGCGCACGCGCAAGGCCAAGACCGCGGTCGAGGCGCAGGATGCCGTACCGGTGCCGGGCGACGCCGAGCAATTCGCGGCCCGCATCCGCCAGCTCGAAGCCGAGCAGTTGGAGGCCAGCCAGCTCATCAATACGCTGGCCGAACAGAACGCCCAACTGGTCGCGGCGATGGACAAGCTGCGCACCCGCGTGAAGATGCTGACGGCCTTCGGTGTGCTGCTGGCGCTGGGCCTGGCGGCCGTCTGGCTGCGCTGATTTTGCCTGATCCTGCAATTTCGCGATCCCGATTTGCCTGATCCTGCATTTCCTGCGCGGCGGCCTGCAGGATCGCCGCCGGAGGATTACCATAGCCGGGTTTTCAGCGGCCCTTGCGCTGTTGACGACGGTGCGATGCCGTCGCGGCGAGGCCGCTGACGATCAGAAAACGCTCCGGTCGCCACGCCGGCACGGCTGGCCGACGGCCACTTCCCCCTCTGTACCCGAAAGGACTATCCCATGCTGAAATCGCAAGGTTACGCTGCACACAATGCATCTTCCCCATTGGCGCCATTCAGCTTCGAGCGCCGCGATGTCGGCCCGCACGATGTGCAGATGGACATCCTGTTCTGCGGCGTCTGCCACTCCGACCTGCACATGGCGCGCGACGAATGGAAGGGCACCGTGTTCCCGGTCGTGCCCGGCCACGAAATCGTCGGCCGCATCACCCAGGTCGGCGCCCACGTCACCAAGTTCAAGGTCGGCCAGATCGCCGGCGTCGGCTGTATGGTGGATTCCTGCCAGACCTGCAGGAGCTGCGACGAGGGCCTGGAGCAATACTGCGAAAACGGTTTCACCGGCACCTACAGCGCGCCGGACAAGGTCAGCGGCGGCTTCACCTATGGCGGCTATTCCAACAACATCGTGGTCAGCGAAAAGTTCGTGCTGTCGGTGTCAGACAAGTTGGACCCGGCTGGCGCCGCGCCGCTGCTGTGCGCCGGCATCACCACCTGGTCGCCGCTGCGCCACTGGAAGGTCGGTCCCGGCCAGAAGGTCGGCATCGTCGGTCTGGGCGGGCTGGGTCACATGGGTGTCAAGCTGGCGCACGCGATGGGCGCGCATGTAGTGCTGTTCACCACCTCGCCCGACAAGAAGGAAGACGCGCTGCGCCTGGGCGCCGATGAAGTGGTGGTGTCCAAGGATGCGGAGCAGATGGCCGCGCACGTCAACAGCTTCGACTTCATCCTCAACACCGTGGCCGCCCAGCACAACCTGGATGCCTTCATGGTGCTGTTGAAGCGCGAAGGCACCATGACCTTGGTCGGCCTGCCGGAACATCCGCACCCGTCGCCATCGGTCGCCAACTTCATCTTCAAGCGCCGCCACCTGGCGGGCTCGCTGATCGGCGGCATCCAGGAAACCCAGGAGATGCTCGACTTCTGCGCTGAGCACGGCATCCACTCCGACATCGAGATCATCAAGATCCAGGACATCAACCAAGCCTATGAACGCATGCTCAAGAGCGACGTGAAGTACCGCTTCGTGATCGACATGTCTTCGCTG
This sequence comes from Herbaspirillum frisingense, assembly GCA_009914615.1. Lineage (GTDB taxonomy): Bacteria > Pseudomonadota > Gammaproteobacteria > Burkholderiales > Burkholderiaceae_D > Herbaspirillum > Herbaspirillum frisingense_B. The sequence goes on from WNDX01000001.1 coordinate 56,214, forward strand.
TCCGCCGCCTAAATGGCGACATGCAGGGCGGCCTGCCGCATGGCGTGCCGCCTCTGCTTTTCCTGTAGCATCGCGGTTTCCATCATCTACACCCCGCAACGGGGACTGGCCACGGCATGTTCCAACAAGCATTGCGCATGACCCAGCGCGACTGGCGCACCGGCGAGTTGCGCTTCCTGCTGATCGCCCTGATCGTCGCGGTGGCGGCGCTATCCTCGGTCGGCTTCTTCGTCGATCGCATGCGCGCCGGCATGACGCGCGACGCCCATCAGTTGCTGGGCGCGGACCTGCTGATCGCGGCGGATCAAAGCATGCCCGCGCAGTGGCCGCAGCAGGCCCGCGATGCCGGCCTGCAGCAGGCTCAGACGGTAGTGTTCCCCAGCATGGCCCAGGCCGGCGAGGGCGATGCCGCGCGATCCGTGCTGGCGTCGATCAAGTCCGTGACGCAGGGTTATCCCTTGCGCGGCCAGCTCAAGCTGCTGGGCGCAGACGGCGAGGAACGTCCGGCCGCGGGTATCCCGCAGTCGGGCACGGTATGGGTGGATCCGCAGATTCTTTCCGCGCTGGGCGTGCGCGTGGGCGACATGCTGAAGCTGGGCGACCTGGATCTGCGCATCGCCGCCGTGATCTCGGTCGAGCCCGATCGCGGCAGCGCCTTCGTCAATTTCGCGCCGCGCGTGATGCTGGGCGAGGGCGACCTGGCCGCCACCCACCTGGTGCAGGTCGGTTCGCGCGTGACCTACCGTCTGCTGATCGCCGGCGCGCCGGAGGCGGTGAAGCGCTTCCAGCAGAACGTGGAACAGCAGATCGACGAGCGCAAGCTGCGCGCCGTGCGCATCGAATCGCTGGAGAACGGCCGCCCCGAGATGCGCGCCACGCTGGATCGCGCCGAACAATTCCTGTCGCTGGTGGGCCTGCTGTCGGCCATGCTGGCGGCGCTGGCGGTGGCCATGGCGGCGCGCCGCTTCATGATGCGCCATCTCGACGCCTGCGCCATGATGCGTTGCTTCGGCATGACCCAGAACCAGGTGACCGCGCTGTACCTGATCGAATTCGTGATGATCGGCCTGGCCGCCAGCCTGATCGGCGTGGCGCTGGGCTATGCCGCACACTTCGCGCTGCTGCAATGGCTGGGCAGCTTCATGCCGACCGCCTTACCGCCGGCCGGCTGGGCGCCCGCCCTGCAAGGGGTGGCGACCGGCTTGTTGCTGCTGGTGGGCTTTGCGCTGCCGCCCATCCTGCAGTTGCGCAACGTGCCGCATAACCGCGTGATCCGGCGCGAGCAGGGCACGCCGCAGACGCTCACCGTGCTGACCTATGTGCTCGGCACGGTGGTGTTTTCCGGACTGCTGCTCTGGCAGGCCGGCGACCTGACGCTGGGTTTGCTGACCATCGCCGGTTTCCTCGGCGGCTTCGGCCTGTTCGCGCTGGTGGCCTGGCTGTGCCTGCGCGCCCTGCGTTCCCTGCGCGGCTTGTTCGACAGCCAGAGCTGGCGCTTCGCCATCGACGGCCTGCAGCGCCGTCCGGCCGCCGCGGTGATGCAGGTGGTGGCGCTGGGCCTGGGCCTGATGGCGCTGCTGCTGCTGACGGTGATCCGCGGGGATCTGGTCGGTGCCTGGCGGCAGGCCACGCCGCCGGATGCGCCCAATCGCTTCATTATCAATATCCAGCCCGACCAGCGCGACGCCGTCGCGCAGGCGCTGCACAAGGGCGGCGTGGCCGATCCGCAGTTGTATCCGATGATCCGCGGCCGCCTGGTGCAGATCAACGGGCGCCAGATCAGCGCCGCCGATTACCAGGAAGACCGCGCCAAGCGGCTGGTGGACCGCGAATTCAATCTCTCCACGATGAAGGAGATCCCGCCCGGCAACGGCATCGTGGCCGGCCGCTGGTACGACGACCGCCAGCCGGAAGCGTCCGTCGAGCGCGGCCTGGCGCAAACGCTGGGCATCAAGCTGGGCGACCGCCTGCAGTTCGACATCGCCGGCCAGTTGGTGGAGGCGCCCGTGACCAGCCTGCGCAAGCTGGAATGGGGTTCGCTGCGGGTCAACTTCTTCGTGATCATCAACCCCGCCGTGATGCGCGATACGCCGCAAAGCTGGATCACTGCGGTGCATCTGACGCCGCCGCAAGAAGGGCTGGGCAACACGCTGACGCGCGACTTCTCCAATCTGACCGTCGTCGATATCGGCAGTGTGCTGCGCCAGATCCAGGATGTGGTGGGGCAGGTGATCTCGGCGGTGGAGTTCCTGTTCCTCTTCACGCTGTGCTCCGGCGTGCTGGTGCTGTACGCGGCGCTGGCCGGTTCCCAGGATGAGCGCGTGCGCGAAGCCGGTCTGCTGCGCGCCCTGGGGGCGACGCGGGTCGAGCTGTCGCGCGCGCAACGCATCGAGGTCTTGCTGGTGGGATCGGTAGCCGGCCTGCTGGCGGCCAGCGGCGCCGCCGCGATCGGCTGGGCGCTGGCGCACTACGTGTTCAATTTCGACTGGACGCTGAGCCCGCTCGTGTGGGTGGCCGGCATGGGCATCGGCGCCGCCTGCTCGGCCCTCGGCGGCTGGGCCGGACTGCGCCACGTGCTGGGACGCCCACCGCTGCAGACGCTGCGCGAAGCCTGATCCGATCCAGGTCAAATCCGCCCGGAATAGCCGCGGGTCGCCCCGGCGGCGCCCGTGCGGCTGCGGTATCATGGCGCTCTTATGCAAATCGAAGATCCCAACCAGCCGACCACCTTCGACCTGATCGGCGGCGCAGAAAAGCTGCGCGAGATGGTCGATCGCTTCTACGACCTGATGGACCTGGAGCCGGAGTTCGCCGGCATCCGCGCGCTGCATCCGCCTTCGCTGGATGGCTCGCGCGAGAAGACCTACATGTTCCTCTCCGGCTGGACCGGCGGTCCCAACCTGTACATCGAGCAATTCGGCCATCCGCGCCTGCGCGCGCGCCATCTGCCTTTTCCCATCGGTATCTCGGAGCGCGACCAGTGGCTGCGCTGCATGACCTGGGCGATGCAGGATGTCGGCCTGTCTGATGACCTGATGAAACGCCTGCTGGCGGCGCTGTTCCAGACCGCCGACTGGATGCGCAACAAGGCCGAGTAGATCCTCGGCGCTTGCGTCGTGGCGCGCATTCCCGCACCATTGCATATCTTTCCCCGGCCTGCGCGCCGCGGCTTGCCCTGGGCGAGCTCGCGGCGCACGGGCCGCGCTTCCCTTGGCTTTCATGACAACATTCGAACTGATACTTGCCGGCCTCGTCGTGGCCGGCCTCGTGCTGCAGATCCTGATCCTGCTGCGCTCCAGCCGTCGCGAAGAGGGCGGCGCCGAGGCAGCGCTGCAGCAACTCAAGCAAGACCTGCAGCGCCATCAGCAAGATACCGGCGAGCGCATCGAGCGCGAGCTGCGCGTCCAGGTGCAGAGCAGCGCCCAGAGCACGCGCCAGGAGCTGGGCGGCAACTTCGCCCAGCTGCAGCAGACGCTGGCCACGCAGATGTCCAGCGTGGCCACGCTGCAAAACAACCAGATCGATGGCTTCGCCCAGCAGTTGGTGAAACTCAATGAAACCAACGCCCAGCAACTCGACAGCATGCGCCAGTCGATGACGCTGCAGGCCCAGGTCAACCGCGAGGAGCAGGCGCTGTCGCTCAAGCGCTTCGGCGATACGCTGAACCAGCAACTGTCGGCGCTGACCGAATCCAACTCGCAGCGCATGGCTGAAGTGCGGGCCACGCTGGAAGCCAAGATCAAGGATCTGCAGACCGACAATGCGCAAAAGCTGGAAGAGATGCGCAAGACCGTGGACGAGAAGCTGCACGCCACGCTGGAACAGCGCCTGGGCGAATCCTTCAAGCTGGTCTCGGATCGCCTGGACAAGGTGCACCTGGGCCTGGGCGAGATGCAGCAACTGGCCACCGGTGTGGGCGATCTCAAGCGCGTGCTGACCAACGTCAAGACGCGCGGCACCTGGGGCGAGGTGCAGCTGGAAATCCTGCTGGAGCAGATGCTCACGCCCGACCAGTACGCCAAGAACGTCGAGACCGTGCCGGCCAGCGGCGAGCGCGTGGAATTCGCCATCCGCCTGCCGGGCGCCAAGGATGACGGCGCCCAGGTGTGGATGCCGATCGATGCCAAGTTCCCCAAGGAGCAGTACGAGCGCCTGGTGGACGCCGCCGAGCGCGCCGACGCCGACGGCGTGGCGATGGCCGGCCGCGAGCTGGAGCGCGCGGTGCGCGGCGAGGCCAAGACCATCGCCGAGAAATACCTGTCGCCGCCGCTGACCACCGACTTCGCCATCCTGTTCCTGCCCACCGAAGGCCTCTATGCGGAAGTGATGCGCCGGCCCGGCTTGTCGGATGATCTGCAGCGCACCCATCGGGTGACGATTGCCGGCCCGTCCACCTTGTCGGCGCTGCTCAACAGCCTGCAGATGGGCTTCCGCACGCTGGCGCTGGAAAAGCGGTCGTCGGAAGTGTGGCAGGTGCTGGGCGCGGTGAAGACCGAGTTCGGCAAGTTCGGCGAAGTGCTGGCCTCGACCAAGAGCGCGCTGGAGCGCGTGGCCAAGAACATCGACCAGGCCGAGACGCGTACGCGCCAGATGACGCGCAAGCTGAAGTCGGTGGAGGCCTTGCCGTCGGAGAGTGCGCAGAAGTTGCTGGGGACGGCGGAGCCGGATCTGGGGGATGACGTGGAGGGTGTTTGATCGCATCGTCCTATCTGGCGGAAGACGCGGACGGCGTTTGCCGACAGTGATCAAGGGCGGCGCTTAAGAGCGTTGCTCAAGCGGGCCTGAGTGTGGCGCAGTATCACTTCAAGCCGTCGTCCCGGCGCAGGCCGGGATCCAGCGACGTTTGTCGCATATCACCGGCCGTTGAACAACACTGGACTCCGGCTTGCGTGCAATGACGGCGCGATAAGGATTCAGGCAGTGTCGGCCTTGGCCGGCAAGCAGGACATCAAATCAAGCCATCGAACACAACGATGGACACATCCTCTCCCGCCGCCACATCCCCCCGCTCATGCTCCAGCTCGATGATGCAATTGGCGTCCGACATCGAGCGCAGGATGCCCGAGCCCTGCGTGCCCGTGAGGCGCACGGTCCAGGCGCCATCCTCGCCCGGCGCCAGGATGCCGCGTTGGTATTCGGTGCGGCCGGTCTTCTTGCGGATGGGCGCCGCGGTCTTCACCCGCAGGCGCGGCAGCGGCTTGGGTTCGGCGCCGGCCAGGCGCAGCAGGGCGTCGCGCACGAAGAAGGAGAAGCTGACCGTCACCGCCACCGGATTGCCGGGCAAGCCGAACAGGTAGGCGTCGCGGCCGCGCGAGGCAATGCGGCCGAAGGCCAGCGGGCGGCCCGGGCGCATGGCGATTTTCCAGAACATCATCTCGCCCAGGCTGGCCATGATCTGCTTGGTGTAGTCGGCCGTGCCGACCGACACGCCGCCCGAGGTGATGACTGCGTCGGCCTCTTCACAGGCGCTGCGGAAGGCCGCTTCGAGCGCGGCCGGATCGTCCCCCACCACACCCATGTCGATGACGTCGCAGCCCAGGCGCGTGAGCATGCCGTGCAGGGTGTAGCGGTTGGAGTCGTAGACGCAGCCGGGATCGAGCGGCTCGCCCACCGAGCGCAGTTCGTCGCCGGTGGAGAAGAAGGCCACGCGCAGACGGCGCTGCACGGCGACTTCAGGGATGCCCAATGACGCCAGCAGACCGATATCGGATGGCCGCAGGCGGCGGCCGCGCGGTAGTGCCACGCTGTCCTTGGCCAGGTCCTCGCCGCGCAGACGGCGGTTGTCGCCGGGGCGCACGCGGCCAGCGGGCAGGGTGACCACGTGCTCGCCGGCGTCCACCGTCAGTTCCTGCGGGATCACGGTGTCGCAGCCGGCCGGCATGGGGGCGCCGGTCATGATGCGCACGCATTGGCCGGACAACACTTCGCCTGCGAAGCTGGCGCCGGCATGCACCGCGCCGACGATCTGCAAACGCACCTCCTGGCCGGCGGTGACATCCTCGCCGCGCAGCGCATAGCCGTCCATCGCCGAGTTGTCATGTGCCGGCACGTCGATGCGGGAGACGATGTCCTGCGCCAGCACGCGCGACAGGGCGCTGCGGATGGCGAGCTTCTCGACCGCTTCGATGGGACGGATGAAGTCGTGGATGATGGCCTGCGCCTGCGTGACCGTCATGGCGCCCGGGTCGTAGCCGCTGATGCAGCTGATGATGTCGTTCAGGGAGGGCAGGGCAGGAGAAGTCTGGGTCATTGATCTTGTTCGAGCTGCTGCAGTTCCAGCCCGGTATTGATGTTGCAGAACGCGCGCTCGTCGGGGAAATCGACTTCCACGCAGTTCAGCGTGGCGAACCAGAGTTCCATCTTGCGCTCGCCGGCGGCGAGGAAGGCGTCCAGCGAGGGCTGCGCCGATTTGCGCAGCAGCGAGCATACAGGATGGCGCTGGCGGCTGTCTTCCTTTCCGGTGACCGCGAAGGCGGCGTCGGCGCCGGTCGCCATCATCTCTTCGGCCAGGCGCGCCACCAGGTCATAGGGGATCAGCGGCGAGTCGCACGGCGCGGTGGCGAGGAAGGGCGTGCCGCAATGCGCCAGGCCGCTTTGCAGGCCGGCCAGCGGGCCGGGGAAGTCGGGCGAGAGATCGTGCCAGATCGGATAGCCGAACGCGGCGTAGTGCAGTTGCGAGCGGTTGGCGTTGAGCGCCAGCGTGCAGACCTGCGGCGCCAGTCGTTCCAGCACGTGCTGGGCCAGCGGCTTGCCGTGCAGGAGCTGCAGTCCCTTGTCCACGCCGCCCATGCGCGTGCCGCGGCCGCCGGCCAGCACGAGGCCGGTGATGTGGCTGGCGGCGATGGCGGGTACGGCGGACATGGAGGATTTCCAGGTGGCGGGGCAGGCGTGCGCCTAGCCGCCGATATAGGACATCTCGACCTTGCGCGGCGCCTGCGCGTCCTGCAGGCCGCTGCGCAATTCGGAATAGCGGTCGCCGCGATGGCTCCACAACTGGGCGATGGCGCCGGCGATGTCGGCGTCCGAACCGCCGCTGCGCACGATGCCGCGCAGGTCGTGGCCCTGGCTGGCGAACAAGCAGGTGTAAACCTTGCCCTCGGTGGACAGCCGCGCGCGCGAGCAATCCTGGCAGAAGGCATGGGTCACGCTGGAGATCACGCCGATCTCGCCGTCGCCGTCGGCATAGCGCCAGCGCTCGGCGGTCTCACCGGTGTAGTTGGCGTCGGCCTCGACCAGCGGCATTTCCTCGGCGATGCGGCGCACCACCTCGTTGGAGGGCACGACTTCATCCATGCGCCAGCCGTTGGAGCTGCCCACGTCCATGTATTCGATGAAGCGCAGGATGTAGGGCGTGTCCTTGAAATGGCGCGCCATGGGCAGGATTTCGTGGTCGTTCAGGCCCTTCTTGACGACCATGTTGATCTTGATCGGGCCCAGGCCGGCGGCATGCGCCGCCTCGATGCCTTCCAGCACGCGCGCCACGGGAAAATCGACGTCGTTCATGCGGCGGAAGCTCTCGTCGTCCAGCGAGTCGAGCGACACCGTCACGCGCTTCAGGCCGGCCGCCTTCAGGGCCTGGGCCTTTTGCTTGAGCAGGGTGCCGTTGGTGGTCAGGGTCAGATCGACTTCCTTGCCGTCCGGCGTGCGCAGGGCGGCCAGCATGCCGATCAGGCGTTCGATGTTCTTGCGCAGCAGCGGCTCGCCGCCGGTCAGGCGGATCTTGCGCACGCCGTGCGCCACGAACTGGCGCGCCACACGGGTGAGTTCTTCGAAGGTGAGCAGGTCGGAGTGCGGCAGGAATTGGTATTCCTTGTCAAACACGTCCTTTGGCATGCAATACACGCAGCGGAAATTGCAGCGGTCGGTGACCGAGATGCGCAGATCGTGCAGCGGACGTCCCAGGGCATCGCCGAGCAGCCCGACAGGCTCGCCGGGAACCGGCAAAAAGCCCGCCGCCGTGCCTAGTGGCATGGCTTGCCGGTAATCAACGATGGGAATGACGCGCTTATTCATACGGGCTGGCTGCTGCAGATGTGTAACGATAGCACGGCTGGCCCTACCGGATAGATGCACAATTGTGCATATTCGCTATAGCTGATGCGCATGAGCTGGCCGCCGGACCCCGCCATTTGGGCGTTTGCGGCGGACGATCCGGCAAGCCGTCAGACTGCCGCCGGCCGGGCTCGCCACTGTATCCGTCCCCGCCGTGGCCAACTGTGACCAGGGATGTTGCGGCCTGCCGGGGACACATGCCACGCACCTGCGGCCGCTGGGGCCGATTGCAAGCCCTGTTTGCAGGCCCTATTTGCAAGCCCTGCCGCGGCCGGAAAGTGAAAAAGGGAGCCGAAGCTCCCTTTTTCATTGCTCGCTGGAGACTGCCGGATCAGCGACGCGTTTCCACCTGAACCAGCGGTTCGGTCGATTGCGGCGGCAGCGGCTTGCGCTCGCGCGGCACGCGGGCCGGGGGCACGAAGCTGGCAGCGGCTTCCTGCGCAGCGCGCAGCTTGGCCGGATCGGTCGTGGCCAGCGTCAGGCCGGCTTGCGACAGCATCGTGTTCAGCGAATCCCACTGGGCGACGTTGCCGTTGCTGGCACCATTGCGCGTGGCTTGCACCGGGGCAGGTGCTGCCACGGGCGCGGCAACCGGCGCTTCCACCGCGGACGGGACCGGGGCTTCCACGGCGTCCAGCAGGCTGATCTGCTGCGGGGCTGCCGTAGCAGGCGCGGCAGCGGGCTCAGCAGCAGGCGCCGCTTGCACCGGGGCTTCCGACGCGGCCGGCGCTTGCACCGGTTCGAATGCCGGAGCCGGGGCGAAGCTGGCGTCGATCGACAGCGCCGGCGGTTCGATGGCTTCGTTGCGCGAGAACACGGCTTCGGTCGCTTCCGCGGCAGCAGCGGCGACGGCTTCCACCGAATTCACACCGCTTTCGACGGTGGCGGCGGTTTCAACCGATGCGGCGGCCGGGGCTTCAGCGGCTTGTTCCGGCACCGGCGAAGCGGCGAAGGAGGCCTGGGCCACGGCGGCTTGCGCTGCCTCGGCCGGTGCGGCTTCGCCTTCGCCGGTTGCATCGGCGTCATCAGCATCGGCGTTTTCGATCACGTTGCCGTTTTCGTCGCGTTCGCGGCGATGACGGTTGCGGCCACCGCGGCGGCGGCGGCGACGCGGCTCGGCGCCGCCTTCGCTACCCTCGACGCCTTCGCCAGCCTCGACTTGCGCACCTTCCACCTGGGCGGCTTGCTCATCGGATGCGATCGAAACCGCGCCTGCGGCCACCGCCACGCCGGCGGTTGCAGCGCCGGCAGCCAACGCGGCTTCCAACGGCAGGCCTTCCTCGGTCTTGGCTTCCTTGCGGTCACCGCGCGGCTGGCGCGGTTCACGTGGCTGACGCGGTTCGCGCGGTTCACGGTTCTCGCGGCCTTCACGCGGTTCACGGGCTTCGCGCGGCTCGTTGCGGCGGCCTTCCTTGTTTTCCTGGCCTTCGCGGGCCTGGATGTCACGCGGTTCGCGCGGCTCGCGGCCTTCGCGCGGTTCACGCGCTTCCTTGGGCTCGCGCGGCGGACGCGGCGGGCGTTGCTGCTTGCCTTCCGCGGCGTCGCCGGCCTTCAGTTCCGGTGCGGCCGGGCCGCGCGGATTGCGCTGCTCGCCGTTGCGGTCGCTACGGTCATTGCGATTGCGGTTGCGGCCGTTGCGATCGCCGCCGCGGCCGTTGCGGTCACCTTCGCGCTTGGCCGGCGCCTTGGCTTCGACCGGCGCAGGAGCGGGCGCGGGCGCCACGGGCTTCTTGCGGAAGAAGCTGAAGATCTTGCCCAGCAGGCCGGATTCCGGCGCCAGGGTAGGCGGGGGAACCGGTGCAACCACGGGTTCCGGCGCCTTGCGTTCGACGATCGGGGCCGGCTGGTCGGGCGTGATGCCCTTGACCACGGCTTCCTGGCGCGGACGCACGTCTTCCTTCTGGCGCTTGCTGTAGCCGATGTCGGTCTCGGCCTGCTCTGCCATGGCGTAGCTGGCTTGGGCGTCGTCCAGGCGCGGATCGTCGTGCTTGATCCGTTCCATCTTGTAGTGCGGGGTTTCCAGGTGCTTGTTCGGGATCATGATGACCGTCACGCGATGGCGCGTTTCGATCTTCAGGATTTCGCCGCGCTTCTCGTTCAACAGGAAGGCGGCGACATCCACTGGCGCCTGCACATGGATGGCGGCCGAGTTTTCCTTCATCGCCTCTTCCTGGATGATGCGCAGCACCTGCAGGGCGGAGGATTCGGTATCGCGGATGTGGCCGGTGCCGTTGCAGCGCGGGCAGGTCACATGGCTGCCTTCGGACAGCGACGGGCGCAGGCGCTGGCGCGACAGCTCCATCAGGCCGAAGCGGGAGATCTTGCCCATCTGAACGCGGGCGCGGTCATGGTGCAGGGCGTCCTTCAGGCGTCCCTCGACTTCGCGCTGGTTCTTGGAATTCTCCATGTCGATGAAGTCGATCACGATCAGGCCGCCCAGGTCGCGCAAGCGCAGCTGGCGGGCCACTTCATCGGCGGCTTCGCAATTGGTGTAGAACGCGGTGGTCTCGATATCGCTGCCGCGGGTGGCGCGCGCCGAGTTGACGTCCACCGACACCAGTGCTTCGGTGTGGTCGATCACGATGGCGCCGCCGGAAGGCAGCGGCACGGTGCGCGAGTAGGCGGTTTCGATCTGGTGTTCGATCTGGAAGCGCGAGAACAGCGGCACGTCGTCGCGGTAGCGCTTCACGCGGTGCACCATGTCCGGCATCACGTGGGCCATGAACTGCTGGGCCTGGTCGTGAATGTCGTCGGTGTCGATCAGGATTTCGCCGATATCAGGCTGGAAGTAGTCGCGGATGGCGCGGATGACCAGCGAGGATTCCTGGTAGATCAGGAAGGCGCCCGATGCCGATTGGCCGGCGCCTTCGATGGCGCGCCACAGTTGCATCAGGTAATTCAGATCCCACTGCAGTTCATCGACGTTGCGGCCGATGCCTGCGGTGCGGGCGATGACGGACATGCCACCCGGCAGGTCCAGCTTATCCATGGTTTCGCGCAGTTCCTGGCGATCTTCGCCTTCGACCCGGCGGGACACGCCGCCGCCGCGCGGGTTGTTCGGCATCAGGACCAGATAACGGCCGGCCAGCGAGATGAAGGAGGTCAGGGCGGCGCCCTTGTTGCCGCGCTCTTCCTTTTCGACCTGGACGATGATTTCCTGGCCTTCGCGCAGCGCTTCCTTGATGGTGGCGTTGCGGACATCGATGCCTTCCTTGAAATAGGTGCGGGCCACTTCCTTGAAGGGCAGGAAGCCGTGGCGTTCTTCGCCGTAGTTGACGAAGCAGGCTTCCAGCGAGGGCTCGATGCGGGTGATGACGCCCTTGTAGATGTTGGACTTGCGCTGCTCGCGTCCGGTCGTTTCGATGTCGATGTCGATCAGTTTCTGACCGTCAACGATCGCTACGCGCAGCTCTTCTTGCTGCGTAGCGTTGAACAACATACGTTTCATGTTTTCACTCCGGGATCCAAAGATCCTTCAAATGGCCCGTCCGTATGTGGCAGCGGGCCAAAAGTACAGGGATGTACGCGAGAACGAAGTGATTGGGGAGGGAATTGCCTTACTGTGTGGAGTGCGCCTTAGAAGGCACTCAAGCACAACGGGGCGCGGATGCGGGAGACCGGAACGCCGGGCAGCGCCGTATCCGCGCCGCGCGCACCGCAATAAGCGGTCGCGCAGGCTGCTGCGGACGGTAAGCTGGTCTGTGAAGCCAAACGAAACATATCGATAGGGTTGGCGACGGCGATCGGGTTCAACTGCATCAACCGGCAAGCTTCGCGATGAACCGGCGAGGGCGGAGGCATGGCCCGGTGCGATGCGCTGCAAGAGGAGGAGGCCGGGTGGGCCTGCCGCCTGTTGCGCTGCTTACCGCCTGGGGGCTGTGCGCTGCGGTCCGGAAGCCGGAACACCGGATGCGAGTCTTGCCAGACTTTTATCCTGATGATCCAAACAATTCTGTTCCACTTCCAAGTGCGTTATCCGATTGCAACTGCGGTGCAAACTGGACTCGCGCAGGAAAGGTGCGTACTCGTTTTTGAGGCCTTACGACAACCAGGCCAGCGGCATTGACGGTGCATTGTCGAACCGTTGCAGCGCTTTTTTTGCGTCTGCCATGCCGCACGTCGTGATTTTCGGGGCCCCCTTCGTCAATTTTGCAAACGAGCGAGGCTGACGAAGTCTCCTCTTGTGTAGAATGATCCTTTTTATTCTACTGACGCCGTTTTGTGACGAGCGTCAATCGATTATATATTCAAAATGAAGGACTTAGCGAGATTTTCTAGGGGGGCTTCTGAAACTGCGAAAGCGGCGGCGCCTTCCCTGAACGCAACAGCCTCGCAGAATGTCCCGCAAGTGCAGTTGCTGACCATTTCAGAGGAAGAGGCAGGACAGCGGATCGACAATTTCCTGCTGCGCATCTGCAAGGGGGTTCCCAAGAGCCATATTTATCGCGTGCTGCGCTCGGGCGAGGTGCGCGTCAACAAGGGCCGCATCGACCAGACCTACCGCCTGGCGGAAGGCGACATGGTGCGCGTGCCGCCAATACGAGTTGCGGAGAAGCAAGAGAATGTCGTCCCCGGCGCCGAGTTCCGCATCCTGCTGGAAGACAATCATCTGCTGGTGATTGACAAGCCGGCCGGCGTGGCCGTGCACGGCGGCTCGGGCGTCAGCTACGGCGTCATCGAACAACTGCGCGCGGCGCGTCCGCAGGCCAAGTTCCTGGAACTGGTGCACCGGCTGGACCGCGACACCTCCGGCATTCTGTTGATCGCCAAGAAACGTTCGGCGCTCACCAACCTGCACGACCAGATGCGCGAAGGCACGACCGACAAGCGCTACCTGACGCTGGTGCAGGGCGACTGGAAGAACGCCCGCCAGCACGTCAAGTTGCCGCTGCACAAGTACAGCACGCCGGACGGCGAGCGGCGCGTGCGCGTGCAGGCCGATGGCCAGCCTTCGCATACGGTATTTTCGCTGATGCGCCGCTTCGGCGACTTCGCGCTGCTGGAGGCTGAACTGAAGACCGGCCGCACGCATCAGATCCGGGTGCACCTGTCTTCCAGCGGTTTTCCCATCGTGGGGGACGACAAATACGGCGACTTCGGTCTCAACAAGGCGCTGCAGAAGGCCGAAGGCCGCCGCATCGCCTTGAAGCGCATGTTCCTGCACGCCTGGCGCATCAGCTTCACCCATCCCGACAGCGGTGAGACGGTGACGCTCAAGGCCGGGCTGCCGGACGAATGCGCCAATTTCCTGCGCAGCCTGCAGGAATCCGGCGAGGAAGGCTTGCCGGCCGGCATGATCGCCGGCAGCGAAGAGGCATGAGCAAAGAGGAATGGGCGCAGTCGGCCGGGATGTGATACTTTCTGCCCGGAATTAACAGATACGCATGTCCGTTTGGCAAGCAATCCGGCCGGCGGCTGACGAGAGCGGAAAGAAAACATGGCAAGAAAGCAATTCGACCTGATCGTCTTCGACTGGGACGGCACGCTGATGGACAGCACCTCGACCATCGTGCGCTGCATCCAGGCCGCGGCGCGCGACCTCGGCCTGCCCATCCCGGACAAGAGCGCGGCGTCCTACGTGATCGGCCTGGGCTTGCAAGATGCCATGCAGGCCGCCATCCCTGACGTCGATCCCAAGTATTACCCGCGCATCGTCGAACGTTACCGTCACCATTACCTGGGGCAGGACAAGGACCTGACGCTGTTCGAAGGCGTGCCCGAGATGCTGGCCGACCTGTCGCAACAGGGTTATTTCCTGGCGGTGGCCACCGGCAAGAGCCGGGTCGGCCTGAACCGCGCGATGAACAGCACCGGCCTGCTGGCGATCTTCGACGCCACGCGCTGCGCCGACGAAACCTTTTCCAAGCCGCATCCAGCCATGCTGCAGGAACTGACCCGCGAACTGGGCCAGGACATGCATCGCACCGTCATGGTCGGCGATACCACGCACGATCTGCAGATGGCCATCAATGCCGGCGCCAAGGGCGTGGCGGTGGAATTCGGCGCGCATCCGCCGGCGCAGCTGCATGCGCTGGCGCCGCTGTATTCGGCCAAGTCGATCCGCGAATTGCATCAGTGGCTTACCGAGAACGCCTGATCCGGAGTCTCAAGCAGTAGCACCACGTGCGCCCGCCGGCGCCATCTTCAACGCCATTCACTGCCATCGCCATGAACAGCCCGACCGAGATTCCCATCTGCGCCTCTTCCGAGCTGGAGGAGGGCGGGCTGGGCAAGCGCTTTCCGGTGATGATCCATGGCGATGACACGACCGGCTTCGTGGTGCGCTACGGCGGCGCGGTGTATGGTTACCTGAACCGCTGCGCACACGTGCCGGTGGAACTGGACTGGGCCGAGGGCGAGTTCTTCGAATCCAGCGGCCTGTATCTCATGTGCGCAACACATGGCGCGGTTTATGCGCCCGATACCGGAAAATGCGAAGGCGGTCCTTGTACCGGCGCGCATTTGCGTAAGATCATGACGGTGGAGCGGGACGGCCAGGTATTTTGGCGCCCGGACGACATCGTCAAGCCCGTCGAGGCATGAGCTTTGGGGGAATTTAGCGCAGGCCAGCCGCCGGCTGCCGCGCCGCTTTGAGTGAGCATATGAGCAACAACGAATTTGAAAACCCGGAATCGAAACCGCAAGCGTCGCCCGAACCGGTGAGTCCTGCGCCGGCCAGGGTCGCCCGCGACGACAAAAAGCCCGGCTGGGAACGCGACGTGCTGGAAAAGCTGGCGCTGTTCGCCGTCAAGGAACAGCGCGCGCGGCGCCGCTGGGGCATCTTCTTCCGCATCGCGATCCTGGTGGTGATCGTGCTCGGCGTGTGGATGGCCTTCACCTACGGCAAGACCGAGTCCGAGCCGCTGGGCACGCACACCGCGCTGGTCGAGATCAAGGGCACCATCGAATCCGAAGGGCAGGGCTCGGCCGGCGTGGTCATCCCGGCGCTGGACAAGGCCTTCGCCGCCGCCGACTCGGTCGGCGTGATCCTCAAGATCAACAGCCCCGGCGGCAGCCCGGTGCAGGCCGGCATGATCAACGACGAGATCACCCGCCTGCGCAAGGCATATCCCAAGAAACCGATCTATGTGGTGGTGGAAGAGGTGTGCGCTTCGGGCGGCTATTACATCGCCGCCGCGGCCGACAAGATCTTCGTCAACAAGGCCAGCCTGATCGGTTCGGTGGGCGTGCTGATGGACGGGTTCGGCTTCACCGGCCTGATGGACAAGCTGGGCGTGGAACGCCGTCTGCTGACCGCGGGCGAGAACAAGAGCTTCCTCGACCCGTTCAGCCCGCAGAGCGCCAAGCAGCGCGAATACGCGCAATCGATGCTGGACGAAATCCACCAGCAGTTCATCGAAGTGGTGCGCCAGGGCCGCGGCACGCGCCTGAAGGAAAATCCGGACACCTTCTCCGGCCTGGTGTGGACCGGCTCCAAGGCGGTCGAGCTGGGCCTGGCCGACGGCTATGGCACCGTCGATAGCGTGGCGCGCGACATGTTCAAGGCAGAAGACGTGGTGGATTACACCCAGACCGAGAACCTCTCCGAGCGCGTGCTGAAGAAATTCGGCGTGGCCTTCGGCGCCGGGTTTGCCAAGACGATGATGTCGTCGTCGGTGCCGCAGTTGCGTTGAGCGGGGCTCGCAATAAGAGTCGAATATCCGGGTCTGTGATCGAACATCCGGTTCGCCAATCTCTAACAAAAAGGCCGGCTGCTGTTGCAGTCGGCCTTTTTGTTTCTTGCGTCGGATGTTCTTCAAGCAATACGTTTGGCTTTTTTTCCGGACAGTCTTGTTCCTGGTTTCTCGCCGCTGCCCTTGGATTTCTCGTGCCCTGAATCTAACAATCCGTCATCCCGGCGAAGATCGGAACCCAGCGGCGTTTGTCATGCACCCGAGGCGCCGGAACGACGCTGGGTTTTGACTTTCGTCAGGACGACGAGGGTAGGGCCGCAAGCTGATGCAGCAAGAAGAGGGCGGCGCAATGACCTTTGAAAGGATAAGCCCTGCCTCATTGACGAAAAATCAGGATCAACAGCCAACAGCCAGTCACTCCGCCAGCAACAGGAACACCGTCGGCTTCTTATGAAAATCCGGCCCTTTGCTGGCAGCCAGCGCTGCCTTCCACTGTCCCGCGGTCTGTGTGCGCACCGATTCCGTCGCCAGGCTCAGGTCGGTCGCCACGCACAGCAGCGTATTGGCCTGGCAAGCCTGGGCCAGCGCTTCCAGCATGGCGCCGTTGCGATAAGGCGTTTCGATCAGCAGTTGCGTCTGCTTTTCCTTGCGCGAACGTTCCTCCAGTTGCCGGATGCGCTTCTGGCGCGCGTCGGCATCGGTGGGCAGGTAGCCGTTGAAGGCGAAGCTCTGGCCGTTCAGGCCGCTGGCCATCACTGCCAGCAGCAGCGAGGAGGGGCCGACCAGCGGCCGCACCTGGATGCCGTGGCGATGCGCCAGCCGGACCAGGTTGGCGCCGGGATCGGCCACCGCCGGCACGCCGGCTTCCGAGATCAGGCCGCCGTCGCGTCCTTCCAGGATGGGCGCCAGCAGGGCCGGCAGCGCGGCGGCGTCGGTGTTGACGTTGAGCTCGGCGATGGCGATTTCCTGGATGGGCCTGGTCAGCAGCTGGCTGCCGCCCAGCAGTTTCAGGAAGGCGCGCGTGGTCTTGGCGTTTTCGGCGACGAAGTAGTCCAGGCGCGCGGCGATGGATTGCACTTCGCGCGGGATGATGGCGTCCAGCGGATGCGGCGCGCCTTCGGCGGCAAGCTCGGCCGCGCCCAGGGTGTTGGGAACCAGATAAAGAATGCCCGGCATGAGTAGGGAATTGAATAAATTGTATAAAATAATATTTGCGCCGCAGCATGGCGGCGCCATGACGACATTTTACAGGCTGCAAGCGGCTTGGCGGGCGATATGCCTGTCCTGGCGAGCAGGGCGGCCGCCTGCGACGGCTTCAAGGTGTCATTAAACTGTCATGGAAGCCCTTTATCTTGTCTGCACGGCTACCTGCTGCGGATGAAATTGTTTAGGCATTTTTGTATCTCGGATTCAATGTCGGAAGGAAATGAATGTTTGCAGCGGTAGATCTCGGTTCCAACAGCTTTCGTTTGCATATCGGAAAATATGAAAACGATGGCATCCGCGTCATCAAGAGCGCGCGCGATCCCATTCGTCTGGCGGCCGGCATCGACAAGAACGGCTACCTCACCGAGCAGGCGTGCAAGACCGCCATCGATTCGCTGACCCGTTTCCGCGCCATCCTGCGCGACTACTCCCTCAACGCCGTGCGCGTGGTGGCCACCAATACCCTGCGCGTGGCCAAGAATGCGCATGAGCTGCTGCCCGAGCTGGAACGCGCCATCGGCTATCCGGTGGAGATCATTTCCGGCGAGGAAGAAGGGCGCCTGATCTACATGGGCGTGGCCGGCGTGCTGGGCGAGCCGGACGAGGAGCGCATGGTGATCGACATCGGCGGCGGCTCCACCGAAGTCATCCGCGGCCTGGGCGGACACATCCGCCATGTCGAATCCTTCGGCATCGGCACCGTCAACCAGAGCATCGCCTTCTTCCCCGACGGCGCCATCACCGCGGCCGCCTTCGAACGCGCCATCATCTCGGCGCGTTCGCACGTCGAGGACGCGGTGCACCTGTTCAGCTTCGATCCGGCCGCCGTCAACGTCTATGGTTCCTCCGGCACCATGCGCGCGATCGCCGACACCATCGAGCGCAATGCCATGGGCGACGGTCGCATCTCGCTGCCCAGCCTGGAAGACCTGATGCAGCGCCTGATCGATTTCGGCCACGTCAGCCAGATCGAACTGGACGGCATGAAGCCCGACCGCGCCGGCGTCATCATGGGCGGCCTGGCGCTGCTGATCGGCTTCATGCAGGAGTTCGGCATCGAAGTCATCACGCCGGTGGAAGCCGGCTTGCGCATGGGCGTGATGTGGGATCTGCAACTGCGCGCCACCAAGGCTGACCGCCGCGAGCTGTCGGTCGAAGAATTCGCGCGTCGTTTCCACGTGGACGCCGCGCGCGCCCACGGCGTGGCCGAAACCGCGCTGGGCTTTTTCGAGCTGCTGCGGCCGGCCACCGATTCCTATGCGCGCTACCTGTTCTGGAGCGCCTTGCTGCACGAGACCGGCCTGGTGGTGTCGCCCACCGGCTACCACAAGCATTCGGCCTACATGATCGCCAACGCCGACCTGCCGGGCTTCACTACGCGCGAACAGCGTTTGATGAGCACGCTGATCCTGGGCCAGAAGGGTAACCTGAAGAAGATCAGCGAGATGCTGGCCGACGTCGATTTCGCCAAGGCCGTGCTGGCGTTGCGCCTGGCGGTGATGTTCCGGCATGCGCACATCACGCTCGACCTGGACAAGGTCAGGGTCAAGCTCAAGAGCAAGATCGACCTGGAAATCCGCCGCGACTACATCAAGGAACATCCCAGCATCTCTTTCTGGTTCCAGAAGGAACAGGAGTGGTGGGCCGGCATCGGCGTCGATTTTGGCGTCAAGGTGCTGGCCTGATCGTTCCGGCCATCGGCTTCGCCCGCGATCGCCATTCCGAAATGCCCTTGCCGGAGACCGCCGGTAAGGGCATTTTTGTTCGGGGCGCCCTGGTTTCCTGCATGCCGCAATTTAGATGGTAATGCTTCTTATTTGTGATATAGTCGCCTTCGGTTTCCGATGACGGCCAGCGCCGCATCGCGCTAACCCCATACCAAGAACAAGGCATCGCAACGATGCCGCTTTCGCGAAAGCGCCGGCCACGCATGCCGGTGCTGTCACGGTCAGGCAAAGGCAGCATTCCCGGACCGCCTCCCGCGCCAAAAAAGATGCCCCGGATTCCCGCGGGGTTTGTCTACTCTTTTGGAAAAGGATGGTTCATGTTCCCTCGTCAACTCGTGGTCGGCGCCTTGCTGGCCGGTACCGCGCTGTCTTCCGTCGCACAGGAGAAGGTGCTCAACCTCTACTCGGCGCGTCACTATCAGACTGACGAAGCCCTCTATGCCGACTTCACCAAGACCACCGGCATCAAGATCAACCGCATCGACGGCGATGACGCCGGCATCCTGGCGCGCCTGAAAAGCGAGGGCGCGTCCAGTCCGGCCGATGTGATCCTGCTGGTGGACGCGGCGCGCCTGTGGAAGGCGCAGAGCGAGGGCCTGTTCCAACCGGTCAAGTCGAAGCTGCTGGACGAGCGCATCCCGGCCAACCTGCACAGCAAGGAAGGCAGCGACGGCGCCCAGTGGTTCGGCTTTTCCACGCGCGCCCGCGTGATCGTCTATAACAAGGCCGGCGTGAAGCCGGAAGACGTGGATACCTACGAATCGCTGGCCGACCCCAAGAACAAGGGCAAGCTGTGCACCCGCAGCGGTTCTCACCCCTATAACGTCTCACTGTTCGGCGCGCTGCTGGAACATAACGGCGCCGCCAAGACCGAGGAAGTGCTCAAGGGCATGGTCGCCAACCAGGCGCGCCAGCCGGTGGGCGGCGATACCGACCAGATCAAGGCGGTGGGTTCGGGCGAATGCGGCGTGGCCATTTCCAACTCCTACTACGTGGCGCGCCTGCTGCGCTCCACCAAGCCGGAAGACGTGGCGCTGATGGAAAAGGTCGGCATCGTCTGGCCCAACCAGAAGAGCTACGGCGCCCACGTCAACATCGCCGGCGGCGGCGTGGCCAAGCATGCGCCGCACAAGGCCGAGGCCGTGCAGTTTCTGGAATACCTGGCCAGCGACAACGCCCAGCGCTACTTCGCCGAAGGCAACAACGAATGGCCGGCGGTCAAGAGCGTGAAGACCGACAACCCGGCGCTGCTGAAAATGGGGCCGTTCAAGGCGGAAGTTATCAATGTCGGCGCGATCGGCGCCAACCAGCAGAAGGTGCTGCAGATGCTGGACCGCGTCGGCTACAAGTGACGCGCAGCGCCTGACGCCGCAAGGCGGAGCACGGCCGGGTCCGGGACCGGTCGTTTCCGGCTGCGGCGGGCAAGGGATGGCCGGCATCCGCCTTGGGCGGGTGCCGGCCATTTTTCATGGAGGCGGCGATCAGCGCGGCGGATCGCGGAAGGGATTGCGCTCGTTGAGTTCGCTCAGATAGCCGTCGATGCCGCCGCCTTCGCGTTCCAGGAAATGCTCGACCGCGTCATAGAAGCCCGGATGCGCCAGCCAATGCGCCGACCAGGTCTTCTGCGGCAGGAAGCCGCGCGCCATCTTGTGCTCCCCCTGGGCGCCGCCTTCGAACCAGGCGATCTTCTCGGCGATGCAGAATTCCAGCGGCTGGTAATAGGCGGTCTCGAAATGCAGGCAGGGCACATGCTCCAGCGCGCCCCAGTAGCGGCCATAGAGCGTGTCGCTGTCGTACACGGTGAGCGAGGAGGCGATGGGCTTGCCGGCGCGCACGGCGAGGGTCAGCAGCAGGTGCTGCGGCATGCTCTCGCCGATGCGCAGGAAGAAATCCAGGTTCAGGTAAGGCGTGGAATAGTGCTCGGAATACGTGTGGCGGTAGCAGCGGTTGAAGAAGCGCCAATGCTGCTCGTCGATCTCTCGCCCGCGCAGCGACAGGAAGGTCACCTCCTGCTCGGCCACCTTGCGCCGCTCGGCCAGGATGTTCTTGCGCTTCTTGCGGTCCAGCGTCCCCGCGAATTCCTCGAAGCTGGCATAGCCCTCGTTGTGCCAGTGGAATTGCACGCCGCTGCGCAGCAGGAAACCGGCGTCGGCCAGCGTCTGCGCCTGTTCCGGCGGCGGATAGAGGATGTGGGTGGAGGAATGACCGTCTTCCTGCTGCAAGGCTTGCAGCGCGGTCAGCAGCGCCGAGCGCGCCTCGCCGTCGCGCGCCAGCAGGCGGCCGCCGCGCACCGGCGTGAAAGGGATCGCCGACAGCAGCTTGGGGTAGTACTCCACGCCATGGCGCTGGTAAGCCTCGGCCCAGGCCCAGTCGAACACGTATTCGCCGTAGGAATGGTATTTGCGATACAGCGGCAGCGCCGCAGCCAATTGCTCGTCTTGCCAGACGGTCAAGTAGTGCGGTTCCCAGCCGGTGTCGGCGCAGGCCGAGCCGCTCTCGTGCAGGGCATGCAGGAAAGCATAGGAAAGAAAGGGATTGGCCTCGTCTTGAACGGCGACCAGCCCGTCCCAGCGGGACTGGCCGATGTCGGCCAGAGAAGAAACGATTCGCGTGCGATAATCCATTGACTGCAATAGGTTGCGTGGCCTGCTGCTGCGATCACATCGATCAAACGGGCATTCTACGCAAAATGAAAAGAACGCGCCGCCGGCGCCGGCAAGCGGATGGAGTTTGCGACCCCGGGAGGCGGCAGAAAGCACGACATGCATAGCGAATTCTTCAATCTGTATAGCCACGGTTTCGCCCGCGTCGCGGTGGCGGTGCCGGAATGCAAGGTGGCCGATCCCGGCTACAACGCCCAGCGCACCATCGAACTGGCCGACAAGGCCGCCGCCCAGGGCGCGGTCCTGGTGTCCTTCCCCGAACTGGGCCTGTCGGCCTATAGCTGCGAGGATCTGTTCCAGCAGCGCGCCTTGCTGGACGCCTCGCAGCAGGCCCTGCAAGCCGTGCTGGACGCCTCCCGACGCATCCCGGCGGTGCTGGTGGTGGGTTTGCCGCTGAAGGTCGATCACCAGTTGTACAACTGCGCGGTGGTGCTCAGCGCCGGCCGTATCCACGGCGTGGTGCCCAAGAGCTACCTGCCCAACTACAGCGAGTTCTACGAGGCACGCCAGTTCAGCAGCGCCGACTGCGCCGTGACGCGCCGCGTGCAGTTGCTCGGACAGGAGGTCGGCTTCGGCAGCCAGTTGCTGTTCGATATCCGCAATATTCCCGACTTCCGCTTCCATATCGAGATCTGCGAAGACGTCTGGGTGCCGATCCCGCCGTCGTCCTTTGCCGCGCTGGCCGGTGCCACGGTGTTGGTGAACCTGTCGGCATCGAACATCGTGGTCGGCAAGTCCGGCTATCGCCATCAACTGGTATCGCAGCAATCGGCGCGCTGCATGGCGGCGTACCTGTATTCCTCGGCCGGCCAGGGCGGATCGACCACCGATCTGGCCTGGGACGGCCAGGCGCTGATCTGCGAAAACGGCGAGCTGCTGGCCGAGTCCGAGCGCTTCGCCGACGGCGGCCACGTGATCTACGCCGACATCGACCTCGAACGCCTGTCGCGCGAACGCTTCCATCAGACCACCTTCGGCCAGTCGGTACGCCGCCATGCGGATGAAGTGCGCAAGTTCGAAGTGGTGGCCTTCGAGGTCGAGGTGCAGGCACAGCAGGCCTTGCCGCTGCAGCGCCGCGTGGCGCGCTTCCCCTATGTTCCGTCCAACGCCCAGCAGCGCGAGCTGCGCTGCCGCGAGGTGTACAACATCCAGGTGCAGGCGCTGGTGCAGCGTCTGTCGTCCAGCAGCATCAAGAAAGTGGTGATCGGGGTGTCCGGCGGCCTGGATTCGACCCATGCGCTGCTGGTCTGCGCCAAGGCCATGGACAAGCTGGGCCTGCCGCGCGCCAATATCCTGGCCTATACCATGCCCGGCTTCGCCACCAGCAGCCGCACGCTGGCGCAGGCGCACAAGCTGATGGAACAGGTCGGCTGCACGGCGCAGGAGATCGACATCCGTCCCAGCTGCGAACAGATGCTCAAGGACCTGGGCCACCCGTATTCGCGCGGCGAGCCGGTGTACGACATCACCTTCGAAAACGTCCAGGCCGGCGAGCGCACCAATCACCTGTTCCGCCTGGCCAACCACAACGGCGCCATCGTCATCGGCACCGGCGACCTGTCGGAGCTGGCGCTGGGCTGGTGCACCTATGGCGTGGGCGACCACATGTCGCACTACAACGTCAACGCCAGCGTGCCCAAGACCCTGATCACCCACCTGGTGCGCTGGGTAGCCGAATCCGCCTCGCTGGAGCTGAAGCATCCGGAAGTGCTGATGCACATCCTGGAAACCGAGATCAGCCCCGAACTGGTGCCCGGCGCCAGCGGCGGCGAGCCCGGCCAGCGCACCCAGGACTTCATCGGCCCTTATGAGCTGCAGGACTTCAATCTCTACTACATCCTGCGCTACGGTTTCACTCCGGCCAAGGTGGCTTTCCTGTCGTACAGCGCCTGGCGGGATCGCGACGCCGGCCACTGGCCGGACGGCCTGCATGGCGCCCACAACGAATACACGCTGGAGCAGATCAAGAAGAACCTGGGCATCTTCCTGTACCGCTTCTTCAAGACCAGCCAGTTCAAGCGTTCCTGCGTGCCCAACGCGCCCAAGGTCGGTTCCGGCGGTTCGCTGTCACCGCGCGGCGACTGGCGCGCGCCCAGCGATTCCGAGGCGACCGTGTGGATGCAGGGCCTGGAACAGATTCCGGACGGAAATTACTGACATTGCCACGCCGGCGGGGCTTGCCGGCGCGCTTTTTTGCCGTGCTTCCTGCCAACGGAGGTTGAAAGCCGCGCGCGCCTGATTGACAATGCAAGGGTGGATGAAGATGGACGGCGGCCCCGGCGCCTCGGGGCGGCCGGCATGGGCGAATTCCCGCACCAGGCCTTAGCTTAAAGGCCGAAGAACAGACAATCAGACGCTAGATTTTTACCAGATCGTTTCTTTACGACATATCAAGAGAGGAAATTGCCATGAAACAAGTGACCGCTATCATCAAACCGTTCAAGCTGGACGAGGTGCGTGAATCCCTCGCCGAAGTCGGAGTCACGGGCCTGACGGTCACCGAAGTCAAGGGCTTCGGCCGGCAGAAGGGCCATACCGAGCTTTATCGCGGCGCCGAATACGTGGTGGATTTCCTCCCCAAGGTCAAGATCGAGGTGGTGGTGGACGACAAGGTGGTCGAGCAAGCCGTGGATGCCATCATCAAGGCTGCCCGCACCGGCAAGATCGGTGACGGCAAGATCTTCGTGCAGGAAGTGGAGCAGGTGATCCGCATCCGCACCGGCGAGACCGGCCCCGACGCGGTCTGATCGCCTCCCGCGCGCAAAAAGCAACCGGCCTCTGGCCGGTTTTTTCATGGCCGGCGCAATCACGCGCCCGCGCGCCGATGTCCTGCCCATGGTGTGCCAGCACGGCCGTCGTTGGTTGCGCCAGATTGACACACTGCCACAGCCTGGCAAACCCGCCGCGCCTTCCGGGCCACGGCAGCGTCCCGCCAGCACCGTCCCGGCGCGGCCTGGCGCGAGAATGTCGCGTCTTCTCGCACTGGCATGCGATTTGCCCCTCTCTGGTCTGAGCGCCCGCGCCGGCACACCTGTTCCATGTGCGCATGGCAGGCATGGCGGCCGGGATTTCAATCCATAACCAGACGGAGACGACATGAATCTGGCAGACATCAGCAAACTCGGCGTACGTGACCCCTTCAAGCAGCGCTACGACAATTTCATCGGCGGCAAATTCGTGCCGCCGGTCAAGGGCGAGTATTTCGAAAACATCAGCCCCGTCATCGGCCGCGCCTTCTGTGAAGTCGCGCGCTCCAGCGCCGACGACATCGAACTGGCGCTGGACGCCGCCCATGCCGCCAAGAAGAGCTGGGGCAAGACTTCCCCCACCGATCGGGCTAACCTGCTGCTGAAGATCGCCGAGCGCATGGAGGCCAACTTGGAACTGCTGGCCACCGCCGAGACGCTCGACAACGGCAAGCCCATCCGCGAAACCATGGCGGCCGACATCCCGCTGGCGATCGACCATTTCCGCTACTTCGCCGCGGCCATTCGCACCCAGGAAGGCGGCATCTCGGCCATCGACAACGATACCTATGCCTACCACTTCCATGAGCCGCTGGGCGTGGTCGGCCAGATCATTCCGTGGAATTTCCCGATCCTGATGGCGGTGTGGAAGCTGGCGCCGGCGCTGGCCGCGGGCAATTGCGTGGTGCTCAAACCGGCCGAACAGACCCCGGCCTCCATCATGGTGCTGCTGGAACTGATCCAGGATCTGGTGCCGCCGGGCGTGCTCAACGTGGTGCAGGGGTTCGGGCTGGAAGCCGGCAAGCCGCTGGCGTCCAACAAGCGCATTGCCAAGATCGCCTTCACCGGCGAGACCACCACCGGTCGCCTGATCATGCAATACGCCTCGCAGAACCTGATCCCGGTGACGCTGGAGCTGGGCGGCAAGTCGCCCAACATCTTCTTTGCCGACGTGATGGAGAAGGACGACGATTTCTTCGACAAGGCGTTGGAAGGCTTCGCCATGTTCGCGCTGAACCAGGGCGAGGTCTGCACCTGCCCGTCGCGGGTGCTGGTGCAGGAGTCGATCTATGAGCGCTTCATCGAACGCGCGTTGAAGCGGGTGGCCGCGATCAAGCAAGGCAACCCGCTCGACCAGAGCACCATGATCGGCGCCCAGGCTTCGCAGGAACAGCTGGAAAAGATCCTGTCCTATATCGACATCGGTAAGCAGGAAGGCGCCAAGGTGCTGGCCGGCGGCGGTCGCGAAGAGCTGGGCGGGGACCTGGGCGGCGGCTATTACGTCAAGCCCACGGTCTTCGAGGGCAACAACAAAATGCGCATCTTCCAGGAAGAAATCTTCGGGCCGGTGGTGTCGGTCACCACCTTCAAGGATGAAGAGGACGCGCTGGCGATCGCCAACGACACGCTCTATGGCCTGGGCGCCGGCCTGTGGACGCGCGACGGCACGCGTGCCTTCCGCATGGGCCGCGAGATCCAGGCCGGCCGCGTGTGGACCAACTGCTACCACCTGTATCCGGCGCATGCCGCCTTCGGCGGCTACAAGCAGTCGGGCATCGGTCGCGAGAACCACAAGATGATGCTGGATCACTACCAGCAGACCAAGAACCTGCTGGTGAGCTACAGCCCCAAGGCGCTCGGTTTCTTCTGATCGATGGCTTGATGCAAGGCAGCTTCGGCGCCGGTC
This sequence comes from Herbaspirillum frisingense, assembly GCA_009914615.1. GTDB lineage: Bacteria > Pseudomonadota > Gammaproteobacteria > Burkholderiales > Burkholderiaceae_D > Herbaspirillum > Herbaspirillum frisingense_B. The sequence continues at coordinate 82,149 of WNDX01000001.1, forward strand.
CGCGTTGCGGCCGGCGCCGTTTTTTCAGGATATTCCAGACCGACAGGACAGAAACGGAGACAGGCAATGAAGGCACCGCAACGGGTGGTCGCCACCGACGCGACCGTGGAACTGCTGCGCCAGCTCAAAGGGCGGCACGGCGAACTGATCTTTTTCCAGTCCGGCGGCTGCTGCGACGGCAGCGCGCCGATGTGCTATCCGGCAGGCGAATTCACGCTGGGCGATACCGACGTCCGCATGGGGGATATCGACGGCGTGCCGTTCTACATCGGCGCCGACCAGTTCGAATACTGGAAGCACACGCAACTGATCATCGACGTGGTCAACGGCAACGGCGGCATGTTCTCGCTGGAGAACGGCAGCGGCAAGCGCTTCCTGACGCGCTCGCGGCTGTTCAGCGACGCGGAGTACGACGCCTTGCCGCAACTGGCCTCGCACTGACGCCGCAGCGGATCAGTTGCTGCGTGCTCTCAGGCGGCGGTAGATGGTGTTGCGCGATACGCCCAGCGCCTTGGCGGCGGCGCTGACGTTGCCGTCGTGGCCGCGCAGCGCGCGCTCGATGGCGGCCCATTCGCTGTCCTGCATCGATAGCGATGCGACGGGTTCCTGCGGCGGCGGCGCGGCGGCCAGCGCCTGCGTCTCTTCCAGGAAGTCATCCGGCAGATGGCGCACGCCGATGCTGTCCTCGCCGGCCGCCATGGCCAGCGCGGTGCGGATCAGGTTGGTCAACTGGCGCAGGTTGCCGGGCCAGCGGCTGGATAGCAGCAGGCGCCGCACCTGCTCATCGAAGCATAGCGCCTGCGCGCCGCCCTCGCGGCGCAGGATCATCGCCGCCAGTTGCGCCAGGTCGCTGCGTTCGCGCAGCGCCGGCAATTTCACCTGCAGGCCGTTGATGCGGTAGTAGAGATCCTCGCGGAAGGCATGGCGCGCCGCCATCTCCCGCAGCGGCTGGTTGGTGGCGCAGACCAGCGCGAACTCCACCGGGATCACGCGATTGCTGCCCAGCGGCGTCACCGCGCGTTCCTGCAGCACGCGCAGCAGGCGGCCTTGCAGCGCCAGCGGCATGTCGCCGATCTCGTCCAGGAACAGTGTGCCGCCCTGGGCCTGGGCGATCTTGCCCAGCGCACCTTTGCGGCGGGCGCCGGTGAAGGCACCGTCTTCGTAGCCGAACAGTTCGGCCTCGATCAGGTTTTCCGGAATCGCCGAGCAGTTGACCGCCACGAAGGGTGCGCCAGGTTGCGCGCTTTCGCGATGGATGGCCTGCGCCAGCCATTCCTTGCCGGTACCGGTTTCGCCGGTGATCAAGATGGGGATGTCGCGGCCGATCACCTTGCGTAGCTTTGCCAAGAGGGCGCGCATGTTTGCGTCGCCGGTGTCCAGCGCTTGCAGGTCGGGTTTGGTCACGCTGTTGGCACTGCGGCCGGCGGGTGTGGCCGGAAGCGGCGCAGGCGCTTCGAGCACGGCGTCGCGCGCATTCTGGAAGTGCTGTTCGCGCAGCCGCAGTTCGGCGCGCGCGTGGATGCGGATGCCGCTGTGCAGGCACAGTTCCAGCAGGCCCGGCGCCGCCTTGCGGTGATGGTCGAACAGCAGCGACAAGGGGATGCCGAACAGCGAGCCGAAGGTATGGGATTGCAGTGCCGCCAGCGGCAGCCCGAGCTGGAACAGCGCGCTACGGTTGGCCGTCAGGAAGCGTCCGCCCGGCGAGAAGCTGGCGATGCCTTCGACCAGCGTGCCGACGAATTCGGCGCGGCTGTGGAAGTGCAGGGTGATGCAATCGGGGAAGCTGCCGGCCAGCAGATGGTTCTCGATCATCTGCGCCGACATGCGCACCAGCGCCATGGTGTGCTTGTGGAAGCTGCTGCATTCGCCCGACACGTCCAGCACGCCCAGCACCTGGCCGCGATGATCGAAGATGGGCGCGGCCGAACAGGTCAGGAAGCGGTTGGCGTCCAGATAGTGCTGCTGCGCGTGCACGGTGGTCGGCTTTTGCTCGAACAGGGTGGTGCCGATGGCATTGGTGCCGCGCAGTTGTTCCGACCAGCGGCCGCCGGCACCCAGCGCCACACGGTCGGCCTTGGCCAGGAAATCGCTGTCGCCCAGGGTATGGATGATGGTGCCTTCGGCGTCCGACAGGATCACCATGCTATGGGTATTGCGGATCTGGTCGTACAGCGTTTCCATCACCGGCCGCGCGTGGCCGGAGAGGCCATTGTTGGATTCCAGCGTCTGCGCCAGATCGGCGCGCGAGAGCGTGGCCAGGTCGGGGCGCTGGCCGCGCGTGATGCCATAGGACGAGCTGCGCTGGTGCGAACGTTCGATGGCCTGCAGGTCCGGCACGCCATCGGCGGCGGCCTGCACCAGCGGCGCAGCGCCCAGCGACGCACCGGCGCCCGGCCGGTCTGCCTGGTATTGCATCGTTGTCTCCTTGGGACCTGACGGTCCTTGCGGTGCTGTTCCCCCTTGTTGTATTTCTTATGGTTCGGGAAGCCGGGGGTGATCAAGCATAACCGATTAATCGGCCGCCGCGCCGGGTGAAGCGTGGGGATGTTGATGCTCTGGCAAGGTTAAATTGAAACAGGGTTTGCAGACGACGACGGCTACGTGCAAAATACTGTTCATATATATGGGGTATCCACTTAGCTCCACTAGCGCCATAATGGCGTAATGGATACGCCACCGAATAGCCCAATCGCAGGCCAAGACTACCCGCAAACATGGAATCAATTCACGGATTGGTTCAATTCCGAAGCTGCTTGTTTGTCCTATCTGGAGAAGCTGCGTTGGCCAGCGGGTTTCGTATGTCCCGCATGTGGTTTGATGAATGTTCCTTACCGGGCCGGACGAAACCGGCTCATGTGCCAAAGCTGCAAGCATCAAACCAGCGTGACGGCCGGGACG
>WNDX01000010.1 GCA_009914615.1 Herbaspirillum frisingense
GTTTGACTACATTGAGGTTGACTACAATCGGATCCGGCTGCACTCGACCCTGGGCTACCTCAGCCCAGAGCAGTACGAGCTGGCCAATGTCGCTTAGATAGGTGTCCGTAAATCAGGGGCAAGATCACCCAGTTCATAACGGATTCACGTAATTTATCCCGCACAGCGTCAATACTGCACCGACGCCGTACTTGAGAGTCAGACATCCCTCTTGACCGCGGCTCGCAGCCTGCACAGCGCTGTGCGCAATGCACAGATTCAGGAGTGAACAATGGCGACTTCCACCGGCACCATCTCCACCTCGGCGGGTCCTCTCGACGTTTCCACGCTGGTCAGCCAGCTGATTTCGGCTGAGAGCCAGTCGCAGCTGACGCCGCTGACCACCCAGGCCAGCAGCTACAACACCCTGATCTCTGCCTACGGCAATCTCAAAAGCGCGCTGTCAAGCTATCAGTCGGCCATCAAAGCCCTGACCGCCGCGAGCTTCAGCTCGCAGAAGAGCTCCGTCAGCAACGCAGGCACCGGCACCAACCTGACAACCGACCCGTTCACGGCGGACATCAACACCGATGCCTCGACCAAGATCCTGGCGCAAAAGATCCAGTCTGCCCCCGTTACCAGCGGCAAGATCTTCAGCGCCGGCGACTCCATCGCCATCAAAGTCGGCACCAATTCGCCCACCTTCGTCACGCTGAAGGCCGATTCGACCCTGGCCGGCGTGCGCGACGCCATCAATGCAGGCAATACCGGCGTGACCGCCTCCATCGTCACTGACGGCAACGGCGACCACCTGGCACTGGAATCGAACACCGGCGGCACCGCCAACACCATCAAGGTCACGGCCAACAACAGCCTGTCCGACTTTGCCTACGATCCCTCGGGCACCACGCCGAGCACCATGACGCAGACGCAGGCGCCGCGCGACGCCACCAAAGCTGCCTCGGGCACCTATTCAGTGGCCGTGTCGCAACTGGCGCAGACGCAGAAACTGAGCTCGGCCGGCATCACGCCGGGCACCACTTTTGAGAGCGGCCTGCTGGCGATCAAGACCGGCACCGGTTCGACCGCCATCATCAAGCCCGCCACCAATACCCTGGCCGGCGTGCGCGACGCCATCAATTCCAGCGATGCCGGCGTCAATGCGACCATCGTCAGCGACGGCACCAACGACCACCTGGTGATCACCGCCAAGGACAGCGGCGCCGCCAACACCATCAAGATCACCGGCACCGGCAATTACTCGGTGTTCTCGTTCGATCCCAGCGGCACCGTGACTTCGCCCAACGTGGCGCAAAACCAGACTTTTGCGAACGGCACCCTCAACCTGAAGGTCGGCGACAACACGGTGGCGATCACCCCGACCGATCTGAACAACAGCGGGGCGATCGATCTCAATGACGTGATGACGTCGATCAACAACGCCAATGCCGGCGTGACCGCGAGCATCACCTCGAATAACGGCTCCGACCGCCTGGTCCTGACCCCGACCGCCGCGAACGCCACCGCCGCGATTTCGCTGACCGGCACCACCGACTACGCGGGCTTGACCATGGCTGGCATGGGCCAACTGCTGAAAGCGCAGGATGCCAAGCTGTCGATCGACGGTGTCTCGGTGACCAGCCCTAGCAACAAGGTGGAAAACGTCATTTCCGGCGTCACGCTGAATGTGGCCAAAGTGACCACCTCGGCTGACAACTTCACGCTCAACGTGTCGAACGACACATCCGGCATCAGCACGGCGGCCAATACCTTCGTCTCTGCGTACAACACGCTGGCGAAGGCGATCGCCGACATGACCAAGCAGACGCCGTCCACCACCCTGGGCGAATCCACCAATTCCTCGCCGCTGGCCAGCGAATCATCGGTGCAGACCATCCTGAGCCAGTTGCGCAGCACCATGTTCAGTGCGGTCGATGGCGGCAACGGCATCAGCACCCTGTCGGACATCGGCATTTCGTTCCAGAAAGACGGCACCCTGGCGCTGGACGCGAGCAAGCTGTCCACCGCCGCGACCAACAACTTCGCGGGCATCGCCAACCTCTTCAGCGGCACCGATCCGGACACGACCAACACTACCTCGTCCAAAAATGGTATCGTGACCAAGTTGCAGACGCTGATGGACAGCCTCCTGAGCGACAATGGGCTGATCGCCACCAAGACCAACGGTCTGCAGGCCAGCCTGAAGATCAATCAGGATCGCCAGACCGCGGTGCAGACGCGCCTGTCGAACATGAAGGACGCCTACACCAACCAGTTCAACCAGCTCAACGTGACGCTGACCAGCATGCAGGCAACGCAAAGCTATCTGACCCAGCAGCTTGCGAACCTGCCCAAGGTAAGCTGATAGAACATACGCGAACATAGGAGAAAGTCATGTTCGGAAGCATGAAGCGTGGCGCCAACGCCTACGCCAACATCGGGGTGGAAACCGGCGTGCTCGCCGCCAGTCCGCACAAGCTCATCACGATGCTGTTCGACGGCGCGCTGGTGGCGATTTCACTCGCCAAGAAGTACATGGCCGAGGGCGACATCAAGAACAAGGGCGAGTCGATCACCAAGGCCATCCTGATCATCGACAATGGCCTGCGCGCCAGTCTCAACAAGGAAGTCGGCGGTGATCTGGCACTCAATCTGGACGCGCTCTATGAATACATGAGCCGCCGCCTGTTCGAGGCCAATGCCACCAACAACCCGGCCATCCTGGGCGAAATCCACGGCTTGCTGGACGACATCCGCTCGGCATGGGAACAGATCGGCCCGAACGCTCCCACGTCGGCGGCGCCGCAAATGACGGTGGCATATGATGCCGCCAATCCCCAAAACAGCTTCGCAAAGGCGTAAACGACATGAACGGTGACGACGTCATCGCCATTTACGAGTCGATTTCCAAATTGACCGACGAAATGCTGGCTGCCGCGCGCGCGGCGGACTGGGAGCTGCTTGCCACGCTGGAATCGCAATGCGGCAAGCACATCGCCAATCTCAAGAACTGTGAAGATAACGTTTCCCTGACGGATGCGCACCGCAACCGCAAGGTCGATATCATCAAGAAGATCCTGGAAGACGACCGCGACATCCGCAATCTGACCGAGCCGGGCCTGCGCAAGCTGTCGGCCCTCATCCAAAGCAACCAGACCGAACAGAAACTGCTTAATACCTACGGCATGGGTGGTTGATCATGCTGCCGCGGGCCGACATCGCCACCGCCGTCCAGCCCGTCAATTCCGTGGAGGCGGCGACCGCGGTCGTTTCGGTTGCCGACACCAGGCAGGAATCCTTCAGCCGCCTTGCCCAGATCGCGATCGGTCAGCAGATGACCGGGCGCATCCTCTCCAACTTCGATGACGGCACTTTCCTCGTGCGCGTGGCCAACACGGCGGCGCGCATGATGTTGCCGGCCAATGCCCGCACGGGCGATTCGCTGATCCTGACGCTGGTCTCCAAGGATCCGCGTCCGACTTTCGCCATCAAGGAAGGCAGTCTCCGCCCCGACGAAGAGAGCTCCGCGGTGTCGCTCAGCACCGCCGGACGCGCCATGCAAAAGGACTTGAAGTCCCTGCAATTCGTCACGCGCGACGATGCCGGCGCCGGCGGGATCGCCGACAATGAAGATGTTCCGATCGACGCCCAGGCCAAGGGCGGACGCCAGGCGCAATCCAACGCTCCCTCAAGCAGCACCACCACGCTCAGCAGCGCTGGCAAGCTGATCGGCAGCCTGCTACAGGCATCGCAGCAGGGTAATGTGGCCGATCACGTCACTTCCCCTTCCCCGCTGCTGTCGCGCCCCGCATCGGCGGATCAGGTGGCGGGAGCGTTGCAGAATGCGATTACCTACAGTGGCGTGTTTTACGAGTCCCATGTTTCGGCCTGGGCGGCCGGGCAGCGTCCCGCCGAAGAGCTGATGAAAGAACCGCAGGCCCAGGTCGCGCGCCAGAGCGGCGGCGAAGTGAATTTGTTGAGTCAGAACGACCCGGCGCAAAACCAGTTGGGACAGATCATCAACCTCCAGCTCAATGCGCTCGAACAGCAGCGCATGGTCTGGCACGGCGAGGTCTGGCCAGGCCAGCAGATGGAATGGGAAATCAACCAGGACCACGGCGACGACACACCGAAGAGGCCCGACGATGAACCTACGCCGCCCAGCTGGCACAGCGTGGTGCGCTTCAATTTCGCGCATCTGGGTAGCGTGTCGGCCTCGATCCGCCTGATAGGCCAGCAGATCCACGTTCAGGTCAAAGCGGACAACGACCTCACCGCGGCCGCCTTGCGCAGCAATACCGCCCTGTTTGCCGACGCCATGTCGGCCGCCGGCACCTCCCTCGACTCGCTGATCGTCAAGCAAGATGGAGAAACCTAATACCCCCCTGCAAAACGCGGTCGCGCTCGCCTACAACGCCAGCCAGGCTGCCCCCCAAGTGGTCGCCAAGGGCCGCGGGTTGGTGGCGGAGGCCATCATCGCGCGCGCGCGCGAAAGCGGCGTGTACGTCCATGAATCGAAAGAGCTGGTGTCGCTGCTGATGCAGGTTGAGCTGGACCAGCAGATCCCGCCGGCGTTGTATCGCACCGTCGCAGAATTGTTGGCATGGCTTTATCGTATTGAAAATATGCAATTGGCCGAGCCAGTGATGTATGATACAGGGTTAAACAATTATTCAAACGATTCCCCAGGGGAAAGCGATCCCACTCGCTGAATTCAGACGTACAAGACGCACAGATGGCTAATCACGACGAGATCGACGACGACAGCCCATACCGGGTTCATTCACGGAGGGAAATCGTTTCCCTGCTCACCAGCATGATGAAAAAAAACCAGCTGCTGAGCCTGCTGATCAAGGGCGGATCGGAGTCGGTCATCACTTCCATACTCGAAATCGACGAAGACGACGACACGCTGATCATCGATGCCGCGCCCAGCGCCATGCTCAATGAGAACATCGTCGCCAGCAACCGCATCAATTTCGAAGCGCTGTACAACAGCATTCGCATTACCTTTGCCGTGGACAAGGCAAGCAAGGTCGAATACCAGAATCGCCCTGCGCTGAAGATTGACATTCCGGCCAGCCTGGTGCGCCTGCAGCGCCGCGAGTTCTTCCGCATCCCGACGCCGATCGCCAAGCCGCTGCGCTGCACCTTTCGAGTGACCCAGCCGGACGGCTCGTTCATCACCATCATCACGCTGCTCAACAACATCAGCGCCGGCGGCGTGGGCATCACCGATGAAAAGAAGATCCTGCCGGCCACGCCCGGCGCGATCTATGAGGATTGCCAACTGGAGCTGGACAGCAATACGCTGGTCTCGGTCAAGCTGCAGATCCGCGACTGCAAGGAATTCAAGCTGACCAACGGCAAGACCGTGAACCGCTTCGGCTGCCAGTTCGTCGATATCCCGCGCGCGGTGCTGGGCGCCATCCAGCGCTTCATCACCAAGCTGGAACGCGAGCAGAATGCCAAGGCATCCGGCATGATGTAAGCCGGCAGCCGAGAAACTCGCTATGAAAAAAGCCCGCAATTGCGGGCTTTTTTGTTTTTCTGAAGACAAGGAAAAGCAGTCTTGCGAGAGAGGAAAGCAGCAACAATCGCCGCCCCTCCCGCCAAAATGGTCACACTTGCATGGTCATGATGTCACGATAAGCGGACACCAGCTTGTTGCGCACCTGGATGCTGGTCTGGAAGGAAATACCGGCTTTCTGCGAGGCAATCATCACATCCGACAGGTTGATGTTGTCATCGCCCATGGCGAACGCCCGCGACATCGTTGCAGCTTGCTGCTGGGAATCATTGACCTGGTCGATCGCGCCCTTGAGCACATCGGCAAAATCCACGCGCGGCGCGGCTTTCTCGACCTTGACCCCGCTCTGGACGGGATCGACGGCGCCCTGGGCTCGCGCTGCGGCCGCCTTCAACTGGGCGACCATTGCCTCGATCTTGCTGGTATCAATTACACTCTCGATTGCCATTTCCCACCTCGTGGTTTTGTCTTTTTCCATGCCGCCGGCGCGCAGTTCGCACTGCCGGTTTCTACATGAGCACCTTAACACCATTGCATTTACAACTCGCAACAATAAGGGGGGAATTTGCCATTCTGTTCGGGCGATCAAATTCTGGCGTCCAACGGACAATCCACACTGAGCAAAAAACCTCTTAAGGGCAGGTAAGTAGTGAAAAAAGTCATTATCAACTCGGCAACCGAGGGTACGCCAGAGGGGAAATCATGGCGGTAGCAGCCGACGGTACGATGACCAGCGACGCAAACAATCCGGGAGACGCCAACGGCGCTGCCGCGGATAGCGGCGCCTTCGCGCAGCAGCCTGCCCAGGGCGGCATGCTCGGCTATGCCCGTTCGCCGCAAGGCCGGCGCGTCCTGCTGATCATCGCGGCCGCGGCCACCATCGCCTTGATGGCCGGCATCTGGCTGTGGAGCCAGAAGGTCGAATACCGCGTCCTGTTCTCCAATTTCAATGACCGTGACGGCGGCGCCATCGTGGCGTCGCTGCAGCAGATGAACGTGCCCTACAAGTATTCGGACGGCGGCACGGCCATCCTGGTCCCCGAAAACATGGTGCACGATGCGCGTCTGAAGCTGGCCTCGCAAGGCCTGCCCAAGGGCGGCAACGTCGGTTTCGAGTTGATGGAGAACCAGAAGCTCGGCATTTCCCAATTCCTCGAACAGGTCAACTTCCAGCGCGCCCTCGAAGGCGAACTGGCGCGTTCGGTGCAATCGCTGTCGTCGGTGCAGACCGCGCGCGTGCACCTGGCGCTGCCCAAGGCATCGGTGTTCGTGCGCGACCAGCAGAAACCGACCGCCTCGGTGGTCCTGGCGCTCTATCCAGGCCGCTTCCTCGACCAACAGCAAGTCAGCGCCATCATCCATCTGGTGGCCAGCAGCGTGCCCGAACTGTCGCCCAAGGCCGTCACCATCGTTGACCAGAACGGCAACCTGCTCTCTGACACCACCAAGCAGGCGCAAACCAATACACTCGATCCGACGCAACTGAAGTATGTCCAGGATCTGCAGCAGGATATCGTCAAGCGCGTCGAATCGATCATCGCTCCCATCGTCGGCAACGGCAATGTGCGCGCCGAAGCCACCGCGGACGTCGATTTCTCGCGCACCGAGCAGGCGTCGGAGGCCTACAAGCCCAACCAGACGCAAGACACCGCCGCCGTGCGCAGCAAGCAGAGCAGCGAGGCCAACAGCGCTTCCAGTGGCACCTCGGGTGTTCCGGGCGCGCTGACCAACCAGCCCCCTGCCCCGGCCACTGCGCAGATTGTCAACCCGGCCGCCGCCAATGCGCCGCCAGGCCAGAACGGCGCAGCGGCAACGCCGAACGGCGCGGCTCCGGCTCCGACCTCTAGCGGCAATTCGCGCAAGGACGAGACCGTCAACTACGAAGTCGACAAGACCGTCCGCTATACGCAGCAGCCGATGGGCGGCGTGCGCCGCCTGACCGTGGCCGTCGTGGTGAACTACAAGCGCACCATGGACAACACCGGCAAGATCGTGATGCGTCCGCTGACCGAAGCCGAACGCAACCAGATCTCCGATCTGGTCAAGGAGGCGATGGGCTACAACAAGGATCGCGGCGACTCGCTCAACGTGGTCAACACCCAGTTCAGCACCGACCTGGAACCGGAACTGCCGCTGTGGAAGCAGCCGGGCATGATCGATCTGGCCAAGGAAATCGGCAAGTACGTGCTGCTGGCTGCAGTCCTGCTGTTCCTGTACTTCCGCGTGTTGCGCCCCATCATCTGGAAGCTGTCGGGCCGCGAAGAACGCGAGCGCCTGGCCAAGGAAAAGGCCGACGCCGAAGCCGCAGCAGCGGCCGCGGCGGTGGCCGCCGGCTTCGATCCGGACGATCCGGACGCCATCGTCAATCTCTCCGGCGACGCCGAAGTCGACGACCGCGCACAGTACAAGGCGAACCTCGAAACCGCCAAGCAGTGGGCCAAGAACGATCCCAAACTGGTGGCAAGCATCATTAAGGCATGGGTGAACAATGAGTAACGAAGGCGTTCAGAAAGGTGCCATCCTGATGCTCGCCCTGGGCGAGGACGAGGCTGCGGAAGTCATGAAGTATCTGGGCCCCAAGGAGGTCCAGAAGCTCGGCGCCGCGATGTCGGCCCTGCGTAACATCAGTTTCGAGGAAATCAATGCCGTGCTGGCCGATTTCGTCGAGGAAACCGGCCAGGCCTCTTCGCTGGGCCTGGATTCGGACGAATACATCCGCAGCGTGCTGACCAAGGCGCTGGGCGATGACAAGGCCACCTCCCTGCTCAACCGCATCCTGGGCGGCCGCGATGCCTCCGGCATCGAGAGCCTCAAGTGGATGGATGCGCAGTCCGTGGCCGAACTCATCCGCAACGAACACCCGCAGATCATCGCCACCATCCTGGTCCACCTGGAGCGCGACCATGCCTGCGGCATCATCAACAATTTCACGGAACGTCTGCGCAACGAGGTGATCCTTCGTATTGCAACCCTGGACGGCGTGCAGCCGGCCGCGTTGCGCGAATTGAATGACGTTCTGACAAAGCTGCTGACCGGCAACGAAAGCCTGAAGAAACAGCAGATGGGCGGAATCCGCACCGCGGCCGAGATCCTGAACTTCATGTCCGGCGAGAACGAGACCTCGGTCATGAACAACCTGCGCTCCTACGACGAGGACATGGCGCAGAAGATCATGGACGAAATGTTCGTCTTCGAGAACATCATCGACATCGACGGCCGCGGCATCCAGTTGCTGCTGCGCGAAGTGCAGTCCGAATCGCTCATCGTGGCGCTCAAGGGCGCCTCGCAGGGCCTGCGCGACAAGATCTTCGCCAACATGTCGCAACGTGCGGCGGAGATGATGAAGGAAGACCTGGAATCCAAGGGTCCCGTTCGCCTGTCCGAAGTGGATGCGCAGCAGAAGGCCATCCTGCAGATCGTCCGCCGCCTGGCCGACGAAGGCCAGATCGTGCTGGGCGCCAAGGGCGAGGATGCGTTCATCTGATGATGCTGTGCGCGTTTTGCCCCGCTGTCTTCGCTGCGTTGATCGCAGAACCGCCGTCGGCAGCCGGTTTGAGGAGTTAATGTAAGTCATGCGTGCGAAGATCATTCCCAAGGAAGAAATGACGCCCTACCAGCGGTGGGAGCTGGCGTCTTTCAACGAACCGGAAGAGCCTGAACCGCAACCGGCGCCGCCGGTCGAGGATGAGTTCGACGAAGAACCTCCGCCGGTCCCGCAACTGACCGCTGAGCAGCTCGACGCCATTCGCGAAGCGGCGCGCCAGGAAGGTTTTGCCGAAGGCCGCCAGCATGGCCTGGAAGCCGGCCGCGCCGAAGGCTACATGGCCGGGTTGCAGCAGGGCCAGAAGGAAATCAACGAAGTCATCCAGCACTTCCGCCAGATCGCGGTGAACTTCAGCACCGAAGTCTCGCAATGCAGCGAAAGCATGGCGCCGGAACTGCTGGACCTGGCGCTGGACCTGTCCAAGTCCATGCTCAAGACTGCGCTCAACGTGCGTCCCGAGCTGGTGCTGCCGACGGTGAGCGCAGCCATCCACTCCCTGCCCGCGCTGCAGTTGCCGGCCACGCTCACGCTGCACCCCGAAGACGCCGCGCTGGTGCGCGAGCACATGGGCGAGGAGCTGGGCAAGCACGGCTGGAAGATCGAAGAAGACCAGCACATCCAGCGCGGCGGCTGCCGCGTGGAAACCCGTACCAACCAGATCGACGCCACCACGCAAACGCGCTGGAAGCGTCTGGCCGAGTCGCTGTCCAAACAGCTCGACTGGCTGGATTGATCGATGCCGACATGACCGGGAGCCCCGCATGAACTCCCCGATGCCCTCTCACAGCAGCCTCTGGCAAGCCTACCTGCACAACTGTCGCAGCCTGGTCGGCATGGCCGAGCCGACCCAGACCGCCGGCCGCATCACGCGCGTGGCAGGCCTGGTGATGGAAGCGGTCGGCCTCAAGCTGCCGGTGGGCAGCCCCTGCAACGTCCCCCTGCCCAACGGCACGATGATCCAGGCCGAAGTGGTCGGCTTCCAGGACGAGCGCCTGTTCCTGATGCCGCAAAGCGATGTCGAAGGCATCGTGCCGGGCACGCGCGTATTCCCGGTCGAGCCGGTCAAGCCGCCGCCGCGCACCGGTCCCATCAGCTTCACGCCGCGCCGCGCCGACGAGCACAGCCGTCGCCTGCCGGTCGGCGACGAACTGCTGGGCCGCGTGCTGGATGGCGCCGGCCGCCCCCTCGATAACTACGGCCCGCTGCATACCGAACGGTCGGCGCCGCTGGCCGTGCGCGCCGCCAATCCGCTGGGCCGCGCGCCCATCCGCGATGTCCTCGATACCGGCATCCGCGCCATCAATTCCATGCTGACCGTGGGCCGTGGCCAGCGCATGGGCCTGTTCGCCGGTTCCGGCGTGGGCAAGAGCGTGCTGCTGGGCATGATGGCGCGCTACACCAGCGCCGACGTCATCGTGGTCGGCCTGATCGGCGAGCGTGGCCGTGAAGTGAAGGAATTCATCGAGCAGATCCTCGGCCCCGAAGGCTTGGCGCGCTCGGTGGTCGTCGCCGCCCCGGCCGATACGCCGCCGCTGATGCGCCTGCAGGGCGCGGCCTATTGCACCTCCATCGCCGAGTATTTCCGCGACCAGGGCAAGGATGTGCTGCTGATCATGGATTCGCTGACCCGCTATGCGATGGCCCAACGCGAAATCGCCCTGGCCATCGGCGAGCCGCCGGCCACCAAAGGCTATCCGCCGTCGGTGTTCGCCAAGCTGCCGGCCCTGGTGGAACGCGCCGGCAACGGTGACGAAGGCGGCGGCTCCATCACCGCTTTCTACACCGTGCTGACCGAGGGCGACGACCAACAGGATCCGATCGCCGACGCCGCGCGCGCCATCCTGGACGGCCACATCGTGCTCAACCGCCAGTTGGCCGAAGCCGGACACTATCCGGCCATCGACATCGAGCAGTCGATCAGCCGCGCCATGCACAGCATCACCGATGAGCATCACCAGCGCCGCGCGCGCCACCTGAAACAGTTGTATTCGCGCTATCAGCGCAACCGCGACCTCATCAGCGTGGGCGCCTACGCCGCCGGCAGCGACCCGATCCTTGACGAAGCCATTGCCGCCTTACCAAGAATCGAAGCGTTTTTGCAGCAGGGAATTCATGAGCAATCCGATGTAGCAGAGAGCTTGGGGCAACTTACCGCTCTATTCGGATGATTGAGCGCCTGCACGCAAAAATATAATCAAAACTATCATGGCTACTCCCTCCGCACTTGATACGCTGATCGAATTGGCGACCAAAGAAACCGACGAAGCGACCAAGCGCCTCGGCCGGGCGATCCGCGTGAGCGAGGAAGCGCAGCAAAAACTTGTCATCCTGCAACAATACCGCGACGATTACGCGGCACGGTTCCAGGAAACGCTGACCACCGGGCTGACGGCGTTGAGCTACCGCAACTTCCAGCTCTTCATCGAAAAGATCGACAACGCCATCACCGGCCAGCAAGACGTGGTGCGAAGCACCCAGCAACGGGTGACGGAAGCGCGGATGGCCTGGCAGGCATGCGAACGCAAGCGCATGTCGTATGACACGCTGGCCGCGCGCGCGAAGGAAAAGGAACTGCAGAAGGAAAACAAGCGCGACCAGAAGGCGATGGACGAGCATGCCTCGCGCATCACCTTCTACAAGCGCTGATCCGGCCGCAGCCAGGCAGCATTACGACGAAGCAACTGAAGCAATCGAAGCAACCGAAACAACCGAAGCAACGACCAGCAAGTTACCGACAGGCTTACATCATGAATACATCCCTGCCGCTGTTGAATGTGATTACCGGCTCGCAAGCCGCCAACGGTTCGCGTTCGGCGAATCCGGCGGACAGCTTCAGCGCCGACGTTCCGTTCAACCAGGTGCTCAACAGCCAGGTCAGCAACCGCAACAGCGAAAACCAATCGCAGGACAAGCCGCGCGCCGCCGACGAACCGGCCAAGCCGGCCCAGCCTGCGCAGACCGCCTCCAGCAGCGGCGCCAAGGCCTCCTCCACCGATTCGACTGACAAGAAGCAGGACGCCGCCAAGGACGAAGACGACAAGTCCGACGACAGCACCACTGCGGCGTCGGCAGAACTGCTGGCGCTGGTGGCCAACATCAGTCAGAACGCGGTCAAGCCGGTCTCCGACGGCAAGAGCGAAGACAGCGAAGCCGACCTGCTGGCGCAAGCCAAGCGCGGCGGCGCCAAGCTCTCGCTGCAAGGCGACGAGCAGGCTGTCGCGCTGGACGGCAAGGACAAGAAGATCGACTTCGCCGGCCTGCAAAGCAGCATCAACGCCAACAACGCGAAGAAGGAAGCTGCGCCCGACCTGGCCCAGCAAAACGCCGACGCCGCCGCGCGCTCGGCCAAAGGCGACAAGCCCGCCATCGATCTGAGCGCCGATGCCAAGGCCGCGCCCAAGGACGATGCCGGCGCCCTCGCCGCCCGTGCCCAGACCGCCAAGGCAACGCCGGAACTGGCCGCCAATGCCAAGCAGGATCTGCCGCAGGCGGCACCGACACCGCTGGCCATGCCGGCCATGCAGCAGGCGCTCGCGACCAACCAGCCGCAAGCCGTGTTCGGCGCCGCCTACACCGACAAGATCCAGCCCAACGTCGGCAGCGCCGGCTGGGATCAGGCGGTCGGTTCCAAGCTCACCTGGATGGTCAGCGGCGGCATCCAGAGCGCGTCGCTGACGCTCAATCCGCCCGACCTCGGTCCCATGCAGGTGGTGCTGAACGTGCACAACCAGCAGGCCGACGCCACCTTCATCACTGCCCAGCCCGAAGTCAAGCAGGCGCTTGAAGCAGCCATGCCCAAGCTGCGCGAAATGATGGACCAGGCAGGCATTCAGCTCGGCCAAGCTACCGTGAATACCGGCATGCCCAACCAGCAGCAGAATGCCAATGGCCAGCAGCAGGCGCGCGGCTCGTCCTCCTCCGGTCGTTTCGGCCAGGATGAGGAAGGCGATATCGCCGTGGCGGCAACGGGGAACGCCGCCGTCACCAGCAGCGGCCTGGGTCTGGTGGACACCTTCGCCTGATACGCCGGGCGCGGTATCAAGGCGGCAAGCCACATGAAAAGTATCTCGGGGAATGCTTTATCGTCCGCGCAGGACTCAACAATAAGAATTCTTTGCCGATAAGCACACATCCAAGCAATACGCGCTGACGAACTGAAAGGAACAGTAGATGGCAACAAAAGCAAAAGCCCCGGCCAAGGGAGCTGAAGCAGATGCAGCACCACCGAAGTCCAGCAAGAAAATGCTGTTCATCATCATCGGCGCCGTCCTGGTGCTGGTGATCGGCGGTGCGGCAGCCTTCTTCATGATGGGCGCCAAGGGCAAGAAAGGCGAGGAAGACCACGCTGAAGAGAAAGCGGAAGCCGCCGCGCCTACCTTCGTGGTCATCGAACCCTTCGTGGTCAACCTGCAGCAGGAAACCGGCGACCAGTACCTGCAAGTGGCAATGACCCTGCAAGTGGCCAACGGCCAGACCGCCGAAGCGCTCAAGCTGTACATGCCGCAGGTGCGCAGCCGCCTGCTGATGGTGCTGTCGAGCAAGAAGGCCTCCGAGCTGCTGACCAGCGAAGGCAAGCGCAAGCTGACCGATGAGATCATCGACCAACTGGGCGAACCGTTCTCGGGCAAAGGCAAGGGACCGCAGATCACCGATGTGTTCTATACGTCCTTCGTGATCCAACAGCAGTAAGAAGGCAGAGAAGTTACCGACCATGGCCGAGCACTTTCTATCACAGGAAGAAGTCGATGCCCTTCTGAAGGGCGTGACGGGAGACGAAGACGAAGAAAAAATCGTCGAAGAAGCTCCTGGTACGGTACGTACCTACAACCTGGCAACGCAGGAACGCATCGTCCGCGGGCGCATGCCGACGCTCGAAATCATCAACGAGCGCTTCGCCCGCCTGTTCCGTATCGGCCTGTTCAACTTCATCCACCGCACCGCCGAAATCTCGGTCGGTCCGGTGAAGGTGTCCAAGTACAGCGAATTCATCCGCAACCTGGTGGTGCCGACCAACCTGAACCTGGTTCACATCAAGCCCTTCCGCGGGATCGGCCTGGTGGTGTTCGATCCGCAGTTCGTGTTCATGCTGGTGGACAACATGTTCGGCGGCGATGGCCGCTTCCATACCCGCATCGAAGGCCGCGAATTCACGCCCACCGAGCAGCGCATCATCATGCGCGTGCTGGAAATCACCTTCGAAACGTATTCCAAGTCCTGGGAACCGATCTATCCGATCGAATTCGAATTCATCCGCTCGGAAATGAACACCCAGTTCGCCAACATCGCGACGCCGAATGAAGTGGTCGTGTCGACCACCTTCACCATCGAGCTCGGTCCAGTGTCCGGCGAAATCCATATCTGCACGCCCTACTCGATGATCGAGCCGGTGCGTGACCGCCTCACCAGCAGCATGCAGGGCGAGGCGCTGGAAGTCGATAAGCGCTGGATCCGCCTGATGAAGCAGCAGATCCAGACCGCTGAAGTCGAACTGATCGTCAATTTCGGCACTGCCCGTGTCACCTTCACCGACCTGCTCAACATGAAGGTCGGCGACGTGATCCCGCTGCAAACCACCGAGACCGTCAACGCACAGGTGGACGGCGTGCCCGTGATGGAATGCAGCTTCGGCCAATCCAATGGCCAATATGCCTTGCGCGTGGAAAAACTGCTTTCCATCACCCAGCAAGAAACACCGGAAAGCTTTCAAGGAGAGTAGTAATGGCTGATGAGAACGTAGAAGGTCAAACCGCGGCGGAAGATGATCCGTGGGGCGCGGCGATGGCCGAGCAGACCCAAGCCGAAGAAGCACAGAAAAAAGGCCAGATGGAAGACGAGGCGGGTATTGCCGCCCAGCCTGCCGCAGCCACCGTCTTCAAGGACCTGAGCTCGGCCGACATCCAGACCAACACGCCCAACGACATCGATTTCATCCTCGATATCCCGGTCCAGCTGACGGTGGAACTGGGCCGCACCAAGATTGCCATCAAGAACCTGCTGCAACTGGCACAGGGCTCGGTGGTGGAACTCGACGGCATGGCCGGCGAACCGATGGACGTGCTGGTCAACGGCTGCCTGATCGCCCAGGGCGAAGTGGTGGTGGTGAACGACAAGTTCGGTATTCGCCTGACCGACATCATCACGCCGGCAGAACGCATCCGTAAGCTGAACCGCTGATCGGGGCAGCCGCTATTTGATGAAGCGTCTTTCAGCAGCATCCCTTTCACACAGCCTACGGCGCACGCGGACGGGCTTCGCATCCGCCCTGCTCTTTCTGGGCTGCGGTTTCCTCCTCCTGAACCAGGCCTGGGCCGAGAACGCCGCACCGGCGGGCGGCACTGCCGCGCCCACCTCCGGCGCACTGCCGACCGCGTCCACGCCCGCTGCGAATGCGACCAACAGCGCATCGCTGCCGTCGTCGTCCGGCAGCGTGTTCACCATGCTGCTCGGCCTGGTGGCCGTGCTGGCGCTGATGGCCGGCATCGCCTGGCTGTTCAAGCGTTTCGGCATCGCCCAGAACCTGAGCGGCAACGCCGCCGCGAAAGTGGTGGGCGGTGTCAGCGTGGGCACACGCGAGCGCGTTATGGTGATCGAAGTGGGGGAACAGTGGATCGTGGTGGGCGTGGCCCCGGGCCGCGTCAATGCGCTGGCGACCATGCCGCGCCAGGAACTGGCGACGCAGCACGACGCCAAGGCCAACGCACCGGCCTTCGCTTCCTGGCTCAAGCAAACCATGGACAAACGTAACGGCGGCGCCGCAAGCGGCAGCCGCCATGGCAATGATGGCAGCACAACCTAACCCGCAAGGGACATTTATCGCGACGGCGCGCCCGCATGGGCGCCGCTGGCTGGCGCAAGCGGCGACGCTGCTGCGCTCGGGCCGCTTCTGGATCCTGCTGTTGCTGTGCCTGCCGCTGGCGGCCTCGGCGCAGCAAGGCATTCCTGCACTCAACAGCACGCCCGCGCCGGGCGGCGGCACGAACTACACGCTGCCGATCCAGACGATGTTGCTGCTCACATCGCTGTCGTTCATTCCGGCGGCGCTGCTGATGATGACCTGCTTCACGCGCATCGTGATCGTGCTGTCGCTGCTGCGCCAGGCGCTAGGCACGCAATCGACGCCGCCCACGCAGGTGCTGGTCGGCTTGTCGCTGTTCCTGACCTTCTTCGTGATGAGCCCGGTGTTCGACCGCATCTATACCGAGGCTTACCAGCCCTTCTCGGAAAACAAGATCCAGATGATGGAAGCGCTGGACAAGGGCGCCGCCCCGCTCAAGGAATTCATGCTCAAGCAGACCCGCCAGGCCGACCTGGCGCTGTATGTGAAGCTCTCGCGCGGCCCGGCCCTGCAAGGGCCGGAAGACGTGCCGCTGCGCCTGCTGGTGCCGGCCTTCGTCACCAGCGAGCTGAAGACGGCGTTCCAGATCGGTTTTGCGATCTTCATCCCCTTCCTCATCATCGACATGGTGGTGGCCAGTATCCTGATGTCCATGGGCATGATGATGATGTCGCCGGCGATCGTGTCGTTGCCCTTCAAGCTGATGCTGTTCGTGCTGGTGGACGGCTGGCAGCTGCTGATCGGCTCACTTGCCCAAAGTTTCTACTAGGAGAGCGACATGACTCCAGAGAGCGTCATGACACTGGGCCGCCAGGCCATGGAAGTCACCTTGATGATTGCAGCGCCGATGCTGCTGACGGCCCTGATCATCGGCCTGCTGATCAGCATCTTCCAGGCCGCGACCCAGATCAACGAACAGACCCTGTCCTTCATCCCCAAGCTGGTCGGCGTGTTCCTCGCGCTGATCATCGCCGGCCCGTGGATGCTGACCATCATGCTGGATTACATGCATACGATGTTCAGCGGCATCCCCGCCATGGTCCAGTAAGGCGGGTTTCCCGCCTTCATCGCGCGGCGGCCCGGCTGCCGCACTGACTCTTCCATGCTCACCTTCTCCAGCCAGCAACTCTACGCCTGGGTCGCCATGTTCATCTGGCCGGCCACGCGCGTGCTGGGCCTGCTGGCCACCGCGCCGCCATTTGGCAGCGCCAGCGTGCCGATGCTGGTCAAGGTGCTGCTGGGCATCGCGGTATCCATGGTGATCGCTCCCGATGTACCGATTCCGGCATCGCTGGATCCGATGTCGATGACCGGCCTGCTGATCCTGCTGCAACAACTGTTGATCGGCCTGGCCATGGGACTGGCCATGCGCATCGTGTTCGCCGCAGTCGAGGCCGCCGGTGAATTCACCAGTTCCACCATGGGCCTGTCCTTCGCGGCCTTCTTCGATCCCCAGACCCAGGGCCGGACCTCGGTGGTCAGCCAGATCTTCTCGCTGTTGGCCACGATGGTGTTCCTGAGTCTGAACGGTCACCTGATCCTGCTGCAGGTGATGGCGGAGAGTTTCCATACCCTGCCCATCTCGGCCCAGCCGATCACCACCGAAGGTTTCCACCAACTCGGCCTGTGGGGCGCACGCGTGTTCAGCATGGGTCTGCAATTGTCGCTGCCGCTGGTCATTGCGCTGCTGATCACCAACTTCGCACTGGGCATCCTCACGCGCGCGGCGCCGCAGCTGAATCTCTTCGGCATCGGTTTTTCGATTACCATGCTAGCGGGCTTTATCCTGATCGGCTTCGGCCTCCCGTATATGTTGACGCCCTTGCAGCGTCTTTTGTCGGAGGGGATAGAGATGGTGCGGATGCTGGGGAGCGTGCCGCCGATCCATGCCTTGCCGCGGCCTTGAATGAGGCCAACGGCCAGGAAACAGCCCCGGATTTACCGGACTTGTAAGCAAATACATTCAATCACAGAAAATTTACTCAGCCTGACGATCGCAGCCGGTGCCCCCATGCACACTAGCGGCTGCATGAACCGATCCGCAGTGCGCACTATTTCCGCATGAATATTTCCAAGCTCCGTCGTCCCAAGTTCCTCGTTCCCGCCGTCATCGTGGTTGCCATCGCCGGACTTATCGTCTGGCGCTCGCTCACGCCCGCTCCGCCGCCCAGCTATCTGACCGCCACCGCCGCCGTGGCCGATATCCAGGACGTGGTGCTGGCCAGCGGCACGGTCAAGGCCTACAAACAGGTCAGCGTCGGCGCCCAGGTGTCGGGCCAGATCAAGTCGCTCAAGGTGGCGCTCGGCGACCAGGTGAAAAAGGGCCAGTTGATCGCCGAGATCGATTCCATGACCCAGACCAACGCGCTGCGCACGGAAGAATTCTCGGTGCAGAACCTGCAAGCCCAGTTACGCTCCAAGCAAGCCACGCTGAAGCAGGCGCAACTGGCTTATGACCGCCAGAAGATGATGCTGGCCGGCGACGCCCGTTCGCGCGAAAACTTCGAGACCGCGGAAGCCACACTCAACTCCACCCGCGCCGACATCGAGTCGCTGCAGGCCCAGATCAGCGGCGGCGCCATCAAGGTCGATACCGCCCGCGTGAACCTCGGCTACACCCGCATCACCTCGCCCATCGATGGCCAGGTGGTCGCCGTGGTGGCACAGGAAGGCCAGACCGTGAACGCCAACCAGAGCACCCCCACCATCATCAAGGTGGCGCGCATGGACACCGTCACCATCAAGGCGCAGATCTCGGAAGCCGACGTGGTGCGGGTCAAGCCCGGCCAGCAGGTGTACTTCACCATCCTGGGCGATCCGGATCACCGCTACAGCACCACGCTGCGCGCCATCGAACCGGCGCCGGACTCCATCCTGCAGGACGACACGTCGGCCAGCACCCTCACCTCCAGCGCCAGCAGTTCCAGCTCGACCGCGATCTACTACAACGGCCTGCTGGACGTCCCCAATCCCCAGGGCAAGCTGCGCATCTCGATGACCACCCAGGTCAACATCGTGCTGTCGGACGCCAAAAACACCCTGGTCGCCCCCTCCACCGCGCTCGGCGAGAAGCAGTCCGACGGCTCCTATACGGTGCGCGTGCTGGATGCGGAAGGCCATGCCCAGCCGCGCAAGGTACGCATCGGCATCAACACCAACGCCCAGGTGCAGATCACCGAAGGCCTGAAGGCCGGCGACCGCGTGGTCACCGGCACCGCCACGCCGGGCACGGCGGATACGTCTTCGGAGCGCCGCGGCCCGCCGCCGAGAATGTGAGCGCGCCATGACCACACCTCTGCTCCAACTGCGCGGCCTGCGACGTGATTTCCCGGCTGGCGACGACACCATCACCGTCCTCAACGACGTCAATCTCGACATCGGCGCCGGCGAACTGGTGGCCATCGTCGGCGCCTCGGGGTCCGGCAAATCGACCCTGATGAATATCCTGGGTTGCCTGGACAAGCCCAGCGCCGGCAGCTACATGGTGGCCGGCCGCGAGACCGGCGAGCTTGATCCGGACGAGCTGGCGCAGCTGCGGCGCGAACACTTCGGTTTCATCTTCCAGCGCTACCACCTGCTGTCCGACCTGGATGCGACCTCCAACGTCGAAGTGCCCTCGGTCTATGCCGGCACCGACAAGCAGCAGCGCCGCGCGCGCGCCGAGCAATTGCTGGCGCGCCTGGGCCTGGCCGAACGCACGCACCACAAGCCGGGCCAGTTGTCGGGCGGCCAGCAGCAGCGCGTGTCGATCGCACGCGCGCTGATGAACGGCGGCGACGTCATCCTCGCCGACGAACCGACCGGTGCGCTGGACAGCCACAGCGGCCATGAGGTGATGAACATCCTCAAGGAGCTGCACGCCGAAGGCCACACCATCATCATCGTCACGCACGATATGCAGGTGGCCAGCAATGCTCAACGCATCATCGAGATCAAGGACGGCGTGATCATCGCCGACCGCCGCAACGACGCCGTCGGCGACGCACTATCGGCAACACCAGCACGCCAGCGCGGCGACAGCCGCATACAGGCCAGCCCCTGGCGCGCCGCGCTGGACCGGCTCAAGGAAGCCTTCCGCATGTCGCTGCTGGCGATGAACGCACACCGCCTGCGCAGCTTCCTGACCATGCTGGGCATCATCATCGGCATCGCCTCCGTGGTGTCGGTGGTGGCGCTGGGCACGGGCTCGCGCGAGCAGATCCTGAGCGACATCAGTTCGATGGGGACCAACACCATCGACATCTTCCCCGGCGCCGATTTCGGCGACATGAAGTCGGCGTCGATCCGCACCCTGACTCCGGCCGACGCCGTCGCACTGGCCGAGCAGAATTTCGTCGATAGCGTCACGCCCAGCGTGGCGACCGCTTCCTCGGCGCGCTACGGCAACATTTCGGTGACGGCCACCATCAACGGCGTGGGCGAACAATACTTCCGCGTGCGCGGCCTGAAGATGGAGCGCGGCATGAGCTTCAACCAGGACAGCATCCGCCGCTATGCGCAAGAAGTGGTGATCGACGCCAATACCGCCAAGAAACTGTTCCCCGACAACGCCAATCCGCTGGGCGAGGTGATCTTCCTCGGCTCGGTGCCCTGCCGCGTGATCGGCGTGACGCAAAAGCGCGAAAACGGCTTCGGCAACAACAATGCGCTCAACGTCTGGATGCCCTACACGACGGCCATGAGCCGCCTGATCGGTCAGCGCTACCTGAGCGGCATCACCGTGCGCGTGAATGACAAGGTGCCCAGCGCCGCGGCCGAGCAAGGCATCATCAAGCTGATGACGCTGCGTCACCGCACCAAGGACTTCTACATCTTCAACACCGACAGCATCCGCCAGACCATCGAGAAAGCCACCGCCACCCTGACTCTGCTGGTGTCGATGATCGCGCTGATCTCGCTGGTGGTGGGCGGCATCGGCGTGATGAACATCATGCTGGTGTCGGTCACCGAGCGTACCCGCGAGATCGGCGTGCGCATGGCGGTGGGCGCGCGCCAGGGCGACATCATGCAGCAGTTCCTGATCGAGGCGATCCTGGTGTGCCTGGCCGGCGGCCTGCTGGGCGTGCTGCTGGCGCTGTCCTTCGGCGCGCTGTTCTCGCACTTCGTGAGCAGCTTCCGCATGATCTATTCGGCCACTTCCATCATCAGCGCCTTTGCCTGCTCGACCCTGATCGGTGTAATCTTCGGCTTCCTGCCAGCGCGCAATGCGGCCCGCCTGAACCCTGTCGATGCCCTCGCACGCGAATGAGTCTGTCCATCATGTCTTCCTCACTTTCCCTTGACGGCGCCAGCCGTCCCGCCGTCAAACACCTGGCCGCAGCCGTTTCCGTGGCGCTGGCCATCTCGTTGCTGGGCGGCTGCGCTTCCCTGACGCGCACGCCCTATACGGCGCCACAAACGCAAGCGCCGGCCGCATGGCAACAGCGCGGCGCCATGGCCGAAGTCACCGCGGCGCAATGGTGGAAAGCCTTCGGCGATGCCGAACTGGATCGCCTGATCGATGAAGCCCTGCGGAAGAACAACGACCTCGCGCTGGCCGGCATCAAGGTGCGCCGCGCGCAATTGCAGGCAGGCCTGGCGGACGACGCCTTCGTGCCGGCGCTGAGCGGCAACCTGTCCTCCACCGGCACCAAGAATCTGTCCGGCGACCGCGGCACCACGCGCGCCAGCAAGAACTCGGTTGCGCTCGCCTATGAGGCCGATCTGTGGGGGCGCCTGGGCGCCAACTACGACGTCGCGCGCTGGGAAGCCCTGGCCACCGAACAGGATCGCGAGAGCGCAGCGCTCACGCTGATCGGCACCACCGCTACCCTGTACTGGACCGGCGCCTACCTGAACCAGCGCATCGCCAACAACGCGGAAAGCATCGCCTACGCGCAAAAGACGCTGGACCTGATCCGCACACAATACCGCGCCGGCTCGGTATCCTCGCTGGAACTGCTGGAAGCCCAGCAAAACCTGATCACCCAGCAATCCAACCGCACCGACCTGCGGCAACAGCGCGTGGAAAACGACAACGCGCTGGCCATCCTGTTCGACGAACCGCCGGGTCGGCAGATCGCCCTGCCCGCACTATTGCCGCAGCAGGCGCTGCCGGCGCTGGAGGCAGGCCTGCCGGCCGAATTGCTGGGACGCCGTCCGGATCTGCGCGCGGCCGAACTACGGCTGCGTGAATCGCTGGCCAATGTCGATCTCACCCGCCTCAACTACTATCCCAAGCTGACCCTGACCGGCGCGCTGGGCACCAGCAGCGACGCCTTGCTGCGCGTGGTGCAGAACCCGGTGACATCGCTCGCCGGCCAGCTCACGCTGCCCTTCCTGCAATGGAATGAAATGCAGCTGAAGGTGAAGGTGTCCCAGGCCGACTACGACACCGCTGTGACAACCTTCCGCAAGACCCTGTACTCGGCCTTCAGCGACGTCGAGAACGCGTTGTCGGCGCGCCGGCAATATGGCGAGCAGCAAGTCCTGCAAGAGCAGAATCTGAAGGCGGCGCGCGAGGCCGAGCGGCTCTATGAACTGCGCTACCGCGCCGGCTCGGTCACGTTGCAGGCCTGGCTAGAACAGCAGGACAAGCGCCGCACTGCCGAGTCGTCGCTGGCCCAGGTGAGACTGAACCAGCTCAAGAACCAGATGACGCTGTACCAGGCGCTGGGCGGTGACGCTCGCGTGCCCAAGGCTGAACTGGCCGGCATGCCGGGGAATTGAAAGGCGCCGCGCTCATGCGGCGGCCTGAAAAGAAAAAAGGCGAACCTCGGTTCGCCTTTTTTTATGCCGCGCCGATGAGGGCGCGAACGTCGTGCTTACTTCAGGTAGTTCAGCAGCGTCAGGCTGCTGGTGGAGACGAACACCTTTTGCGCCGCCGACAGATAGATCTGCTTCAGCGAGAGGTCGCTCACCATCTCGTTCATATCAGAGGTGTTGCCGCCCAGCAGATCGTTCATCGTGGAGGTGTAGTTTTCCTTCTGGACCTTGCCGGCGGCATCCAGGTTATCCAGCTCGTTCTGGCGCGCGCCCACCGATGCGTTGGCAGTACCGACATTGTCGATCATGGCGTCGAACTGGCCGTTGAACTTGGCCAGTTGGCGAGTCAGGGAAGCCTGGCTGCCCGGCACCGGGGTGCGCGCGGCATCTGCAGCGTCGGACTGCAGCTTGGCAGCGGCGGCGGCCGAGAACTTGGCCGAGTATGTCGGATCGGACGGATCGGTCGCATCCAGGGTGGCCTGCGCGGTCTTGTATGCCTGGATCGGGAACTGGCCCGAACCCGCCGGGTACTGGAAGGTGTTGGCAGCCTGCTCGTCAGCCTTGTTGGCCGCTTCCGTCACCGGAACCGCCAACACGTTGATCAGGTTGTTCATGGTCTGGAAGATGTCCTGACCATTGCCCTGGAAGATGGACTGGCCGGAGGCGCTGATGTCCATCGTACGGGTCGAGTCCACCTGCAGCGTCATGGTGCCTTGGTCGCCGTTATAGACCACGCCGCCATTGCCGTCCAGGGCGAACGGCTGGGTCGTGCTCTTGAAACCGGAGAACAGGAAGTTGCCCTGGCCGTCCTTGGCGTTGGCGTAGCCCAGCACTTCCTGGAAGTTGCTCTTAAGTTCGGAAGCCAGGTTGGCGCGTTCGGCGTTGCTGAACGACTGGTTGCCTGCCTTGATCACGTCCGATTTCAACTTGGTCAGCATGTCGTTGAAACTGGTCAGCGTGCTCTGCACTTGCGCCAGCGAACTGTTGGCGTTGTTGCGGTTGGTCTGATACTGGTCGTTCAGGGCCTGGGTCTGCGCCAGATCCAGCGCGCGCGCCGAAGCCACCGGGTCGTCCGACGGCACCAGCACCTTCTTGCCGGCCGTCACCTGCTGGGTCAGCTTCAGAATCTGGCTTTGCATGTTCGTCAGATCGCTGTTGCTGCTCTGGAACATCATCTGGGTGCTAATGCGCATGACAGTCTTCCTTCAAATCTCTGATTAACCGCCCAACGTGAACAGCACGTTGAGCATGTCGCTGGCCGCCTGGATGATCTTCGCCGCAGCCTGGTACTGCTGCTGGTTCTTGATCATGTTGGCCAGCTCTTCATCCTGGTTCACACCCGACTCGGATTGCTGCTCGTCGGTAATCGCCTTCAAACGCGCCTTCTCGGCGGTGTTGTTGACGTTGATCTCGTTGGTCTTGTTACCGATGGTGGCGACCAGTTGGGAATAGGATCCCTGATAGGTCGCGTTGCCGATCGTGTTCTTGGTCTGCAGGCCCGCCATCAACTGGGCGTTGCGGTTGTCCGAGGTGCCGGCCACGGTCGGCGACACGGCGAACTGGTCGCCGTTGGCCGGTTGACCGGTGATCGTGAAGGTGATCCCTTGCGTGGTGTAGGTGTCGCCTGCCACGTAAGGCACGTTGGTGGCGCCGGCCGCGATATTGGTGGTGGTGCCGTCCTTGTGCGTCACGGTGATAGCCGCGGCAGTAGGCGTCGGCGCCGGGGTGAAGCCCGGCGGCGTGGCGCTGGAATTGAAGGTGAAGCCCAGCTTGGTGCCTGCCGGCAGCGGGCTGGCCATGTAAGTGGAGTCAACGGTGCCGGCGCTGATCGATGCCGTGCCCTTGTTGCCGACCACCGGCGTGAACTTGAACTTGTCGCCTGCGGCCGGGGTGCCCGACAGCACGAAGCTCACGCCGCCGCTGCTGACGGTAGCACCCGGCGAATGCGTCGCCGGCGTACCGGACGGATAGGTCGTGGTGTTGCCGCTGGTGTCGGTGACCGTCACCGCCGCGGGCGGCGCGATCGTCAACTGCGCGGGCACGGCCGGCGGGCCGGCCGCCGCGGCGGAATAGGTATAAGTCTGCGTGGTGCCTTGCACGAACACCGAGGAATCCACGGCGGCGTTGGAGACCACGCCGCTGCCGGTATTGCCGGTGGTGGTCAGTCCCGCGGTGGTCGCCGCATTGCCGGACGTCACGATAGGCGCGGCGGCCGCCAGCAACTGGGTGTTGCTGATCGCCATGGTCAACCCGCCGGCGCCATTGACGGTCGGCTGGATCTTGAAGCTGTCGCCGGCCGCCATGGTCGGCGCCGAATAGGTCACGCCATCCACGGTCTTGGGGAAGTCGGCCGCGACCATGGTGGTCTTGGTATTGTCCGACAGGCGGGTCAGCGTGTAGTTGGTGCCGTCATACGCCAGCGTGTAATCGCTGGTGGTCAGGGCCGACGCATTGCTGATGGTCGCCGTGATGGCTGCGGTCGGGCTGTTGGTGGACTTGCCGATGACCTGGGGCGCCGCCACGTTGAACAGGTTGGTGCCAGGCACGCCGTTCTGGTCCAAGCCCTGCTTCTGTTGTGCATTGAGGGTGGAACCCAGCACGGTAGCGATGCGGCCCAGCGTATTCTGCGCGGGATCCAGGGTCTCGGTACGGTACTTCAACAGGCCGCCCAGGCTGCCGCCGTCGTAGAAGAAGCTGTCCGGGATGATGGCCTTGCCGCCGTTGACCGGATAACCGATCTGCAGGCGCGACACGTCGTCCGCCGAAGGCGTCGCCAGCAGCGTGGTCACCTGGTCACCCATCACCAGCGGCTGGCCGGAACCGATGAACACCGCCACGGCGCCGGTGTCTTGCGGCACCACGCTGACCTTGGCGTATTTGTTGATGTTGGCGATCACCGCATCGCGCTGATCCAGCAGATCGTTCGGCGCCTGGCCGCCGCCGGCGCCCTGCGCCTTGACGATGGCCTTGTTCAGTTCGGCCAACTGATTCGCATACGAATTGAGCGTATCGACCGTCGAGGTGATCTGGTTGTTGACGCTGGTGCGGCTTTGCGCGAGCTGGTCATTCAGGCTCTGGAAGCGTGCCACCAGGCTGGAACCCTTCGACAGCACGGCCTGGCGGGAGGCGTCGGTGTTCGGATTGGAGGCGAAGTCTTGCAGACCGGCAAAGAAGTCCTGCAGCGCGGGCGACAGGCCGGCGCTGCTGTCGGCGATCAGGTTATTGATCTGCGAGATCTGCGAGTAATAGGAGTCCAGCGAGCTGGCGCTGGTCTGCGAGGCCAGTTGCTGCTTGGTCAGGAAGTCGTTATAGACGCGCTTGATCTCGGCGACCTGGGTGCCCTGACCGACGAAACCATACCCGTAGTTGATGCCGCCAGCGGAGCTTTGCACGACAACCTGGCGGTTGTAACCCGGTGTGGTGGCGTTCGAGATGTTGTGGCTGGTGGTGGCTTGCGCCGCCATGGCCGCCTGCAACGCGCTCTGACCGATGCTGAAAATGTTAGTTGCCATGCTAGGTTGTGGTCCCTGAAAGCTTTTAGCGGAATAACCAAGTCAACGGCACGCTTTGCCAAAACTTTAGATGCCGCCGGACGATTTTGTTTCCGTCCGGCACGGATCAGCTTTCGGCGCGTACTCAGGCCGACAAGGACTGGCGGATGATGCGCGAGAGCTTCTCGGCGTAGTGCGGGTCGGTGGCATAGCCCGCACGCTGCAGGCCATAGGCGAAGCCGTGCGCATCCTGGGCGCTGGCCAATACCTTCTCGTAGCGCGGATTGCTGCGCAGCAAGTTGGCGTAATCCTTGAACGCATCGGCATAAGAGTCGTAGGCGCGGAATTTCTCGACGCGTTTTTGCGGCTTGCCGTTGATGTATTCGATCGTGGTCGCTTCGACAACCTTGCCGGTCCAGTTGCCGGTGGCCTTGATGCCGAACAGGTTGTGCGCCGAACGACCATCGCGGCTGACGATTTCCTTCTTGCCCCAGCCGGTTTCCAGCGCGGCTTGCGCCAGCATGAACTTGGCTGGAATGCCGGTCATGCGGCTGGCCATCTCGGCATCGGCCTGCAGGCGATTCTGGAAGGCCTCGACGTGGGCCGGCTTGTTGGAATTGCGGCGCTTGTTGTTGCGGCCGTCCTGATCGGTGCTTTCCGCAGCCTGCTGGCTGGCGAAGCTCTGGATGAACTTGGCGCGGTCGGCTTCGCTCATTTCCTTGACCAGCGGAATGCCCATCGGCAAGCCGTCATCGAGCTGCTGTTGCTGCGGATCCAGATCCTGGCCTTCCGGCAGCTTCTTGGGCAGCGACGCGGACAGCTGGCGCGTCAGCACATCGGCCAAACCGATGCCGCGTTGCGCCAGGGTCTGACTCAACTGCTGGTCCAGCATGGAGGTAAACATCTTGGTCTGCTCGTTGTCGAACGGACCGTTTTGCGGCGTGGCATCGCGCATGCTCTTCATGACCATGTTCAGGAACAGCGCCTCGAACTGCTTGGCCGCGCCCTTGATCGACTCCGGCGAGTTCTGCTTGGCAGCCTCGCGCAGGCCGTTCAGCCCATTCGCATCGACGGCCAGACTCTCGGTCGGATTGGATGGGTTGATCTTGTTGAGCATGGAATACCTTGGATGAGAGATCGTTGTTGTTGGATCGGGCCGGCGGCGGCGCCAGGCCCGGTCAGCTTAATCGTCCCGTTACGTCAAATCACTTCGAGCTCGGCGCGCAGCGAACCGGCAGCCTTCATGGCCTGCAGGATGGCGAGCAAGTCCTGCGGCGTCGCACCGATGGCGTTGAGCGCCTTGACCACTTCAGCCAGCGAGGCGCCGCCCTTAAGCAGCATCACCTTGCCCGGCTCCTTGTTGATCGAGATCTGCGCATTCTGCACGGCCGCGGTCTGGCCACCGGCCAATGCATTGGGCTGGCTCACCGAGTTGTCGGCCTGGATCACCACCGACAGGTTGCCGTGCGACACCGCGCAGGTGTCGAGCATCACGCTCTGGTTCATCACCACCGAGCCGGTGCGCGCATTGAGGATGACCTTCGCGGCCAGCTTGCCCGGCGTGACATCGACGTTTTCCAGCGCGCCGAGGAAGGCCACGCGGTCGCCGCTGGAGATCGGCGCACGCACGCGGATCACCCGGCCATCCTGGGCCACGGCGGTGTCCGAACCGAAGCGCTTGTTAAGCGCATCCACCACGCGGCTGGCGGTGGAGAAATCGTTGTCGTTGAGTTCCAGCATGACTGCATCGCCGCCGCCCAGTGCGCTGGGCACGGCACGTTCCACGGTGGCGCCGCCAGAAATGCGGCCGGCCGAAAGCTGGTTGATGGTGGTGCTGCTGCCGCCCGCCGACGCGCCGGCACCGCCGATCACCACGTTACCCTGGGCGATCGCATAGATCTGACCGTCGGCGCCCTTCAGAGGCGCCATCAGCAGCGTGCCGCCGCGGATACTCTTGGCATTGCCGATGGACGATACCGTCACGTCGATCAGTTGACCCGGCTGGGCGAAGGCCGGAAGATTGGCCGTGACCATTGCCGCCGCCACGTTCTTGAGCTGCATGTTGCTGCTGGTGCCGGTAGGCACGTTCACGCCCAGCTGCTGCAGCATGCTGATCACGCTTTGCACGGTAAACGGCGTCTGCGTGGTCTGGTCGCCGCTACCATCGAGGCCGACCACGAGACCGTAGCCGACCAACTGGTTCTGACGCACGCCCTGGATGCTGGCGAGGTCCTTCAGGCGCTCCGCGTGAGCAGGCGCGACCACGGCCAGGCACAGTCCAGCCGCCGCCGCAACCGCCAGCGCCTTGCGCGCCCTCTGCATCAGATCCATCGCGGAAAATCCTTTCCTAAACATTGCACTGCTCCACATCAGAAAGGAGAAACGCTGAAGAAGAAACGTCCCAGCGAGGACATGAAATCGGCCATGTCCACACGGGTATTGGTACGGTATTCGACCTTGGCGTCAGCCACCAGGGTGGACGATACGGTGTTGCCGGTCTGGATGTTATCCGGGCTTACAGTGCCCGAGAAACGCACGTATTCCACGCCCTTGTCGAGCGCCACCTGCTTCTCGCCACTGACCACCAGATTGCCGTTGGGCAGCACTTCGATCACCGTCACACCGATAGTGCCGGTGAAGGTATTGCTGGAGGTGGTCGCCCCCTTGTCGTCAAACTTGGCCGAGGAACTGCCGTTGGCCGACAATTCCTTGATCGAGGTGCCGAAAATGGTCGGCGCCGGCGAAGCGACCGCACCGGTCTTGCTGGCCGAGCTGGCGGCCGACTTGCCGGCGCTGGTCTTTTCGTTGATCACGATGGTGATGGTATCGCCCACCAGGCGCGCGCGGCGGTCTTCCAGCAACGGGCGATAAGCCGCCGACTGGAAAATCGCGCCGGACGTCGCCGGTGCATAGGAGGCTGGCTGCGGGCGCGCTGTCGTGGGCCCCTTGACGATGCTATCGGGCACGGTGGTGCAGCCGGCAACGGCAAATGCACCCGCGATGGCGGCCAGTTTCAGCAAGCTGTTCATATCTGCCTCGTCCTTCTTCAAACTGCGTACTACCAATTCAATTACTCGATTGCAACTGCGCGATCACAACTGCGAAATCTTGGCCAGCATCTGGTCGGAAGTGGTGATGGCCTTGCTGTTGATTTCATAGGCGCGCTGGGTCTGGATCATGTTCACCAGCTCTTCCACCACGTTGACGTTGGAAGTCTCGACATAGCCCTGCCACAGCGAACCGGCGCCGTTGGTACCCGGGGTATTGGGGTTGGGCGCACCGGACGCCGAGGTTTCCACGTACAGGTTCTCGCCGCGGCTTTCGAGGCCGGTCGGGTTGATGAAGGTAGCGACCTGGATGGTGCCGATCTGGGTAGTCGCGGTCGAACCGGCCTGCATGATCGACACGGTGCCGTCGCGGCCCACGGTCAGCTTGGTGGTGTTGAGCGGCACGGTGATCGGCGGCTGCAGGGTGTAGCCACTGGAGGTCACCAGCTGGCCCTGGTTGTCGGTCTGGAAGGAACCGTCGCGGGTGTACGCGGTGGTGCCGTCCGGCAGCAGGATCTGGAAGAAGCTGGCGCCCTGGATCGCCAGGTCCTTGTCATTGTTGGTCTGGTTGACGTTGCCCTGGGTGAAGATGCGCTCGGTGGCGACCGGACGCACGCCGGTACCGATCTGCAGGCCCGACGGCAGTTGCGTCTGTTGCGAGGACTGGGCGCCCGGCTGACGCACGGTCTGGTACAGCAGGTCTTCGAACACGGCGCGCGAACGCTTGAAACCGTTGGTGCTGGTGTTGGCCAGGTTGTTCGAGATCACGTCCAGCTGCGTCTGCTGCGCATCCAGGCCGGTCTTGGCAATCCAAAGGGAACGAATCATTAATTTCTCCGGTAATCGGGGATGACATCAGTCAAGACAGCGAGAGGATCTGGGTGGCCTTGGACGCATTGTCCTGGGCGCTCTGGATCATCTTCATATTCATTTCGAACTGGCGCGACAGGTTGATCATGTTGACCATCGCCTCGACCACGTTCACGTTGCTGCCTTCCAGCGCGCCGGCAGCCAGACGCACGTTGGCGTCCGGTTGGGCGCCGCCGGTGATGGTACGGAACATGCCGTCGTCGCCGCGCTTCATGTTCTTTTCGTCGGGGTTGACCAGCTTGATGCGCCCCAGCACGTTGACCGCGTTGGGAATGCCGTTGGTCGGAATCGACGACACGGTGCCATCGGAAGCAATGGCGACCGTGGTGTCAGGGGGAATGGTGATCGGACCGCCGTCCCCCAGCACGACCTGGCCGGACTGGGTCTGCATGATGCCGTTCTCGTTGATCTTGAAGCTGCCGTTGCGGGTATAGGCTTCACCGCCATCGGCGGTCTGCACCGCGATCCAGCCCTTGCCCTGCACCGCCACGTCGAGCGCGCGGCCGGTGTCCTGGATCGGACCTTGCGAGAAATCGTTGCCGGCGGTGGAATCCACCACAAAGGCACGGGTCGGCAAGCCATCGCCGGTGACGGGCGCCGAACGGAAAGTATTGAGCTGGGCGCGGAAGCCCGTCGTCGTGGCATTGGCCAGGTTGTTGCTGGCGGTAGCCTGCTGCTCAAGCGTGTGCTTGGCGCCCGACATCGCGGTATAGACCAGACGATCCATAAAACCCCTCTGTGCGACGCATACTTACCGCGCCGCCGATTGAAACGGGCCACCGGCGGCGCCGGCGGCCTTGAAACCCGCGCGCCTCGCGGCGCGCTTCCATCATCCGATCAGCGCAGGCTGACCAGCGTCTGCAGGACGGTATCCTGCACCTTGATGGTTTGCGAGTTGGCTTGGTACACGCGCTGCTCCACGATCATGTTGACCAGCTCGGCGGTCAGGTCGACGTTGGAGTCTTCCACCGCGCGCGCCTGCAGGGTGCCGAAGGTGCCGCTGGTCGGCTTGCCCACCAGCGGGCTGCCGGCGGCGGCGGTCGCCTGGTACAGGTTGTTGCCCAGCGGCTGCAGGCCGTTCGGGTTGGCGAAGTTCACCAGCACCACGCTGCCCAGGTTCTTGGTCTGCTGGTTGCTGTAGGAACCGATGATGGTGCCGTCCTTGTCGATCGAGAAGCTCGACAGCGTGCCCGGCGCCATGCCGTTCTGCGATTGCGCCAGGTTGACGAAGGCCGAACCGGTCTGGGTCGAGCCGGCGTAGCTCACCGCGATCGTGCTGGCGAAGGAACCACCCGCCTTGACGACGCCTGCGTTGGTGCCGGCCGTGGTCAGGTCGATCGTCATGTTGCCGCCGGAGTTCAGCGTGCCGGTGGAGCTGAAGTTCATCGTGCCGATCTTCAGCGGCACGGTACCGCCGGTGGTGGTGGTCAGCAGCTTGCCGTCAACAGTCGCGTACACATCCCAGTTGGTCGTCGGCGGCGGGCCGCCGGCCGGGGCGTTCTTGACGTAATAGGTCTGCACGCTGTACGGATTGCCCAGGCTATCGTAGATCGTCACACCGGTCGAGTTGTTATAGCTGGTCGGATCGGTCGGGTTGAATGGGGTCGTGGTCGGGACGCCGTTGGTCGGGAATGCGGTCGTCGGACGCGAATCCAGGTTGACCTTGGTGCTGATGGTGGTGGTCGGCGTCGCCGGGATGGACGAGGTATTGATCTGCAAACGCACCGGATCGCCGCCGGAAACGCCAGCCGCATAACCCATCAGGTAAGCGCCGTTCATGCTGGGGTTGATGATGTAGCCGTTCTTGTCCAGTTCGAACTGGCCATTGCGGCCATACAGCGGCGACGAATCGGTCAGGCTGCCCGACAGCTGGAAGAAACCGTCGCCGTTGATGGCGATGTCCAGCGGGTTGTTGGTCGAAGTGACGTTACCCTGGGTGAACGACTGCGCCACGTTGGCCACGGTCACGCCGATGCCGACCGGCGAGTTGCCGGAACGGTTCATCGAGTTCGCGTACATGTCCGCGAATTGCGTCTGCGATTGCTTGAAGCCGACCGTGCTGGCGTTGGCCACGTTATTACCGATGACGTCCAGGCTCTTAGCTGCGCCGTTCAGTCCGCTCAAACCTTGTTGAAAACTCATGTGATACCCCTTTTAACCCTGTAAGTTTGCCGGTAATAACGATTAAAGAATCTGCACGACGTCCGTCGGCTTGATGGTGCCGATGTTGGAGACGTTGAGCTTGATGCCGTCGGCAGCCGTGGAAACGCTGGCCACCGTGCCGAATGCCAATGCCGTCGAGTTCACGGACGTGCCATTGTTGGATGCCGTCGCCGTGAAGGTGTAGCTGCCGTCCGCAGCCTTGCCGCCGGCATCGTTGGTGCCGTCCCAGATGATGGGCACGGCGCCCGCAGCCTGGGTGCCCAGATCCATCGTGCGCACCACGGCGCCGGTGGAATCCTTGATGGTGACGATCACCGACGAGGCCGAGGAGTCGAGGTTCACGCCGAACACCGCCTTTTGCGTGGTGACCGAAGTGCCGTCTTCCTTCTTGGTGGTGTCCGAGGTCAGCTGGATGTTGTTGCCCGGCGCCAGGACGCTGTGGCCGATCATGTTGGCCGAGGACAGTGCCTGCGAGGAATTCAGGTTGCCCATCAGCGTGGACAGCGAGGAATTCAGCTGGCTGATGCCCGTCACGGTGGAGAGCTGCGCCATCTGCGTGGTCAACTGCGAGTTGTCCATCGGATTGCTGGGATCCTGGTTCTTCATCTGCGCGATCAGCAGCGTCAGGAAGCGGTTCTGGATCGCATCCGGGCTGTTGTCGTTCAGGCTCGATGTGCTGGTGGAGGACGAGCTGCTGCTCGTGCCATTCATCGCGGAGAGCAGGTCGTTGGATACGGTTGTCATGAGGCGGATTCCTATTGACCGATGGTGAGAGTCTTGACCAGCATGGCCTTGGCGGTATTCATCGTTTCCACGTTGGTCTGGTAAGAGCGGGAAGCCGAGATCATGTTAACCATTTCCTCGACCGGGTTGACGTTAGGCATTGCGACATAACCGTTGGCGTCGGCCATCGGATGCTTGGGATCGTAGACCAGCTTGGGCGGCGCCTGGTCTTCGACCACGGCAGCCACCTTGACGCCGCTGTCCTTGACGCCGCCGACCGGGATCGCCTGGAAGACCACCTGCTTGGCCTTGTAAGGCGTGCCGTCCGGACTGGTGGCGCTGTCGGCGTTGGCGATATTGCTGGCCGTGGCATTCAGGCGCTGCGACTGCGCGCTCATGGCCGAACCGGCGACATTGAAGATATTCGAAAGAGACATGGCTTATTAACCCGGTTGGATAGCGCTCATCATGGCCTTGATCTGGCCGTTCACTGCGGTGACTCCGGCTTCGTAACGGATGCCGTTGTCCACGAATTCATTGCGTTCGACGTCCAGATCGACGGTGTTGCCGTCCACGCTGCCCTGGGTCACGGTGCGGTACTGCAGCGGCGTGCCGCCGATGGTGCTCTCGCCCGTCCCGGCCGCGACGCCCGCCACATGGCTGGCCGCGGTGCGCGCCAGCTCCAGCGGAGGCAAGGCGGTGGACTTGTTGTCCAGCGCATTCTTCAGGGCATCGGCGAAATTGACGTCGCGTGCCTTGTAGTTCGGGGTATCCGCATTGGCGATGTTGGACGCCAGCACCTGCTGGCGCTGGGCCCGCAGGTTCAGCGCCATCTCGTTGAAGCGGAAGAAATCGTCGAGCTTAGAGACCATCAGGCCCTCCAGAAGTACCGGCGCCGCTTAAGTTCTCGCGGACTGCGCCGATGATGGAATTACGTAGGCTTGATCATACGTTCCACCCCGGAACTTTAATGGGCGATAAGCAGAGAAAAGCCTCCCCTGTTTCTGCTTTTGACCTCGCGCGCGCGAAGTAACATTGCTGCCAAGATTCGCCAATGCCCCGCCTCGGGGCGAGTTGCATAAAATGAAACACCCTCTCTGCGCATTGCGCCGTACCGTCGCTGCCCTCGCCTTGCTGGCTTGCGGCTTGTTCCTGACGGGCGCGACGTCCGCGCAAAACGATCCGAATGCTCCGCAACGCCAGAATTTGCAACTATTGCAACAAACCGCCGAGCAATTCCTGAAAAACCAGACCTCCGGCCTGCCGGGTAGCGTGACGATCGATGTCGATCCCGTCGACCCGCGCCTGACGCTGGCCGCGTGCCTGGAACCGCAAGCCTTCATGCCCAACGGTGCGCGCCTGTGGGGCAAGACCACGGTGGGGGTGAAATGCGTCGCGCCTTCCCCCTGGACGATCTACGTCCGCGCCAGCGTGCAAGTGATCTCGGATTACTTGGTGGCCGCAGTGCCGCTGGCCCAGGGCCAGACCATCAGCGCCACCGACGTGACCCGCGTGCGCGGCGACATGGCCAGCCTGCCCAACGGCGTCATCACCGATGAATCCCAGGCCGTGGGACGCGTGGCTGCCATGTCGGTACGCGCCGGCACGCCGCTGCGCATGGATTCGATCCGCAACCAGCGTGTGGTGCAGCAAGGCCAGCCGGTGCGCGTGGTGTCCAACGGTCCCGGATTCCAGATTTCCACCGAAGCGCGTGCATTGACCAATGCCAACGAAGGCCAGATGGCGCAAGCCCGCACGGCCGCCGGCCAGGTCGTCAGCGGCATCGCCAAAGCCGGCGGAATCCTGGAAATCAACTATTAATAGAGGGCAATAATTTCCCAGGAGAACTTCTCCGGGAAAAATGTAAAGAAAAAGTCGCAGGCAACCCTAAATTTAAGGCTGCGGATGTTAAAGTTTGCCGAGAAATGGCCGATAATTTAAGCGACAGGCGGGTGCAAGGCGCCCCCACCCTACAAGGAATACTGCCGTGAACGTTAATGACGCCCTCAAATCCACTGCCGGACGCACCACCGAGCAGACTCAGGCCCAGCCGCGCAGCGGCGCCCAGTCTGGCGCTGCGGCCGGCAACAGCGCGGCCGCGACGGCTGCTGCCTCTGATAGCGTGCGCCTTTCCAGCACCTATCAGTCGCTGGAAACCAAGGCAAACAGCAACGGCGGTACCTTTGACGCCAAAAAAGTCGCCGAGATCAAGGCGGCGATCGCCAACGGCACGTTCCAGGTTGATCCCGAGAAAGTCGCGACCGGCCTGCTCGACACCGTCAAGACGCTGATCAGCGCCCGCAAGGCTTAATCGATTTATACGGATTCATTGCTCATGAGCAATCCCGCAAGCAAACTGGCACAGGAAAAGGCGGCATTGGTGCGCCTGATTGAAAAGCTGCGCCAGGAGCAAGCCCTGTTGTCGGAAACCAGTGCCGAAGGCATGACCGACATCATCAGCGAAAAGGCTTCCATCGTTGCCGAGATGAGCACGCTGGCAGGCAATCGCCACAATCTGCTGGCCACGCTGGGTTACGTCGATGATGAAACCGGCATGCAAAAGTGGATGAATGAACAAGGTTCCGACGCCGACAAGGATATCTGGGCGGATCTGTTCGAACTGGCGCAAGACGCGAAGGAATTGAATCGCGTCAACGGCCTGCTGATCGGCAAGAAGCTGTCGATCAACCAAAGCGCGCTGACCATCCTGCAAGGCAAGTCCGGCACCGGCAGTTTCTACGGCCCCGATGGCCAGAACAGCATCAAATCTTCCGGTCGGCGCCTCGGCGTGGTGTAAGCCCGACCGCCTGACGCCTTCGTGAAAAAGCCCGGCAATGCCGGGCTTTTTTGCATCTGCTACGTTCCTTTGCAGCCCGATCAGGAAAGCATCGACCGAAGGCGCTTACGCCACCCCGGACCACGAATGCTCGCGCAGATAGGAACGCATGCAGGAGATCGCCTGGCTGTGCAGCTGGCATACGCGCGATTCCGATACCCCCATCACGGCGCCGATTTCCTTCAGATTCATTTCCTGCTCGTAATACAGGCCCATCAGGATCTGCTCGCGCTCGGGCAAGGCCCGGATGGAGTCGACCACGGCTTCCCGGAAGCCGCCATTGATCAGGTTCTGCAGCGGATCGTCCGATTCGGAGGTTTGATAGCGGTCGAGGAAATGCTCGTGCCCGCCGTCGTCGTCGTGGAAATCCTCGTAATAGATCAGTTGATGGCCGCCGCACTCCGTCAGCATGGTCTGGTAATCCGCCAAACTGATCTTCATGTGCTGCGCCACCTCGTTTTCCTGCGGCTGGCGGCCCAGTTGCTGGAGCAGCGCTTGCATCGCCTCTTCGACCTTGCGGGCGTTCTGGCGGATGCTGCGCGGCAGCCAGTCGCTACTGCGCAGCTCATCCAGCATGGCGCCGCGAATGCGCTGTACGGCATAGGTTTCGAACTGCGCGCCGTGCGTTTCCTCGTACCGATTGACCGCGTCCAGCAAGCCCATCATGCCGGCCTGGATCAGGTCGTCCACCTCGACGCTAGGGGGCAATTTTGCCTTGAGCTGATGCGCGAGCTTCTTGACCAGCGGCGCATGCACCTCCAGCATATCGTTCTTGCCAGTTTTTCCCTTGACGTTATACATGCACGTCACACTCCGAGACTTGCACCGTCGGTTGCCATTCCGTAAGTGCTCCGGGCCGCATCGGCCGCCGA
Source organism: Herbaspirillum frisingense (assembly GCA_009914615.1). GTDB lineage: Bacteria > Pseudomonadota > Gammaproteobacteria > Burkholderiales > Burkholderiaceae_D > Herbaspirillum > Herbaspirillum frisingense_B. The sequence goes on from WNDX01000010.1 coordinate 36,635, forward strand.
GAAACGCTTGGCCAGGCGGTGGAATGCAAGCGCCGCGCCCGCGAACGGGAACACGTCCATCACCGCCCTGCCTTGCCCGCACGCCCGCCGGATATGGTCGTCGGCGGGAATCGATCCGAGGAAATTCAATTGCGCCGCCAGATAGCGGCTGGCGGCCGGCGCCATGTTGGCATACACGGTCTGCGCTTCGGCCTCGGTGGCGTCATTGACGATGAGGCTGAAGGGGCGCCGGCCGATCCGGTCGCTCAAGCTCTTCAACAGCACATAGGCCGCCTTGATCGACGATGCCGTGGTGGAAACCTGGATCACGATCTCGCCCATTTCCATGGTCGGCACCGGCAGCGACTGGTCATCGGCCATTACTCCGTTGACCAGGGTAATTTCGGCTTGTTCAATCAGACTGTCGAAGATCTCGGCCAGCCGTCCGGCTTGCGGATTGGACGCCGAGGGCACCGCGCGGCGCGCGATGCGGGCCATTGAGAAACCTTCAGGCAACAACCGCATGGCTTCATGCAGCGAACGTTCCTTGCGCGCCACCTCCTGCAGCGTGGCAACGTCATGACGCAGGCCGATGCGCGTCAACAGACCCGACGAGGCAACGCCGCCATCCACCACCAGCACGTTGTGATTGGCCTGGGACAAGGACGCCGCCAGGTTGATCAGCATCGCGCTCTTGTCTTCTTCGCCCAATACGGAGAAAAAGGTGAACAGGCGCGGCACCGGACGCTCAAGCATCTTGCGCAGCCCTGCCGCCTGATCGATATCATAACTAGCCAAAGCTCACCTCGCGCAGGCCTTTGTCATTCATGGACATGGCGGTCGGGCCGATCACGCCCGGCAACTCGCCCTCCTGGAATTCGAATGGAGCGGTTTCGCGCTTTTGCTTGAAGGCGCGGTCTGCGAGGTAGAGCTTGTTGGCCACGTGCAGGTCTTCCGGCACGCGCTGACCGTTGGCCACGTAATGCAGGTTGAGCTTATGGCGGATCACCACGTCCAGCACGTTGCCGATGGTGGCGGCCTCGTCCAGCTTGGTGACGATGCAGCCGGCCAGGCCGGAGCTGGAATAGGCGTGCACCACTTCGTTGAGGGTGCCGCCGGTGGCGGTGGCGTTCAGGCACAGCAGGCGTTTGATGTCCACGCCGGCGCCGGCCAGCATGGCATCCTGCTCGGCCACCATCTGGTCGCGCTGCCCCACGCCGGCGGTATCGATCAGCACGGTGTGCTTGCCCTTCAACTCTTCCAGTGCGATGCGCAGATCGGTTTCATCCTTCACCGAGTGCACCATCACGCCGAGGATCTTGCCGTAGATGCGCAACTGCTCATAGCCGCCAATACGGTAGCCGTCGGTGGTGATCAGCGCCAGCTTGCCGGAGCCGTGGCGCATCACGCAGCGCGCCGCCAGCTTGGCGGTGGTGGTGGTCTTACCCACGCCGGTAGGACCCACCAGGGCGAACACGCCGCCGTTTTCCAGCAGTTCGTTTTCGTTGGCGAGGGTATTCAGATTGCGCGCCAGCACCGACTTGACCCAGAACATGATGTCCTGCGACTTCGAGTTGGTGGGTAGGTTTTCGGTGATCAGACGCGACAGGCTGGCGGAGAAGCCCGCGGCCAGCATTTCCTTCATGACGATGCCCTTGAGCGGTTCGCGCTTCTGCGTGCCGCCCCAGGAAATCTCGGCCAACTGGGTTTCCAGCACGCCGCGCATGGAGCGGATTTCGCTCATCACTTCCGACAGGATCTCGTCATAGTCCTTGCCGTCGAATTCAGGCAGCGCCGAACGCGGACGCTGATCCTGATCCGACTCGTCCTGAGCGGCCTGGCGGCGGTTCACGCTGTCGCTGCCGCGGCTGCGCCAGACGCGGGCGTCGTCGGCCGGCGCGGCGGGTTCGGCGTCGCGCGGGGCAATGCGGCCCAGGGGCTGCTGATCCAGCAACGGCGCGCTCTCGGCGCGCTGGGGACGGGCTGCAGGCTGCTGAGCAATCGGCGAGGACAGCAGCGCCGGACGCTTGGACTGCTGCGCCGGCGGCAAGCCGGACTGCTGCTGCAGCGAAGCCGCCTGCGGACGGGCCGCCGCTTCGCGTGTGCCGTTGGGACCGACCAGGGTGGTCATGTCCTCGTTGGCCATGGCCAGGATCTCCACGCCGTCGGGAATATTGCGGTTGGAGAGAATGACGGCATCCGGGCCAAGCGCCTCGCGAACCTGGCGCCATGCCTCGCGAGATGAATTGGCGATAAATTTCTTGACGTTCATGCTTGCCCTCCAACTAGGCTGGTAACTTTAATCGTTTTCGACTCTGGAATTTCAGCGTGCGACAGCACACGCAACTGCGGCATGGCCCGGCGCAAGAAGCGCGCCAGCAAGGTACGCAACGGCGCACCGACCAGCAATACCGGCGCCAGACCCAATTGCTCCTGGCGCTGCGCGGCCTGCTCGGTCTGCGTCACCAGCGAATCGGCCAGTCCCGGCTCGATGCCGCCGCTGTCGCCGGCGGCTTGTAGCGCCTGCATCAGCAAGCGTTCGAGCTTGGAATCCAACGCCATGACCGGGAGCTCGTTCTCTCCCGGGAAAATCTGCTGCACGATCGCTCGGCCCAATGCGATACGCACGATCGCGGTGAGGTCGGTCGGATCCTGGATACGCGCGGCATGCTCGGCCAGCGTTTCGATGATGGTGCGCATGTCGCGGATGTGCACGCCTTCCAGGAGCAGGTTCTGCAACACCTTCTGCAAGGTGCCCAACGGCAGCATCTTGGGCACCATGTCCTCGACCAGCTTGGGCGCGTCCTTGGCCAGATGGTCCAGAAGGCTCTGCACTTCCTGGCGCCCCAGCAACTCGGCCGCATGGGTGGTGATCAGGTGGTTCAGGTGCGTCGCCACCACGGTGCCGGCATCGACCACGGTGTAGCCCATGGTGGAGGCCTGCTCGCACATGCCGTTGTCGATCCACACCGCCGGCAGGCCGAAGGCGGGATCGGTGGTCATCATGCCCGGCAGCGGACCGGTCACCATGCCCGGGTTGATCGCCAGGTATTGGCCCGCATGCGCCTCGCCGTTCCCCACTTCCACGCCCTTCAGGGTAATGCGATAGGCCGAGGGTTTCAATTCCAGATTGTCGCGGATGTGAATCGGCGGCGACAGGAAACCCACTTCTTGTGCAAATTTCTTGCGAATGCCCTTGATGCGCTTGAGCAACTCGCCACCCTGCGCCTTGTCCACCAGCGGAATCAGGCGATAACCCACTTCCAGGCCGAGGGTATCGACCGGCATGACGTCGCCCCAGGTAGCTTCTTCCATTTCCTGGGCGGGCGCGGTGGTCACCGATTCGGTCTGGGGCGCCTGCTCCTTGGCGGCTTCCTTGCGCTTGCCGATGGCGTAGGCGCCGCCGCCCATGGCTGCGGCCAGCAGGATGAAAGCGATGTGCGGCATGCCCGGGATCAGGCCCATGCCGCCGATGATCACGGCCGTGATGTACAGCACTTCCGGCTTGGCGAACAGCTGGTTGATCAGCTGGCCGCCGACGTCCTGGTCGTTGGCCACGCGCGAGACCACCACACCGGCCGCGGTGGAGATGATCAGCGAGGGAATCTGCGCCACCAGGCCGTCACCGATGGCCAGCAGCGTATAGTTCTTCAGCGCGGCGTCGAAGGCCAGGTCGTGCTGCACCATGCCCACCACCAGGCCGCCGACGATGTTGACCACGGTCACGATGATGCCGGCCACGGCGTCGCCGCGCACATACTTGGAAGCACCATCCATGGCGCCGTAGAACTCGGATTCCTGCGCCACTTCCTTGCGGCGGGCGCGGGCTTCGGGTTCGCCGATCAGGCCGGCGTTCAGGTCGGCGTCGATCGCCATCTGCTTGCCGGGCATCGCGTCCAGGGTGAAGCGTGCGCCCACTTCGGCGATACGGCCGGCGCCCTTGGTCACCACCATGAAGTTGATGATGGTCAGGATGATGAACACCACGATACCGACGGTGTAGTTGCCGCCGATCAGGAAGTGGCCGAAGGCTTCGATCACTTTGCCCGCAGCGTCCGGACCGGTATGGCCCTCGGTCAGCACCACGCGCGTCGATGCGACGTTCAGCGACAGGCGCAGCATGGTGGACACCAGCAGCACCGCCGGGAAGGCGATGAAGTCGAGCGGCTTGACCGTATAGAGCGCGGTCATCAGGACGATGACCGACAGCGAGATGTTGAAGCTGAACAGCAAGTCCAGCATGAACGCCGGCAGCGGCAGCACCATCATCGCCAGCATCATGACGATGAGGATCGGGGCCGCCAGGGCTCGGGAGCTCTTCAGCGGCACCCAGGCCGGCATTTTCATTGTATTGAGTTTTGCCATAGTTACTGCGTTTTACGCTTTCCGCGCGGTTTCTTGGTCGCGGTGACCGGATCCAGTTCCTTGGGCACGTTCAGCTCGGTCGGCTCGACCGGCCGGTTACCGCCAAATTGGCCGTAGGTACGTAGCTGGAACACATAAGCCAGCACTTCGGCCACGGCCGTATAGAGCGCTTCGGGGATCTCGTCACCGATTTCGGTATGGGTGTGCAAGGCACGCGCCAGCGGCGGCGCTTCCATCAGCGGCACCTTGTGCTCGCGCGCCAGTTCGCGGATCTTGGCGGCGATGTCGTCGGCGCCCTTGGCCACGACCTTGGGCGCGCCCATCTTGCCTTCGGTGTACTTCAGCGCCACCGCATAGTGGGTCGGGTTGGTCACCACCACATCGGCGGTCGGCACCTCGGCCATCATGCGACGGCGAGCCATGGCGCGCTGCATCGCGCGGATCTTGCCCTTGATGTGCGGGTCGCCTTCGGACTCCTTGTGCTCCTGCTTGACCTCTTCCCGCGTCATGCGCAGCTTGCGGCCGTAGTTCCAGATCTGGTACGGCACGTCCAGCATCGCAATGAAGATCAACGCCGACACCATCACAATGAAGCTGACCCACAGCAGATGGGCCGAATGGCTGCTGGCGGTCTTGAGCGATTCCACGCCCAATCCCATCACCGCATCGATCTGACTGCGGATCGCCAGCCAGGCGACAGTGCCTACCAGCAGAGTCTTGAGCACGGCCTTGAACAGTTCAGCCAGCGAATTGACCGAAAACATATTGCCAAACCCGCTGATCGGGTTGAGCTTGCTGAACTTGGGCGCCAGCGAATTGACGTTGAACAGCCAGCCCCCCAGCATCAAGGGCGAGGCCACGGCGGCCAGGGTCATCATGAAGGCAATCGGGATGATGGCGATGGCCACCTCCATGAAGTGCGCGCTGAGCATGTTGAACAGCACGACGGGGTCGAAGGCGGCGGCGCGCTCGAAGGTCAAGGTGGCCACCATGACACGATCAAGACTGGTCACCAACGGCCCGCTGAACATCCAGACGCAGCCGCCGCCGATCAACAGCATCACGCAGGTCGCCATCTCGCGCGAACGAGGCACATCACCCTGCTCACGAGCACGCTCTATGCGTTTACTCGTGGCGGGTTCTGTCCGCTCCATGTCGCTGTCGTCGGCCATCTGCCGAATCCCCCTGCTAAATCCCTGTTCCCGGCTAATAGACGGATTTCGAGAACAATAGGCAGGATTATTGGCGAGCCGGCATCGGAATCATCAGGGGAATAGGGGTGAAAACTTCCCCCATTTCGGACTAGGCAAAAGCGCAAGGGTCTGCCTGTCGCAGCACGATGCGTATCGAAAAGGAAAGTTTTATTGCTCGGGAAACACTAGATTCAAAGCCTGCATGTTCCAAAAAAGAAACATGCCCCCTTGAACCGGAGCACCAACGGACGTTGCCATTGCGGCAACGTCCCTTCTATTTTTCAGAAACCGAGGCTTTCCAGCAGATCATCCACCTGGCCCTGATTGGCAATCACATCCTTGCCGGTCGGGTCGATTTGCGGGCCGTTCAAGAGGCCGGTGTCTTCGCGCTTGGCTTCGCTAGGCGCGTAGTCCACCAGCAACTGCACCAGTTGCGATTCCAGATCATGGGCCAGTTTGGTGACGCGCTTGATGACCTGGCCGGTCAGATCCTGGAAATCCTGGGCCATCATGATGTCCAGCAATTGCTGCTTGGTGACGCTGCTATCCTCGCCGGCCTGCGCCAGGAAGGCCGCCGTCTTGGCGCCCAGAGCACGATAATCCGCTTCGGAGAAGCTGGTCGCGCCGGCGGCATCCCACTGCGCCTTCAGTTCTGCGGCACCGTCGCCGATGCGCTCCTGCAACGGGCTGGCCAGTTCGGTCGCGTTGAGCACGCGCTGCGCCGCCTGCTCGGTCATGCGTGCCACGTACTCCAGACGATCGCGCGCATCGGGCATGTCGCTGGCCGCCTTTTCCAGCAAGCGATCAAACCCCAGTCCGCGCAGGCTGTCGTGCAGGTTGCGCGTCATGTGACCGATGCGAACCAGCACCTCCTCGTTGAGGCCGCCGTTTTCCGCCGAGGGGGTGCGGCCGGTATCAGCGCTGCCTTCCATCTCAGCCACCCGAGGCCATCTTTTCGAAGATCTTGGCCAGCTTTTCGTCGAGCGTAGCGGCGGTAAAGGGTTTGACCACGTAACCGTTGGCGCCGGCCTGCGCGGCGGCGACGATGTTTTCCTTCTTGGCTTCGGCGGTCACCATCAGCACGGGCAGCTTGGACAGCGCCGGATCCTTGCGGATTTCTTGCAGCATGGTCAGGCCGTCCATATTGGGCATGTTCCAGTCGGAAACGACGAAGTCGAACTGGTCGCTGCGCAGCTTTTGCAGAGCCTGCACGCCGTCTTCAGCCTCGTCCACATTGGTATAGCCCAATTCCTTGAGCAGGTTGCGCACGATGCGGCGCATGGTCGAAAAATCATCGACGACTAAGAACTTGGTATTGGGACCCGACATGCTAAGACTCCATCTGTTCAATTGAATTCTTGGTTAACGGCAAGCCCATAGACGAACTTGAACCGCAGACCTTCTTCCCCCATGCGCGACCAAATGTCACGCATGCTTCGCTTTTTGATTGCCACGGCATTGTAGTGCAGCAATAGCAAAAATGGCAGCACAATCCGCGCTGCCGCCGTGTATCACACGCGCAACGCCCGGCTTCCATGTTCCGCCAGCCACGCCAGCACCCTGCCCGGCATCGCTTGCAGCGACAACACTTCATGGGCAGCGCCGATGGCGATGGCTTCGCGCGGCATGCCGAACACCACGCAGGAGGCCTCGTCCTGGGCAAAGTTATAGGCGCCGGCATTGCGCATTTCCAGCATGCCTTGCGCGCCATCCTTGCCCATGCCGGTCAGGATCACGCCTACCGCGTTCTTGCCGGCGCACACCGCGGCCGACTGGAACAACACATCCACCGACGGGCGATGGCGGTTGACCGGCGGTCCCTGGTCGAGCTGGGTCATGTAGTTGGCGCCGCTGCGCACCAGCTTCAGGTGCGAATGGCCTGGCGCGATGTAAGCATGGCCCGGCAGCACGCGCTCGTTGCCGGCCGATTCCACCACCGAGATCTTGCACAGATTGTTGAGGCGCTGCGCGAAGGAACGGGTAAAACCTTCCGGCATATGCTGGGTGATCAGGATGCCCGGGCAGTCCGACGGCATGCGGATCAGGAATTCCTTGATGGCTTCGGTGCCGCCCGTGGAGGCGCCGATGATGATCAGCTTTTCGCTACTGGTCAGCGGATTGCGGATCTGCGGCAGCACTTCGCCGCTCGCCTGGCCCTGCTCGGACGGACGCGGCGCGCGGGCGCGCACGCGCGCCTTGGAGGCGGCGCGGATCTTGTCGGCGATCATGTCGGCGTATTCCTGCATGCCGCTCTGGATCGAGATCTTGGGCTTGGTGACGAAATCGATGGCGCCCAGTTCCAGGGCGCGCAGCGTGATTTCCGAACCGCGCTCGGTCAGCGAGGACACCATCACCACCGGCATCGGACGCAAGCGCATCAGCTTTTCCAGGAAATCCAGGCCGTCCATGCGCGGCATTTCCACGTCCAGCGTCAGCACGTCGGGATTGGTCTGCTTGATCAGCTCGCGCGCAATGATGGGATCCGGCGCCACGCCCACTACTTCCATGTCGGGCTGGCTGCCGATGATCTCGCGCATCACGCTGCGGATCAGGGCGGAATCGTCAACGATGAGAACTTTTATTTTCATAATTCCAAACTCTACTTTCCGTGTTGCCTGCCACGCCGGAACCCGCGGCGTCCTGCGCCGCCGGCCCGCATGCCCGAGATCAGAAGAGATCGACCTCGCCGCCCACCGGTTTGGTGACCAGTTTGCTTGCGTAGGCTTTTTCCCGATCCGCCAGCGTGTTGTTGTGCAGTTGTTTTAGTTTTTTGACCAGCACCTTGCCGGTGCGTGGAAAGAAATAGACCTTGCGCGGATAAATGTCATTGAGATCCTCAGCCACGACACGGATGTTTTCCGCCTTCAGGTAGCGACGCACGAACTCGGCGTTGCGCTCGCCCACGTTGATCGCCGAAAACCCGCGCAGCACGTTGCCGCCACCGAACACCTTGGCTTCCAGGTTTTCGCGCCGGGCGCCGGCCTTGAGCACATCGTTGATCAGGATTTCCATCGCATACGTGCCATACCGCGCCGATGCCGACACCGGGCTGCCCTCGTCACCGCCGCCGTCGGGCAGCATGAAGTGGTTCATCCCCCCGATGCCCGAGACGCGATCGCGGATACAGGCGGAGACGCAGGACCCGAGCACGGTAACGATCATCATGTCCTTGTGCGTGAAAAAATACTCTCCCGGCAGGATCTTGGCCGCGTCGCAATCGAAGGTCCGATCGTAATAAAGATTGGAGGCAAACTGCTCCGGGGCTTGACTCATGTCTTGGTCCTTGCGCTGCGCTGGGCGGCATTCAGTTCATAGACCGTCTTACCCTTGAGCTTGAGCGCATCGGAAACATACAGGAAGTTTTCCGAGTGACCGGCAAACAACAAGGCATGAGGCTTCATCAATGGTACAAATCGGGACAGGATCTTGCTCTGCGTAGGTTTATCGAAGTAGATCATCACGTTGCGGCAGAAGATCACGTCGAACTGGCCGCTGATGGGCCAACCGTCGGCCAGCAGATTCAACTGCTTGAAGGTGATCAGCTTGCGCAGCTCCGGCCGCACGCGCACATAGCCTTCATGGCTGCCCTTGCCGCGCAGGAAGAATTTCTTCACGCGCTCGGGCGACATCTTCTCGATGCGCTCCATCGGATAAACGCCGTTGGCGCCCGTGGCCAGCACATTGGTGTCGATGTCGGTGGCGATGATCTGCACCGGCGGCGTCAGCGTTCCGTAAGCCTCGCAGACCGTCATGGCAATGGTATAAGGCTCCTCGCCGGTCGAGGCGGCGGAGCACCAGATGGTCGCGGGTTCTTTCAGCGTCTTGACGAAATCCGCCAGGATAGGGAAATGATGAGCTTCGCGGAAGAAGGATGTCAAGTTAGTGGTCAGCGCATTGGTAAAGGCTTCCCACTCGTCCGAATCCTGGGTGCGCTCCAGCATGTCGAGATACTGGTTGAAGGAGGTAATGCCGGTCGCGCGCAGGCGCCGCGCCAGGCGGCTGTAAACCATTTCCTGCTTGCTGTCGGCCAGCGCGATGCCGGCGCGCTGGTAGATAAGTCCACGGACGCGTTCGAAATCACGGCTGTTGAAATCGAACTCCTTGCCGGATGATTCGCCCTTGCTTGGCACCGTAGGCTTCACTGTCTTTCCTTCACTGGCTCGGCGCGCTCACCGGCGCGCCGCTTACTGTCTTCTCTCCCGCGCCTTCCGGGCGGGTACCCCCTTGTCGAATAATCTATCAGCCGCCGAACGGGGTCAAGCGAATCAGCCTTGGAAATGAAACGCTTTTACCCCCCTATTGCGCCAAGTCAATCGAGCCCTGGCGTGCCTTTCCCTCAAACCCGGGTGATCCGCATGCGCGTTTCCCGGTGCGCCGTGGCTGGCAGCACCGCAGGTGCGGGAGACGCAGTCTGCGGCGCCGGCTGTGACGTCGCCGCGGGGACATGGCTGGAGCGGTAACCGACGCGGAAGCCGCCCCAGTGCTTGCCGTTGACGTAGATCGGCACCGACAGATCGTGCATCACTTCACCGGTATCGCGTTTATAAGTTTGCAACAGGAAAGGTTTGGTATTGGCGCCGCAGCGCTTGCCGGTGCGATCGCTGAAGATGCGTTTGGTGCGATTGTTGACCAGATCGACGTCGTAGTTGCCCGTGAGAGGCTGTGAGAATTTCTTGTTGTGAGTCGGGAAATAACCGTTGTTGTCCACCGCCCCCGCATAGGCCAGTTGCGGCATACGCTCCAGCAATGCCTCCTGGACAGGCGGCAGCAGGCGGTCGGTAAAGTTGTCGAACTGAGTCGTATGCTTTTGCGGCGAGGTATTCGGAATCGGCTTGTAGGTGCGATCGAACAGCGCCGACTCGGCAATCCGTCCGGCCTTGATGGATTCCTCGAACAGCCGTCCTATCTCGCGCGCGGCATCGACGGCCGCCACGCGGATTTCGTCGTGCGCCGAACGCGCCCCGCTTTCGGCGATCGCCTCGAATACCGCCTCCGCCCGCTCCGACAGCACCATTGCCGAAGCCGCCACGCGCGGCAGTTCGGCATCGGTCTGCAGCATGCCGTTGCGAATCGCCGTGATCGATTCGGCAATATTTTGAGTAGTCTGCACATGCTCACGCGAGGCCAACGCGATCTCTTCGATCTGCTCCTGCGATTGCCCGGCCGAACGCTCGATGCTGTTCAGCAGCCCGTGCACCTTCTCCACGTTCCGTGCCGCTTCCAGCACGCGGCCGCTCAATGCGGTCATGCCGGATGCCGCGCGCTCCGCCTCTTCATTGATGGCGCGCACCATCACGCCGATATCGTCCGTGGCTTCCTTGGTGCGTTGCGCCAGTTGGCGCACCTCGCCCGCCACCACCGCGAATCCGCGCCCCTGCTCGCCGGCGCGCGCCGCTTCGATGGCCGCATTCAGGGCCAGCAGATTGGTGCGCGCGGCGATCTCGCTGATCACTTCGGTGATGCCATGGATGCGACGGGATTTTTCTTGCAGTTGTTCCATCATGGACGACGCGGACAACGCATCGGTACGCGCCTGGCCGATCTGCTGCAGACCACGATCGACTTCAGCGCGGCCGCTGACGCTCTCGGAACGCACCTCCGCCGCGATCGCCGAGGCGCGTTCGGCATTGGCGGCGATCTGCTCGGTGGTCGCCGCGTTCTGCTCGGCGCTGGCGGCGATGCTGTTGGCGGAATCGACGTCCTTGCTGATCTTGTTTTTGATGGAATCGACAAAGAAAGACGTTTCGGCAGCACCGATCATGATGTGATCGATCTCGCTGCCCACCTTGCCCACCAGTTGCGCACCGCCCGGATTGCCGCGCCGCTGCGCAAGTGCAAAACCGGTCAGCCCCAACAGCACCGCGGCGCAAGCCGACATGGGCGCGCCGAGCACCTGCCCCGCCCCCGCGGCATCCAGCCCGAACGCCGCGCCGCATCCCAGCACCAGCCCCGCCAGCCATGGCGCCAACGCTGCTCCCCAACTCCGCGCACCGGCGCCGGAGGCCCCTGCTGCCTTCAACTTTGCCATCGATTGTCTCCTTGCGGATATTCCGCTTGTCTGCACCTGCTTCGTGGCAGGCATTGCTGCGGACATGGAGGCCCGCATTCTCCGCATCGTAGATCGCTTAGCTTACGCATAGCTTATGAAACGCACGCTTGTTCGAATACCAAGATTCGCTTTTTCACGGCAGCTAACCGCATCTTGTCGGCCTTGCATCATGCCCGCACCGGCGCATGCTTTTCCGCTACAATGCCCTTATATAGGATAGGGGGGTATGGTATGGGACACATCTTGCAACACAAGGACGCGCTGCTCAAGCGCGTACGCCGCCTCGGCGGCCAGGTGCAAGCGTTGGAACGCGCCCTGGAAAGCGATGCCGATTGCGCCAAGACCCTGCACCTCTCGGCCGCCATCCGCGGCGCGCTCAATGGCCTGATGGACGAACTGATCGAAGCCCACGCACGCGAACACGTGGCACGCCCGGGCCTGTCCGACAAGGAACGCAGCCAGGGACTGGATGAGATCCTGGAAGCCATCCGCCGCTACTCGAAATGACCGGAGCCCCTATGCACAACACCTCTCCCTTCCCCCACGATCATGTCTATCTCGGCGCCGATCATGACCGCAATGCCCGCCGCACACTTTGGGTAGTCGCGCTCACCGCGGTGATGATGGTCGCGGAGATCATCGCCGGCTACCTCACCGGGTCGATGGCGCTGCTGGCCGATGGCTTCCACATGGCGACCCACGCCGGCGCGCTCGCCATCGCCGCTGGCGCCTATGTATTCGCGCGCCGCCACGCGCGCGATTTGCGCTTCAGCTTCGGTACCGGCAAGGTAGGCGACCTGGCCGGCTTCGCCTCGGCCCTGGTGCTGGCCGTGATCGCCATCGGCATCGGCGTCGAATCGCTGTGGCGGCTGGCCAGCCCGACTGCGGTGGAATTCGGCGAAGCCATCGCGATCGCGGTAATCGGCCTGATCGTCAATATCGTCAGCGCCCTGCTGCTCATGGATAACCATCATGATCACGGCTACGGGAATCATCATGCCGGCCACGGCCAAGCGCATGACGACAGCCACGAATCAGAGCACGATCATCACCATGGGCACCACCATAGTCACGACAACAACCTGCGCTCGGCCTACCTCCACGTACTGGCCGACGCCCTGACCTCGGTGCTGGCCATCGCCGCCCTGCTCGCCGGCCTCTATCTGGGCTGGATCTGGTTGGATCCGCTGATGGGCGTGGTCGGCGCGGTGGTGATCGCGCGCTGGTCTTACTCGCTGCTGCGCGAAACATCCAGCGTGCTGCTCGACGTCACCGACGCCCAACTGGCCGACAAGATCCGCCACGCGCTGGATGGCGAAGACACCCACATCGACGACCTGCACGTCTGGCGCATCGGCCCGGCGGCGCGCGCAGCCATCGTCAGCGTCTCGACCTCGGCCCGCACCACGGAGACGGCATTGCGCGAGAAGCTTGCCGGCATCGCGGAACTCAAGCACCTCACGCTGGAACATCGCGTCGCCTGATCCCCGGTCACGGCCCCGCTTATAGGCAATATCAGCAATATAGGAAAAAAAAACAGCGGCGCATGGCCGCTGTTTTTTTTGAAAGATGCGCTACAGCATCAACGCCAGCCGCGATGCCAGCCGTATTGCGGGTGATGCCATCCCCAACCGTAATGGGCATGGTATTCCCAGGCCCAGCCCGGACCGGGCGCCGCATAGGTTGGCTCGACGTACACCACACCCGGCGGAGCAACATAAGCCGGACGTACGGTCGGCGGCGTCACCACGCAGCCGCTCAAGGCAAAGGCCGCGGCGACGGCCGGAATCAATAAAAGGGATTTCATTCTGCACTCCTGATCTTGTTTGGCGAATTGGTATGCCGGAGAAGGGGCTTCCGGATTCCACGTGTGAGCCGTGGTGATCAGATAACGCGCGGCGACGCGCTTGTGCGGACTTGAAATTGTATGTTTGTGTAACGCGGCGAGCCGTTCCACGCAAATGAATGTAAAGATTCATCAAGGGCGCGAATGGCATTGATCGACGCCGACGCGGATGCCGTGCGACATGTCTTGGCGACCGGCGCCCACCGCGAAGAAATGACGCTTCTTGGTCTTTGCGCCGGCCATCAATCTCTATTGAGCATCGATCAACTGTTGCAGCGCGGGATCGCGAATGGCAAACACGTCGAACAACCCCAATGCCCGCAACGCCGGTACGACCTCGGCGATATGCCGTTCAGCGACAAGCCGCTCGCCGGCTTCGGCCGACGAGTCGCACCAAACCTTGGCGTTGGCCAGGAAAGCCCCCACACTGCCTTTGCGGATGGTGACGCCATTGCGCTCAACGTAGGTTTGATCATCTGGAAGCAGGTCTTCAGCGCGCATGTCAATCTCCTGTGATTGGAAGATTCCATAGTAAGCGTCCCTTCATGGCATATGTGCGGCATAGCCGACATTGAATAGCGCATTGAAGCCAATATTGCAGTTGTAACCTTGGCGTGCGCCACTGACATCGACTTGCAAGACCGTCCCCGCAAGATCGCATTTATCCCTTAGCGAACGCCGGAGACGCCAAATGCGCAACCTGATCCTGTTCTTGTTTTTTGTCGTCACCATCGAGGTGAACGCAAGGCCGCTGCCGACCGAAAACGTTGGCCACTTGAATGCGATACACAATGTGCTCAAAAGGCTTGGCCATTGAGCGCGCTTCGTAGGCATTGGCGCTGCGTGGCCCTCGCTATTGAGATCAGAGATCAAGAGCAAGTCCTCCTCATCCCGGCCCGACCAAGCAGCTCTCGCTCTGGCGCATCCAGAAATATCGCCCCTCCTGCCTGGCAGCACGCTCATCTCACCATCACGCAACCACATTTATCGTGAGCGATGCCGCCAGCGATAAGGGTTCGCACCATGAGGCCAGCATTACCAGGAGCGCAACAAGAAAGGAAATTCGGGAAAGGATGCGTGCACTTGGCACAATGATCTTGCCCCTGATTGACGGACACCTATCTAAGCGACATTGGCCAGCTCGTACTGCTCTGGGCTGAGGTAGCCCAGGGTCGAGTGCAGCCGGATCCGATTGTAGTCAACCTCAATGTAGTCAAACACATGAGCCTTGGCCTGCTCCCGTGTGGCGAGGTGTTCACCATGGATGGCCTCGACCTTCAGACTGTGGTTCCAACTCTCCATTGCTGCGTTGTCGTAGCAGTTGCCTCTGGCACTCATGCTGGCGATCAAAGCGTATTGCTCCAACAGGGCGCGGTGCTCGCGC
>WNDX01000100.1 GCA_009914615.1 Herbaspirillum frisingense
GGCTGCACTCGTTTCGGCGCCTGAAGATTCGTTACGAACGCTATGCTCATATCCACGAAGCCTTCCTGTCATTGGCTTGCGCCTTGATTTGCTGGACCCGGTTAAAACAACTTTTAAAATAATTTCGCAACAGCCTCTAAATGTCCGGCCGGGCCGGTGTCTCGTGGGAACTGCTTTTTATGAGCATTGCGGCCGGACTGGCGCCGGCTTGTTGCGGCAGCAGGGGGCGCGGCCGAGGCCGGCCATTCACGCGCATCGAGGGTCGGGATGGGGAGACATGCGGCACCGGCGCGCATCAGCGCGCCGACCGGTACCGCCGGGCGGGTCATCTCCTGAGGCCGTCACCGCTGCGGCGCGGATGCCGCACATCGCATCCTGCCGCGCCGATCCGATTTTTATTCTGCTGATGTCATTTATTTGACATGTGATCAAATGTATTCGATAGAATCATCAGCGTCAACCGGCGCAATCGCGGCCGGATCCGGGCGCCGCGGCCCGGCCGCAACGTCGGCCTGCAGCGGTGGAAGCCGCGCCGGATCTGGCCTCAGGGCAGGGCGGCAGGGTCGTTTTACGGCGCCCCTGAATGACTCTCCGATATAATCCGCAAAAAATTTTCAAGCATCGTCATGGATCAGACCTTAATTGCCGACCTCTCCAATATGCGCAAGATCCAGCACGCCACGCTGTCCGAGCGCGTGTACCAGGATTTGTGCGAACTGATCCAGGCCGGCCAGGTGAGGCCGGGACAGAAGCTGACGCTGAAGGGGTTGTCGGATGCCCTTGGCACCAGTCCCATGCCGGTGCGCGAGGCGGTGCGCCAGTTGGCTGCCGAAGGCGCGCTGGAGATCCTGCCCAACCGCGCCATGCGGGTGCCGCTGATGACCAAGGACAAGTTCCGCGAGTTGCTGAAGATCCGGCTGGCCTTGGAAGGGCTGGCGGTGGAACACGCCGCGGCGAACATCGACAAGGCCCGCCTGAAGGATGTGGCCGACCTGCACGACAGCCTGTGCGTCGAGATGCATCGCAAGAAGCCCAACGTGGACGTGATCATCCGCCAGAACAAGGAACTCCACTTTGCCGCCTATCAGGGCTCGGGCATGCCGACGCTGGTGGCGCTGATCGAGGGCTTGTGGTTGCAGGTCGGACCGGTGATCAATCTGGATCTGCGCGCCGGTTCGCGGCGGCTGTCGGAAGCGCCGGCCCTGTTCCATCATGGCGTGCTGCTCAAAGGCTTGCAGGAAGGTTCACCGGAAAAGGCGCGCGAAGGCCTTTCCGGCGATCTGTTGAGCGCCGCGCAGATGATCCTGGCGGGAGACGGCTTGCCCGACTGACGCGGGCGGGTGGATGACGATCCGCGCGGCCCGTGCCGTCTTGGCGGCGCAGGCAGGCGGGCGCTGTGTGCCGGCGGGTGGCGCGAAACCCCGTCGGTCCTTCCTGCATGAACGCGATCAATGCTGGCGCTCAGTGACGCTGGTCGATGTCGTAGGTGGCGCGTAGCAGCGCCTTGCGGCGTTCCAATTCGCGCTGACGCGGCGACAGCGGCCGGCGCGCCTTGATCGGCTTGCGGCGCACGCTCCAGCCGAAGGCCAGCAGCACCGCCGACAGCGGCAGCAGCGCCACGGCGGCAGCCAGCATATCCATGTTGGCGCGCTGCAGGATATCGCGCAGCGCGCCTGAAAACACGCAGGCCAGCACCGTCACGCCGACCGCCGCGCCGGTCATCGGCAGGGCGTCGAGGTATTTGTCCAGCAGCGCGAGAAGTTTGCTTTTCATGATCAGCTCCATGGGGTCAAGACAGGTTCACATCCGAAGAAGACTCGCCGTCGCGGCGGCGTCGGCGCCGCTTGCATGAGATATCGGAAGGGCGCCGGACAACTTGCGGGCAGGGGGCGGTAAAGAAACGTAAGATTGGGTGAGGCTGGCTTTGCAATGCGCCGCCCGGGCGAAAATCCTTGCCGGGACAGGGTTTGCGGCGCTTCATGCTGCACGGCACAAGTTTTCCGGGAGCGCCGGCGGGCTGTTGGTACAATGCCTACTTTCCTTTTCAAGCGGGCGCTATGGATATTCTTCTGTTCCTGGTCGATTTCATCGTTCACATCGACCGCCACCTGGCCGAGCTGGCGGCGTCCTACGGGCCCTGGCTGTTCCTGATCATCTTTTGCGAAACCGGCCTGGTGGTTACGCCCATCCTGCCCGGCGATTCCTTACTGTTCGTCACCGGCGCGCTGGCCGCGACCGGCGCCTACGACATCAACCTGATGGTGCTGACCCTGATCGTGGCCGCCATCCTGGGCGACAGCACCAACTACCAGATCGGCAAGATGCTGGGCGTGAAGGTGTTCGACAACCCGAACTCGCGTATCTTCAAGAAGCAATACCTGGACAAGACCCACGCCTTCTTCGAGAAGCACGGCGGCAAGGCCATCATCATCGCCCGCTTCGCGCCCATCGTGCGCACCTTCGCGCCCTTCGTGGCCGGCGTGGGCGCGATGACCTACACGCGTTTCTTCCTGTTCAACGTGATCGGCGGCATCGCCTGGGTGGCCAGCTTTTCCTATGCCGGCTATTTCTTCGGCAATCTGCCTATCGTCAAGAAGAACCTGAGCCTGCTGATCGTCGCGATCGTGATCCTGTCCATCCTGCCGGGCATCATCGAATACATCCGCCAGAAGCGCCGTCCGGGCTGAGACCGGATTCGGTACCGACAAAAAAAGCCACCGCATGCGGTGGCTTTTTTGTTGCCCCGATGGAGGACGTCCGTGCCTGGCCTCAGTCGAGATCCGCGCCGTAATCCACGTCGGGACGCAGCGGCGTCTTGCTGGACGCGGCGCGCACGTATTGCGGCGGCCAGGCCACGTCTTCGCGCAGCTGGTTGGCGGCGTGCAGCGGCCAGTAAGGATCGCGCAGCAGTTCGCGCGCCAGCAGCACCAGGTCGGCCTGGCCGGTGCGCAGCACGTGCTCGGCCTGGATGGCGTCGGTGATCATGCCGACGGTGCCGGTGGCGACCTGGGCTTCGGCCTTCACGCGCGCGGCGAATTCGGTCTGGTAGCCGGGGCCGGTCGGGATGGCGGCGGTGGGCAGGTTGCCGCCGCTGGAGACGTCCACCAGATCCACGCCCAGCTCGCGCAGGCGGGCCGAGAGCGCCACGGTTTCATCCGGCGTCCAGCCGCCTTCGGCCCAGTCGGTGGCCGACAGGCGCACGAACAGCGGCAATTCTTCGGGCCAGACGGCGCGCACCGCCGTGGTGACTTCCAACAGGAAGCGGATGCGGTTCTCGAAGGCGCCGCCGTATTGGTCGGTGCGCTTGTTGCTGAACGGCGAGAGGAATTCATGGCCCAGATAGCCGTGCGCGCCATGCAGTTCGATGATCTTGAAACCGGCCTGCAGTGCGCGTTTGGCGGCGGCGACGAAGGCCTGGATCACGCCCTGGATTTCATCGACCGAGAGCGCGTGCGGTTCGGTGTAGGTGGTGTCGAAGGCCACTGCCGACGGCGCCACCGGCAGCCAGCCACCTTCTGCCGCCGGCACGCTGCCGGGCGTCCCATCCCAGGGGCGCAGCGCGCTGGCCTTGCGGCCGGCGTGGGCCAACTGCACGGCTGGTACCGAGCCCTGCTGCTCGATGAAGCGGGTGATGCGGCGCAGCGGCTCGATGTGTTCATCTTTCCAGATGCCGAGGTCGCCGGCGGTGATGCGGCCTTCCGGCACCACCGCGGATGCTTCCATGATCACCAGGCCGGCGCCGCCCACGGCGCGGCTGCCCAGATGCACCAGGTGCCAGTCGTTGACGAAGCCATCCTGTGCCGAGTACTGGCACATGGGAGAAACGGCGATGCGGTTGGGCAGGGTGATGCCGCGCAGTGTCAGCGGCGAAAACAGTTTGCTGCTCATCGGAAAAACTCCTGTTGTGGCGGGTGTTGTGCTTGGCCGGGGACGGCGTTGGAGCAGGCAGTCTATTGGATTTTCGGGAAACGCGTTGGCGGGGGTAAAACGTGAGGGACTTGCCTGATTGCACGCAACGAACGTCGCTGGTTTCCGGCCTGCGCCGGAACGACGGGGATGATGGAAGACGGAGATGGTGGAGTGGCGGCGGTTGAAGTTGCGGTTGAAGTTGCCGTATCTTTCCCTCTCCGTCTTCCTGACGCAGGTCAGGACCCAGCGTCGTTCAGCGGTCGCCGATGTGCATCAAACGCCGCTGGGTTCCGGCCTGCGCCGAGACGACGGAGATGGTTGCGGCGTAATCGGTCCTGGTCATGCCAGGCCTGCTTCATTCCACATTGAACTGCAACGCCGCCAGACTGGCATACAAGCCGTTGCGCGCGATCAGTTCGGCGTGCGTGCCGGTCTCGACGATGTGGCCATGCTCCAGCACGATGATGCGGTCTGCGCTTTGCACCGTGGCCAGGCGGTGCGCGATGACCAGGGTGGTGCGTCCGACCATGGCGGCTTCCAGTGCGCTTTGCACCAACCGTTCCGATTCGGCGTCCAATGCGCTGGTGGCCTCGTCCAGCAACAGCAGCGGAGGGTTTTTCAGCAGCGCGCGGGCGATGGCGATGCGCTGGCGCTGGCCGCCGGACAGGCGCACGACGCGTTCGCCGAGGAAGCAGTGGTAGCCGTCCGGCAAGCGCTCGATGAATTCATGCGCGGCCGCCATCTGGGCGGCGGCGATCACTTCGGCATCGCTGGCGCCCGGGCGGCCGAAGCGGATGTTGTCCATGGCGTTGGCCGAGAAGATCACCGTATCCTGCGGCACGATGCCGATGGCGCCGCGCAGATCCTGCAGCGTGAGGAAGCGGATATCCACGCCATCCAGCCGGATCGCGCCGGCCTGCGGATCGTAGAAGCGCAGCAGCAGTTGGAACAGCGTGGTCTTGCCGGCGCCGGAGGGGCCGACCACGGCCACCGTCTCGCCCGGCCTGACCTGCAGCGATAGCCGCGACAGCGAATTGCTGCCGGGGCGCGAAGGGTAGTGGAAGTCCACCCCCGCGATCTCCAGCGCGGCGCCGTTGGCGGTGCGCGGCGGCAGTGTCTCGGGCAAGAGCACCGACTGCACCGGCGACTTGGCCGCCAGTAGGTCGAGCAGGCGTTCGGTGGCGCCGGCGGCGCGCTGGGTGTCGCCCATCACTTCCGACAGCGCGCCCAGCGAAACGGCCACCAGCGAGGCATACAGGATGAACTGGCCGAGCTCGCCGCCGCTCATGCTGCCTTGCATGACCACATGCGCCCCCAGCCACAGCACGAAGACGATCGCGCCGAACACCAGCAGAATGGCTACCACGGTCAGCACCGAACGCGCGCGGATGCGATCCATCGCGGTTTCAAAGGCGCGCTCCACGGAGGCGCCGAAGCGGCGGGCTTCGATCTCTTCATGCGTGAAGGCTTGCACGGTCGGCATGGCGTTGAGGATCTCGCCGGCCATGGCCGAGGCGTCGGCCACGCGATCCTGCGAGGCGCGCGACAGCTTGCGCACCCGACGTCCGTAGAACACGATGGGCAGCACCACCGCCGCCAGCATGACGATGATGATGGAGGTCAGCTTGGCGCTGGTGATGAACAGCAGGGTCATGCCGCCCAGGAACAGCAGGGCGTTGCGCAACGCCATCGAGATGCTGGTGCCGACCAGGGTCTGGATCAGCGTGGTATCGGCCGTCAGGCGCGACAGCACTTCGCCGGTCTTGGTGGTTTCGAAGAATTCGGGGCTCTGCATCACCACGTGCGCGTACACCGCGCTGCGCAGGTCGGCGGTGACGCGCTCGCCCAGCCACGACACCATGTAGAAACGCAGCGCCGTGGCCACGCCCAGCACGCAGGCCACGCCGAACAGCGCCAGGAAGTACAGGTTGATATGCGCCGCGCTTTTGCTGCCGCCCGCGCCGAAGCCAAGGTCGATCATCTGCTTGAAGGCGTAGGGCACGGCCAGCGTGGCGCCGGCGGCCACCAGCAGGGCCAGGCCGGCCAGCAGGAACTGTTTCTTGTAGGGCGAGAGAAACGGCGCCAGGCCGCGCAGGGCGGCCAGGGTGGATTTTCTTGCAGTGGGGGAGGCGGCGTCTGCCGTGGCGGTCGTGGATGAGCTGGGCGTCGAGGGCATGTTGGCTTGGCGTGTTGTCGGGGCGGCAAGAGTGGCGGAACGATGCGTGCTTGTCGTTTTGTCCATCTTTGCTGCCGCGGAGAAAATCTTATTGCTGCGTTGAACCACCGCGGTGCGCTTAAGTCGGAAGAGTCATAAGTATATTCAGGCGGCAGATAAGCCGCTTGCCGAT
The DNA here is from genome assembly GCA_009914615.1 of Herbaspirillum frisingense. Taxonomy (GTDB): domain Bacteria; phylum Pseudomonadota; class Gammaproteobacteria; order Burkholderiales; family Burkholderiaceae_D; genus Herbaspirillum; species Herbaspirillum frisingense_B. The sequence continues at coordinate 6,258 of WNDX01000100.1, forward strand.
CCGCCGCGTTGCACCGGCGGGCAGAGTGTAGCGCAGAGTTTCCCGGCGCACATTGCTTGCGCCGCAAGCCCTGCTAGAGTAGCTGAACTGCCTGATCGGCATCATCGCAGCACCGTCGCCATGTACGCAATGCCCGTAATGCATCATCCACCCGCAGCATCAACGGCAAGGAGACCAGCTTGTCCCAACCCGCTCGCTCGATTCAACGGCCTTGGCAGCAGACCCCGGAAGACTTGGCGGTGCGCGCCGAACTGGAGGCCGGACTGATGGCGCAAGACGCCGTCATTTCCCCGAAGTATCTGTACGACCCGCTCGGCAGCAAGCTGTTCGAGGCCATCTGCGCGTTGCCGGAATACTATCCCACCCGTACCGAGGCGGCGATCTTCGCCGCCCACGCCAGCGATATCGCCGCCGCGGTCGGCACCGGCGTCACGCTGATCGACCTGGGGGCCGGCAACTGCGCCAAGGCGGCCGGGCTGTTTCCGGCCCTGAAGCCGCGCCAGTACGTGCCCATCGATATCTCGGCCGATTTCCTGCGCGATGCGGTGGACGGCCTGCGGCAGACGTTCCCCGATATCCCCATGCATGAAGTGGCGATGGATTTCTCGGCCTCGCTGGAGCTGCCGGCCACGGTCAATCGCGACCGCCGGCTGTTCTTCTATCCCGGCTCCTCGCTGGGCAACTTCGATCCGCAGCAGGCGCTGGCCTTCCTGCGACGCATGCGCCACGCGCTGCAGATCGGCGAAGCCGGCGGCGTGCTGCTGGGGCTGGACCTGGTCAAGGACAGCGGCGTGCTGGATGCCGCTTATGATGACGAGCTGGGTGTCACGGCGGCCTTCAACCTGAACATGCTCAACCATGTGAACCGTTTGCTCGGCGCCGATTTCAATCCGCGCGACTGGCGCCACGTCGGCTTCTACAACGCCGAGCGGCAGCGCGTCGAAATGCATCTGGAGGCGCGCCGCGACCTGATCGTGCGCTGGGAGGGCGGGCGCCGCACCTTCCTCCAGGGCGAGCGCATCCACACCGAGAACAGCCACAAGTTCACGCCGGAAGACATCCTCGACCTGCTGGAGCAGGCCGGCTTCGGCGATTGCAAGATGTGGTTCGATCCGCAGCGCTGGTTCGCCGTCTGTCACGCGCGGGCGCGCTGAGTTTTTTTGCAGGAGTCTTGATGCCTAATGCCGCAGTCAGCGTCGATCCGGCGATGGAAGCCGCCATCGACGCCGTGATCGACGCCGCCATCCAGGAAGTCAACCACCGCGTCCGCGACCGCATGGGCGACCGCTTCCGGCGCGTGCGCCGGCAGTCGCAGGCAATCGCCGAGCCGCTCTCGGCCGAGGATTGCTGCGTGCAATCGATGCCGGACGCCAGTCCGATCAAATGGCATCTGGCGCACACCACCTGGTTCTTCGAGACCTTCATCCTGGAGCGTTTCGAGACCGGTTTCCGGCCCTTCCATCCACGCTTCCGCGTGCTGTTCAATTCCTATTACGAAGGCGTGGGCGAGAAGTTTCCGCGCCCGCAGCGCGGCCTGCTCACGCGTCCCTCGCTGGAGGAGGTGCAGGCCTACCGCGCCGACGTCGATCACCGCATGCTGCTGCTGATCGATGCGCTGGAAGCGGGCCAGCAGGCCGCCGGCGGCACGCATGAGCGCTTGCATGCGCAACTGTCGGATTTCTTCAGCCTGCTGGAGCTGGGCATGCAGCACGAACAGCAGCACCAGGAACTGATGCTGACCGATGTCAAGCATCTGCTCTCCATCAACCCGCTCAAGCCGGCCTACCAGGAGCTGCCCGACAGCATGCAGACCGGCGATCCGGCCGAGCTGGAATTGCAGTGGCACCGCATCGAAGCCGGCGTGGTGGAGATCGGCCACGACGGCGAGGGCTTTTGCTTCGACAATGAAACGCCGCGCCACCGGCAGTTCGTCGAAGCTTATCGCTGTGCCTCGCGGCTGGTGAACAACGCCGAGTACCTGGCCTTCGTCGACGCCGGCGGTTACGAGGACGCCGCGCTCTGGTTGTCCGAGGGATGGGAATGGAAAAAGCAACAGGGGCTGACGCACCCGCTGTACTGGCAGCGCGATGAAGACGGGCGCTGGCATGAATTCACCGAATACGGCATGCAGGAACTGCTGCCGCATCGCGCCGCGGTGCATCTGTCCTACTATGAAGCCGATGCCTATGCCCGCTGGGCCGGTGCGCGCCTGCTGACCGAGGCGGAATGGGAGCATGCGGCGGGCCGCCTGCAGGGCAGCGGTCGCGAATTCTTCGGCGTGGCCTGGCAGTGGACCTGTAGCAGCTACGCGCCTTACCCCGGATTTGCGGCAGCCGAAGGCGCGGTGGGGGAATACAACGGCAAGTTCATGGTGAACCAGTACGTACTGCGCGGTTCTTCCTCAGCCACGCCCTTGAACCATGCGCGCCTGACTTATCGCAACTTCTTCCCGGCGCAGGCGCGCTGGCAGGTCACCGGCATCCGGCTGGCGCGGCAGGGCTGAGGCCGCGCAAAGGGAGCGTGCCGGCCTGCCCGCGGCCGGCGCAGCGACACCCCGGCGTCAGCCGGCGCGCATCACCGCATGACGGCGCTGCCCTGCACGCCTTCCATGAATACCTTATCCATCACGCCCGCCAATCCCACGCGGGCGATGCGGCCACGGCGCTCGCCATCCACCAGGCCGATCAGCATCGATGCCCACAGGTCGCTCAGGGTGGCGGCGCTGATGTCGATGCGAAACACGCCGGCCTGCTGTCCGCGCAGGAAGAAGGCATCCACCGCGCTTTCCCAACCGCTTTCCACGCCCGGGTCGGTCACTGCGTCGCGCCAGTAGTAGGTCAGGAAGGCGGTCAGCTCGCGGTGTTCCAGATGGCTTTGCGTCATGCGCGACAGCGCTTCGCGCGGCGTGCCCTGATCCAGTTGCGCGGCTTCGACGGCGCGTTTGAGGGCGACCGTTGCCTGCGCCATCAGGCGCTGGATCAGTTCTTCGCGGGTGCGGCAATAACGGTACAGCGTGGTCTTGCTGATACCGATGGCCTTGGCCAGTTCTTGCAGCGAGGCGCGCGGATGGTCCACCAGCGCAAGGGCAAGGGCGGCTAGCGTCTTTTCGTCCGTAGAGGTATCGGGCGATTCCATGGTTTCCTTTTTTCTGGGTTGCTCAAAGATCAATTAAAAACGACCAAGAGCATTCCTTTTCTCGCATCTTATCGTCAATTTAGATCATAACTGATTTATGGAGATATTGCGGAGACCAAATGAATCAAATTTAATTCATTTGGAGTTAAGTGATAGCATCCGCTCCTTCAACGTACTCTGAAGGATGCTCATGTCGAATTCGCACTACTCACGGCGCCTGGTGCTGGCCTTGCTGGCGGGCGCCGTTGCCGCAGCCTTGTCCGCTTGCGGACAGTCCGGCCATCCCGCTGCGGGAAGCGAGCTTCCTTCCGTGCAGGCATTGACGGTGCAGACCCGTCCGTTCGAACAGACCAGCGAATTGCCGGGCCGGCTGGAAGCCGTGCGCGTCGCGCAGGTGCGCGCCCGGGTGGCGGGTATCGTGCTCAAGCGCCACTTCAAGGAAGGCGCCGACGTGAAGGCCGGCGAGGTGCTGTTCACCATCGATCCGGCGCCGTTCGAGATGGCCCTGAAGCGCGCTCAGGGCGACCTGGCCAAGGCCGAGGCCGCGGCTTTCGAAGCCGAGGCGCTGGTCAAGCGCTATCGGCCGCTGGTGCAAAGCGAGGCGGTGAGCCGTCAGGAGTTCGACACCGCCGACGCTGCCGCGCGCAGCACCCGCGCCGGCGTGCAGTCGGCCCAGGCCGAGGTGGCCACGGCGCGCCTCAATCTGGGATATGCCACGGTGCGCGCGCCGATCTCGGGCCGCATCGGCCGCGCGCTGGTGACCGAGGGCGCGCTGGTGGGCCAGAACGAGGCCACGGCGCTGGCCGACATCCAGCAGCTCGATCCCATCTATGCCGACTTCCAGCAGCCGGCCGCGCAAGTTACGCGCCTGCGCGAGGACATCGCCCGCGGCCAGTTGCAGCGCCAGCAGCAGACCAGCCTGCAATTGGCGCTGGACGGCAGCGACAGGCTGCGCGAAGGACGCCTGCTGTTCTCCGACATCACGGTGGACAAGGGCACCGGCCAGCTGTCGCTGCGCGGCTCCTTCCCCAATCCCGACGGCGTGCTGCTGCCGGGCATGTATGTGCGCATCAAGATCAGCCAGGGTTTGCATCCGGAGGCGGTGCTGATTCCGCAGCGCGCGGTGAAGCTGGGCCTGGACGGCAAGCCGCAGGTGCTGGTGGTGGACGGCGAGGGCGTGGTGCGCGATCGCACCGTGGTGACGGGCGCCATGGCCGGTTCCGAGTGGCACATCCTCAGCGGCCTGAAAGCCGGCGAGAAGGTGGTGGTCGGCGCCGGCAAGGTGCAGTCCGGCGCCAAGGTCAGGCTCACCGCCTACCAGCCGGCCCCGCATCAGCAGCCTGATGAGGCCGTCGCCTCCGCCGGGCGCGCCGCTTCATCGGCAGAGTAAATACGCGAAAGAACATCATGTCGAAGTTTTTCATCGGCCGCCCGAATTTTGCCTGGGTGATTGCCATCTTCATTTCGGTCGCCGGCCTGTTGTCGATTCCCTTCCTGCCGGTCTCGCAGTTCCCGGTGGTGGCGCCGCCGCAGATTTCCATCTCCGCGACCTATCCGGGCGCGTCGGCCACCACCGTGGTCGAGTCGGTCACCAGCGTGATCGAAGAGGAACTCAACGGCACCAACGATCTGCTGTATTACGAATCCTCCAGCAGCTCCGCCGGCACCGGCGACATCACCGTCACGTTCAAGCCGGGAACCGATCCCGGCCTGGCCCAGGTGGACGTGCAGAACCGCATCAAGAAGGCCGAGGCGCGCCTGCCGCGTCCGGTGCTCACGCAAGGCCTGCAGGTCGAGCAGGCCAGCTCGAACTTCCTGATGATGTATTCGCTGCAGTACAAGAAGGGCCGCGAGGGCAGCGAAGTGCGGCTGTCCGACTACGCCGCGCGCCAGGTCAACAACGAGATCCGTCGCGTGCCCGGCGTGGGCAAGGTGCAGTTCTTCTCCAGCGAGGCGGCCATGCGGGTCTGGGTCGATCCGCAAAAGCTGCTGGGTTATGGCCTTTCCGTGGACGACGTCAATGCCGCCATCACCGCGCAGAACCTGCAGGTGCCGGCCGGCAGCTTCGGCAGCCGCCCCGGCAGTTCGGAGCAGGAGCTGACGGCCACCATCGCCGTCAAGGGCATGCTGGACAATCCGGCGGAGTTCGGCCAGATCATCCTGCGCGCGCGCGCCGACGGCTCCAAGGTGGTGCTGGCCGACGTGGCGCGCCTGGAAGTGGGCCTGCAGGACTACAACTTCGACACCATCGAGAACGGCCGCCTGGCGGTCTCGGCGGCGGTGCAGCTGCGGCCGGGCGCCAACGCGCTGGCCACGGCGCGCGCAGTGCGCGAGCGTCTGCAGGAATTGTCGGCCGGCTTCCCGGACGACATCCAGTTCTCGGTGCCCTATGACAGCTCGCGCTTCGTCGAGGTGGCCATCGACAAGGTCTTGCATACGCTGGCCGAGGCGGTGGTGCTGGTGTTCCTGGTGATCCTGCTGTTCCTGCAGAATTTCCGCTACACGCTGATCCCCACCATCGTGGTGCCGGTCTGTCTGGCCGGCACGCTGGTGGTGATGAATGCGCTGGGCTTCTCGGTCAACATGATGACCATGTTCGGCATGGTGCTGGCCATCGGCATCCTGGTGGACGACGCCATCGTGGTGGTGGAAAACGTCGAACGCATCATGGCCGAGGATGGCCTGTCGCCGCGCGAGGCCACCGTCAAGGCGATGCAGCAGGTGTCGGGCGCCATCGTCGGCATCACCGCGGTGCTGGCGGCGGTGTTCATGCCGCTGGCCTTCATGACCGGCTCGGTGGGCGTCATCTATCGGCAGTTCTCGGTGGCGCTGTCGGTGTCCATCCTGTTCTCCGGCTTCCTGGCGCTGACCTTCACGCCGGCGCTGTGCGCCACGCTGCTCAAACCGATCAGGCAGGGCGAGCATCACGAGAAGAAAGGTTTCTTCGGTTGGTTCAACCGCTTCTTCGGTCGCCTGACCGAGCGCTTCAGTCTGCTCAACGGCGCGCTGACGCGCCGCTCGGGCCGCCTGATGGTGCTGTATGCGGGGCTGGTCGTGGTGCTGGGTCTGCTGTACGTGCGCCTGCCGGAATCCTTCGTGCCGGTCGAGGACCAGGGCTATTTCCTGGTGGACGTGCAGTTGCCGCCCGGCGCCACCGCCGAGCGCACCCGCGCGGTGGCCGGCCAGATCGACGACTACCTGCGCACCCGCGATGCCATGGACGCCAGCGCCATGGTGCTGGGCTTCAGCTTCTCGGGCACCGGTCAGAATGCGGCCCTGGGCTTCCCCATGCTGAAGGATTGGTCGGTGCGCTCGTCGGCCCAGCACGCCTCGGCCGAGGTGGTCGCGTTCAACAGCCACTTCGCCAATCTCAAGGACGGCGCCGTGATGGCGGTGGATCCGCCGCCCATCGATGGCCTGGGCAATGCCAGCGGGTTCTCGCTGCGCTTGCAGGATCGCGCCGGCCTGGGCCGCGAAGCGTTGACGGCGGCGCGCGATGAGTTGCTCAAACGCGCCAATTCCTCGCCGGTGCTGGCCTACGCCATGACCGAAGGGCTGGAGGACGCGCCGCAGATCCGCCTGAAGATCGACCGCGCCAAGGCCAAGGCGCTGGGCGTGGGCTTCGACACCATCGGCAACGTGATCTCGACCGCCTTCGGTTCGTCCACGGTGAATGACTTCGCTAACGCCGGCCGCTTGCAGCGCGTGATCGTGCAGGCTTCCAGCGGCAGCCGCATGACGCCGGAGAGCGTGCTGGCGCTGTACGTGCCCAACGCTGCCGGCGCGCAGGTGCCGGTGAGCGCCTTCGCCAGCGTGGACTGGGAAATCGCGCCGGTGCAGATCTCGCGCTACAACGGCTTCCCGGCCTACAAGATCTCCGGCGATGCCGCGCCCGGCCATAGCACCGGCGAGGCGATGGCGGAGCTGGAGAAGATCGTGGCCGACCTGCCCAAGGGCATCAGCTATGAGTGGACGGCCCTGTCCTACCAGGAAAAGCTGGCTGGCTCGCAAGCGCCGATGCTGCTGGCGCTGGCGGTGTTCGTGGTGTTCCTGCTGCTGGTGGCCTTATACGAGAGCTGGAGCATTCCGGCGGCGGTGATGCTGATCGTCCCGATCGGCGCACTGGGTTCGGTGCTGGCGGTGACGGTATTGGGCATGCCCAACGACGTGTATTTCAAGGTCGGCCTGATCACCATCATCGGCCTGGCGGCGAAGAACGCCATCCTCATCGTCGAGTTCGCCAAGGATTTGCTGGAGCAGGGCAGGACGCCGATGCAGGCGGCGGTCGAGGCGGCGCGCCTGCGCTTCCGCCCGATCGTGATGACCTCGCTGGCCTTCATCCTGGGCGTGGTGCCGCTGGCGCTGGCCACCGGCGCCGGCGCGGCCAGCCAGCAGGCGATCGGCATCGGCGTGATCGGCGGCATGTTGAGCGCGACCTCGCTGGGCGTGCTGTTCGTCCCGGTGTTCTTCACCTGGGTGCTCAATCTGAAGAAGCGCCGCCAGGCATCGCACGGCGTCGCGTCGCCGGCTGGCGGCAAGCAATGAAAGTGAAAGACATGGATCCTAAAGTGACCAGCCTCACGCGCGCGTTCGCCTGCGCCGGCCTCTTGTGCGCGCTCGCTGCGTGCTCGCTGGCGCCGGTGTACGAGCGCCCGCAGGCGGCGCTGCCGGCGCAGTGGAAAGACGCCAGCGCATGGCAGCAGAACAACCCGGCGGTGGTGGACGGCGCGGCGATGGCGTGGCGCGAGTTCGTGACCGATCCGGCGCTGCGCTCGCTGATCGCGTTGACGCTGGAAAAGAACCTTGACCTGCGCCAGGCGGTATTGAACATCGAAGCCGCGCGCTTGCAGTACCGCGTGCAGCGCGCCGACCGCTTCCCCGGCGTGAATGCGCAGGGCAGCGCAAACCGCCAGCGCCTGCCGGCCGACCTGTCGAGCACCGGCGCGGCGCAGACGCAGGGGACGTACCAGGCCGGCATCGCCATGACCAGTTTTGAACTGGACCTGTTCGGCCGCGTGCGCAACCTGTCGGAGGCGGCGCAGGAAGCCTATTTTGCCGTGCAGGAAAACGCTAACGCCGCCAGGATCGCGCTGGTGGCGGAAACCATCCAGGCTTACGTCACCCGGCGCGGCAAGCAGCAAGCGAACCTGCTGGCGTGCGACACGCTGCGCTCGCGCGAGATTTCGCTGCGGCTGCTGGCCGATCGCCGCCAGGCCGGCACCTTGTCGCTGCTGGACTATAACGATGCCTCCGGCCTGGTCGAGCAGGCGCGCGCCGACGTCGAGCGCACGCAGCGCGAACTGGCGCAGGCCGAGCACGCGCTGACGCTGCTGGCGGCGGGCGCGGACATCGAGAGCTTCCTGGGCGATGCCTCATCCGGCGTCCTGATGATGGTGGAAGACATCAGCCCTGGCGCACCGTCTGCGCTGCTGACCTATCGTCCCGACATCCGCGCCGCCGAGCATGAACTGCGCGCCCGCAACGCCAATATCGGCGCGGCCAGGGCGGCGTTCTTCCCGCAGATCACGCTGACCGGCAGCTATGGCTCGTCCAGCGCGCAGTTGTCCAACCTGTTCCGCGCGGAGCAGGAGAGCTGGAGCTTCCTGCCGCAGTTGACGATTCCCATCTTCTCCGGCGGCCGCTTGCAGGCGGAGCTGGATCTGGCGTCGGTGCGCAAGGATATCGCCGTGATCGGCTATGAAAAGGCGATCCGGACGGCGTTCCGCGAAACCTCGGACGCGCTGGTCGCGGTGGATACCCTGCGCCGCGAAGAAGCCGCGCGCTCGGCGCTGGCCGAGACCAGCGGCCGTACGCTCAGCCTGGCCAAGGCACGCTACGAGGCCGGCGTCGATGGCTATCTGCGCTATCTGGATGCGCAGCGCACCAGCTTCACCAATCGCCTGGCGTTGATCGAGGTGAGCACCCAGCGCCAGATCGCCCTGGCCAATCTGTATAAATCGCTGGGCGGCGGCTGGTTCGGCGACAAGAGCGGCGGCGCCGGTTGACTGGTCAGGATGGGGATCCGATGTCAGTACCGGGAAAATTGAGGCATCTGCTGCTGCACCGCAGGGGCGACCGCTCCCAGATCCATCACGCCCGTCAGGGCGGCTATGAGATTCGGGTGATCGGCCGCGCGTGCGAACAGGGATGGTGGCTGGAGGTGCAGGTGCGCCACGGAGGGCGGCCCATGTTCCGCCAGCGCGAGAAGACGCATCTCTATCCGGACTTCAACAGCCTGCGCGTGGCCGGCTTGCTGGTGGCTTATGACGTCATCGATCGCCTGCCGTCGTCGCCGGTGAACTGAGCGCCGTCAGCCCGGCGCGCACACCAGCAGCGGAAGGCGACGTCGGCGGCGGCCGCCAGCCACAGCGGCAGGAGCGACGAGAGCGCGCAGGCCGCGCAGGCCGCGTGTCCTGGCAACCACACGGCGGCGAGGACCGCCAGCGTGGCGCCGCGCGCTGGCGTGCGGCCGGTCCGGTTGGGAATGGCAGTCAGCAGTATGCCGACCGCGCCCGTCTAGGGTCGTTTCGGGCGATTCTGGGCGGGGCGGCGCGTTCATCCCTGGCGCTGGCGCACACCGCGGCGCAGGCGTTCGTGGAACGTGCGCGATCACCCGGCCGGACGCGCAAAGAAAAAACGCCGACCTGTAGGTCGGCGTTGCTTTCAGGATCGGACGCCGGGATCGCCGGCGGCATTCCTTTTTCAGGCGGCCTTGGCCTGCGAGGATGCGCCCTGGTTGGCGCTCTCGCTGATGGCGATCTGGCGGTTGACGGCGGACAGCACGGCGCGGAACGAGGCGGTGACGATGTTGGCGTCAATGCCCACGCCGAAGCCGGTCGGCGCTTCGTTCAGGCGCAGCTCGATGTAGCTGGCGGCACGGGCGTCGGCGCCTGCGCCGATGGCGTGCTCATGGAAGTCCATCAGCTTGATATCCAGGCCCAGCGCATGCACGAAGGCGTCGATCGGGCCGTTGCCGCTGCCGCGCACGGTGACCGGCTGGCCGTTGCGCACGATATCGACCTCGATGTTGATCGACTCGGCCCGGGATGAATCTTCCGACATGCGGTGCGCGCGATAGACGTAAGGCTCGGTGCGTTCCAGGTATTCGCGCTGGAAGATGGCGTGGATGTCGGCGGCGTTGATTTCCTTGCCGGTGGCATCGGCCTCGCGCTGGATGGCGCGCGAGAACTCGATCTGCAGGCGGCGCGGCAGGGCCAGGCCGTATTCCTGTTCCAGCAGGTAAGCCATGCCGCCCTTGCCGGACTGGCTGTTGACGCGGATCACGGCGTCGTAGCTGCGGCCCAGGTCGGCCGGGTCGATCGGCAGGTAAGGCACTTCCCAGATGGCGTCGGGCTGCTGCTTGGCGAAGCCCTTCTTGATCGCGTCCTGGTGCGAGCCGGAGAAGGCGGTGAAGACCAGGTCGCCGACATACGGATGGCGCGGGTGCACCGGGATCTGATTGCATTCCTCAACCACCTGGCGCACCACGTCGATGTCGGAGAAGTCCAGGCCCGGATTCACGCCCTGGGTGTACAGGTTCAGCGCCAGCGTCACCAGGTCCACGTTGCCGGTGCGCTCGCCGTTGCCGAACAGGCAGCCTTCGACGCGGTCGGCGCCGGCCATCACGGCCAGCTCGGCCGAGGCGACGGCGGTGCCTCGGTCATTGTGCGGGTGCACCGAGATGATGGCGCTGTCGCGGTACTTCAGGTTGCGGCACATCCATTCGATCTGGTCGGCATACACGTTGGGGGTGCTGCACTCGACGGTGGAGGGCAGGTTGAGGATGATCTTGCGCTGCGGCGTGGCGGCCCAGGTCTCGCAGACGGCGTCGCAGATATCCTTGGAGAAGTCCAGTTCGGTGGTGCTGAAGGATTCCGGGGAGTATTCAAAGCGCCATTCGGTGCCCGGGCGCGCGTCGGTCAGTTCCTTGACCAGCCTGGTGCCGCTGACGGCGATGTTCTTGATCTCGTCGCGCGACATGTTGAAGACGATCTTGCGGAAGGCCGGCGCGACCGAGTTGTACAGGTGGACGATGGCCTTCTTGGCGCCTTCCAGCGACTCGACGGTGCGGCGGATCAACTCTTCGCGCGACTGGGTCAGCACGATGATGGTGACGTCGTCGGGGATGCGGTTTTCGGTGATCAGCTTGCGCACGAAGTCGAAATCGGTCTGCGAGGCGGAGGGGAAGCCGACTTCGATTTCCTTCAGGCCGGTCTTGAGCAGCAGTTCGAAGAAGCGCAGCTTGCGCTCGGCGTTCATCGGTTCGATCAGGGCCTGGTTGCCGTCGCGCAGGTCGGTGCTCATCCACATCGGCGGCGTGGTGATGATCTTGTCCGGCCAGGTGCGGTCGCGCAGATCGACGGCGGGGAAGGGGCGGTATTTGGCGGCGGGGTTGCTTAACATCATGATGGACCTCTTAGAGGCTGTTGCAAAATTAAATTTCGGGGCTGTTAACTTCCCCGACTTGATGTTAACTTCCTGTCTTGTTTTTCCTGACGGGATGCGATGCCTAAAGAACTTGTCGACGATGAATTGTGGTCACTCA
>WNDX01000101.1 GCA_009914615.1 Herbaspirillum frisingense
CCCTCGGCCAATCGCAACGCATAGGCGATTTGCTCTTCGCTAAATCTCGATCGTTTCATGGCTACTCCTTGCCCGCTTCGGGGCGCTGAGAAGCAACCTTACCTCTAGTTTTGACCTGTACGGATATTCCGGGGGCAGGTCAAGTACGGTACGGGCACCTTCACCACTGAGACCATCGTGCTGGCCGCCCGAAAACTGGGCTTGATGGCCCGCTGTGTGAAGCAGGATAGGGCGCGCCTGGATCGCGCCCCGCTGCCGGCCATCGCCGCGGACATGACAGGTCAATTTCTGGTGATCGGCAAGATCGACAAAAGCCAGCCGGTATGGCGCATCCTGGTGCAGCGACCGGGCCGACCGCCAGAGGTCATGCTGCATCCTGACTTCGAGCAATGCTGGAATGGACAGTTGATCTTCATGACCAGCAAGGCAAGCTTCTCCGGGGAAATGAGCAAGTTCGATTTCACCTGGTTCATCCCTGCCGTGGTGAAGTACCGCAAGACGCTGGGTGAAGTCTTGCTGATTTCGTTGGTGCTGCAGTTGATTGCACTATGCACGCCGCTGTTCTTCCAGGTCGTGATGGACAAGGTTCTGGTCAATCACGCCATGAAGACGCTCAATGTGATCGCGGTGGGCCTGGTTGCCGCCACGTTGTTCGAGGCCGTCCTGGGAGGTATCCGTACCGCCCTGTTTGCCCATACCAGTAGCAAGATCGATGTGGAACTGGGTTCGAGACTGTTCGGCCACCTGCTCAGCCTGCCGATCAGCTATTTCCAGGCCAGGCGCGCCGGTGACTCCGTGGCCCGTATCCGAGAGCTGGAAAACATCCGTTCCTTCCTCACCAGCAATGCCATGACGCTGCTGTTGGACATCGTCTTTTCCTTCGTCTTCCTGGGTGTGATGCTGTGGTACAGCGTCAAGCTTTCGCTGGTGGTGCTGGCGTCCATCCCGCTCTACCTTACCCTGTCCTTCGTTTTTACACCGGTCCTGCGACGTCGTCTGGATGACAAGTTCAACAAGGGCGCCGAGAACCAGGCCTTCCTGGTCGAAACCTTGACCGGGATGGATACCGTCAAGGCCATGGCAGTGGAACCGCGCTGGCAACAGAAATGGGACCAACAACTGGCTGCCTATGTCTCCGCCAGCCTCAGCACCACTAACATCGGACTGATGGCCAGCGGCGGCGTGAGCCTGATCAGCAAGCTGGTCACCGCCGCCATCATGTGGCTGGGTGCCACCTTGGTGATCGACAATGAACTGACCGTGGGGGAGCTGATCGCCTTCAACATGCTAGCCGGACAGGTCTCCTCGCCGATTCTGCGGTTGGCCCAGTTGTGGAATGATTTCCAGCAGGTGGGTATTTCCATGAGCCGGCTGGGAGATGTGCTGGACACGCGGCCTGAGATCGAGGGAAAAAAAAACACGTCTACCCAGGCTCACGGGGGCCATTGGCTTCGATCAGGTTTTCTTTCGCTACCGCCCTGAGGCCTCCGATGTCATCCGCTCGCTCTCCCTGCAGGTCAGGCCCGGTGAAGTGATTGGCATCGTCGGCCGCTCCGGCTCGGGAAAGAGCACCCTGACCAAGCTGGTGCAACGTCTTCATGTGTGCGACCGAGGCAAGGTCATGGTCGACGGCCAGGATATTGCCATCATCGATACCGCTTCGCTGCGCCAGCAGATCGGCGTGGTGTTGCAGGAGAACATGCTGTTCTCCCGTTCCATCCGCGACAATATCGCCCTCAGCGACCCTTCCATACCAATCGAGAAGTCATGGCCGTCGCCAAGCTGGCAGGTGCTCACGAATTCATCTGCGAGCTGCCGGAAGCCTATGACACCCTGGTGGGCGAACACGGTACCGGCCTGTCGGGTGGGCAACGCCAGCGGATTGCCATTGCCCGTGCCCTGATCGGCAACCCCGGCATCCTCATTTTCGACGAAGCCACCAGTGCCCTGGACTATGAATCCGAGAAGATCATCCAGGACAACATGCGCCAGATCTGCGCGGGCCGCACCGTACTGATCATCGCGCATCGGCTCTCGGCGTTGCGCGACGCCCATCGCATCATCGTGATGGACAAGGGCCAGATCGTGGAAAGCGGACGCCATGACGAAATGGTGAAGCAGCCTGGCGGCCTCTATGCCCACCTGTACGGTTTGCAGACGACGCAGGGCGCTTCCCGCGCTGCGATGGGAGAAAACGCATGAGGCTATGGCTATGGATGCAGGCGTCACACGCACTGTGGCGGCGCTACTTGAGCGTCTTTTCCCATTGCTGGGCAAGACGTAAGACTCAGCGCTCCGGTTTCTTCAACAAGGACGAAGCACAATTCCTTCCTGCTGCACTTGCCCTGCAGGAGACACCGGATTCACCAAGCCTGCGATGGACGACCTGGCTCCTGATGGCGATTGTTGGCTTCTTTTTTCTGTGGTCGATATTCGGGCACATCGACATCATCGTCAACGCAACAGGGAAGATCATCCCCTCCACACGCACCAAGACGATAGGATCGGTAGACGTGGCCAGCGTCAAGGCGCTGCATGTCAGCGAAGGGCAGACGGTACAGGCTGGAGATGTGCTGATCGAGCTAGATTCCAGCAGTAGCGACGCAGAACATGACAAGGCCGCCGATGCGGTGGCCCAAGCGCGCCTGCAGCTGGCGCGCGTGTCGGCGCTGCGGGATGCCATTTCCAGCGGCCGTCCTCCCCGCCTGCCCGACGTCGCCGATGTCACAGCGCCACAGTGGCAAGCCACGCAACTCCAGCTGGGCGGGCAATACCGCGACTACCGGAGCAAGCTCGAACGTCTGGACGATGAAATCGCACGCTACGGCGCCGCCCTGCCCTTGGCCAGTCAGTTGGCCTTGGATTATCAAGCCCTGGTCGCCGACCAGACCGTCTCCCGCCACGCCTGGCTGGAAAAGGAGCAGGCACGCATTCATCTGCAAGGCCAGCTCACCGATGCCAGGAACCAGCGCAGCGCGCTGATCACCCAGACCCTGAAAGAAGCACACGACCAGGGAATCGAGGCCAGCAAGATGATCGAAGCCGCGCAGCAGGATCAACGTCGTGCCGGCCAGCACAGCAAGCTACTCAAGCTCACTGCCCCCGTCAGCGGAACGGTGCAGCAACTCAACGTCCATACGGTGGGTGGCGTAGTACCGGCGGCGCAACCTCTGATGCAGATCGTGCCGCACGACAGCGCGGTGGAAGTGGAAGCCTTCCTGGACAACAAGGACATCGGCTTCGTCAAGATCGATCAGGAGGCCAAAGTCAAGATCGATGCTTTCGATTACACCAAGTACGGTACCGTGCCGGCGCAAGTCCGTCATGTCTCCCATGATGCTATCGAGGACGAGAAACGCGGACTGATCTATTCCAGCAAAATCTTGCTGGCACAATCCACCTTGGCTGTGGACGGCCGCGCGATGGCGTTGACACCCGGAATGTCCGTGACGGTCGAGATCAGGACCGGGACACGGCGCGTGATCGAATATGTTCTGTCCCCCTTGATCCGGCATCAGCGGGAGGCGCTCAATGAACGCTAAGCGCATCCTGCTCACAAGCATCGCTACCCTGTTCATGGTAGCCACCATGGCAAACGTGCAGGCGGACGAATGGACGGATCTGCTTGCCGCGCCGTTGGCCGATCCGCTGCTGGCGCGTCCACCTGAACTGGATCACGGTAAGCCGTTACCCGGTGACAGTAGCGTCCATCCTTGCGATCAAAGTCAGACCCTCTCCGACAAGACGCTCACGCTTTCAGATGCGATCGATATCGCCCTCTGCCACCACCCTCAAGTCAACGCGGCCTGGGCGCGTATCAAGATCCAGGCTGCACAAGTAGGCCAGGCGCGCTCATCCTATCTGCCGACGATCAACGCAGGTGTGCGATATCAGCAGGAAAAGACCCGGCAGCCCGATTCGACACTGTTCCGCGATACCGAGCGAAGCGGGCGATCGGAGTATTACACCCTGACCTGGCGACTGCTTGACTTCGGCGGTCGCGGCGCCAATCGCCGTCTATCCGATGCGCTGCTCGAGGGCGCGCTGGCCAGTCACGACGCTGCCTTGCAAAAGACCATGGGGACGGCGATCACTGCGTACTTCGAGGCCCAGACCTCTGCGGCACGGCGCGATGCACGGGAAAGAAACGAGACGCTGGCCAGACAGATCGTGGAAACGACGTTCAAGCGAGCAGCAAAGGGCGTCGCGGCACAATCGGACATACTGCAAGTCCAGACCGCACTGGCAAAGGCCGAACTGGAGCACGTACGCGCCATCGGACAGCATGAAAGATCCCTCGTAGCGCTATCGATCGCACTGGGAATGCAGGGGCGTGCGATGCGCTTTCAGGTATTGCCCGCCGACCCGGCAAGCTCTCCAGACACAGCCTCTGCCGGGATGGCGCGCGATCTCACAGAGTGGCTGCAGGCTGCGCAGCAACAGCATCCGGCATTGATGGCGGCCCGTGCACAATTGGCGGCATCCCGGCAAAAGCTGATCGCGGTACGCTCTGAAGGTTTGCCCACGCTGGAGTTCAACCAGAGCTACTTCGTCAATGGACGCCCTAACCAAGGAAGTACCGGAGGACGGACACGTGAAGCCGTGACCGGATTGTCATTGAACATTCCTGTCTTCGACGGATTTTCCAGTACCTATAAGGTGCGCGACGCCCAGGCCCAGATCGATGTACGCGAAGCGGAGCTGATGGAAACGCAGGACCAGGTGCTTGGCGAAATCGCCAGAGCGCATGCCGATACCGCAGCCGCGCTCCGAAATCTTGCGTCGTCACGACGACTTCAGGAGAGTGCGATACAGGCCCTGGAGAATGTGCAGCGAAAATATGATCGTGGCTTGATCGATATTCTCGAAGTCCTGAATGTGCAAGCAGCGCTGGTCGATGCCAGAGAGGAACGTATTCGTACGCTCGCAGAGTGGCGCTCTGCAAAACTGCGACTCCTGGCCAGCGCGGGAGAGATCAGTCGTACGCACATCGCTGAGCAGGGAAGGTAGAGAATTGGCTGCATATCCCGCTGTGAAGCCACCTCCCCCTCCCCTAGCTACTCGACCACTTGGAGGTAACATCAGCTTGATCCTGGAACTTGGCCATGCGCTCGGCGAAGTGCTGATCGACTATGCCACCGAAAAGAAATGGAGCAAGACAAGAATCTTCTTTGTCATATGCGGGAGCTTTTTCGCCCTCTTTTCGACTCACATTCTTACATTTCCAATCGAAGGCAGAATGTTGGCGGGTATGTTCGCCGCGTTCTGCATGGGAATGGCTTTAGGGCTTTTTTTCGTCGGGCTGATGTACTGCCGCGAAAGATTCAGGGGAGAACGCAGGCTATGATTCTTCCGAATCAGGCATTTCGACTATTCGTGAACTGCTGCGCCCCCAAGTGACGCAGCCCGCAGATCATATCGCTGGGCCAGCAAGGGCTCATCTCTGCATACCTTCCCACACCTTCTGCAAGCGTTTCACCGACACCGGCATGGGCGTCTTCAGTTCCTGCGCGTAGAGCGACACGCGCAGTTCTTCCAGCATCCAGCGGAACTCGGTCATCTTGGGATCGGCGCGGCCGGCGCGATCCTTCAGGGCACGCTGGTAAGGCAGCGCAACCTGGTTCCACTCGGCCAGCAGGCGCGTGTCGCGGGCGGGGTCGGTGCGCAGCTTGTCCAGCCGCACGTTGATGGCCTTGAGGTAGCGCGGATAGTGGCTGAGATTGCCGTAGTCGGTCTCGGCCACGAAGCGCTTGCCGACCAGTTGCGACAGCTGCGCCTGCATGTCGGCCGCGGCCTGGGCATGCGCCTTGATGCCTTGCAGCTTCTTGGGCAGCGAATGGAACTCGGCCAGGACCTGGCCGCACAGGCGGGCGATCTCGTTGACCAGCAGGCTCAGGCGCGTCTTGCCTTCGTCGCGGCGGCGGTTGAACTCGTCGGCGTTGCGCGGCAGCGGGTCTTGCAGGAAGGCGCGTTCCAGGCCGGCGTTGAGGATCTGCTCGCGCAGTTCTTCCTGCGAACCCAGCGCCATGAATTGCATGCCCATCTGCTGCAGGCCGGGGATGTTCTTCTCCAGGTACTTCAACTGCTCCTTCATCTGCAGCGCGAACAGGCGGCGCAGGCCGGCATGGTGGAAGCGCGCGGCTTCGGCCGGGTCGTCGAAGACTTCCAGGTCGCAATGCGTCGCGCGGTCCACCAGCGCCGGGAAGCCGATCAGCGTCTGCGCCTGCTTGCCGGCGCCGCGCGTGATCTCCAGCAGCTCGGGCAGTTCGCCGAAGCTCCAGCCGGTCAGGTTGCTGTATTCGCCGGTCGAGGCCGGAGTTGCTGCTGCGGCTGCGGCTGCCGGCGCGGCCTTGGTGGGCGCGCCCTTGGCCGGCGACGATGCCGGCGCAACGGCGGACGCGTCGTCCTCCTCGCGCGGTGCGATCGCCACCTGCTCGGCCAGCTTCTGGAACTGCTGGCGCGCCTGGCCGCCAAACTCGGCTTGCAGCGCGGCCAGGTTGCGCCCCATTTCCAGTTGGCGGCCGTGTTCGTCGATGATCTTGAAGTTCATCGCATGGTGCGCGGACAGCGTCTCTTGCTTGAAGTCGCTGGCCTTGACCAGAATGGTGATCTGCTCGCGGATGTCGGCGATGATGGCATCGATCAGGTTGCCGCGGCCGAACGTCTTGCGCTCATCCATGCGCTCGCAGAACCTGGCGGCGTATTCCGGCAGCGGCACGCAATGGCGGCGCAGCTTCTGCGGCAGCGACTTCAGCAGCAGGTGCACCTTTTCCTTGAGCATGCCCGGCACCAGCCATTCGCAGCGGTCGGCCGAGACCTGGTTGAGCGCATACAGCGGCACGGTCAGCGTGACGCCATCGCGCGGCGCGCCCGGTTCGAAATGGTAGGACAGCGCCATCGCGATGCCGGCCACGTTCATGGTCTTGGGGAACAGCTCGGTGGTGACGCCGGCCGCCTCGTGACGCATCAGGTCGTCGCGATTCAGGTAGAGCAGCTTGGGATCGGCCGCCGTGGCTTCCTTGTGCCACTTCTCGAAATCCACGCCATTGCAGATGCCGGCCGGCACCAGCTTGTCGTAGAAGGCGATGATCAGTTCATCGTCCACCAGCACGTCCAGGCGGCGCGACTTGTGTTCCAGGTTCTCGATCTCGCGCACCAGCTTCTGGTTGTGCGCGAAGAACGGCGCGCGCGTCTCGAAGTCGCCTCCCACCAGGGCGTCGCGGATGAAGATCTCACGCGCCTCTTGCGGATTGATGTTGCCGTAGTTGATGCGGCGCTGGCTATAGACCACCAGCCCGTACAGCGTGGCGCGCTCGGACGCCGTGACCTGGGCCATGCGCTTTTCCCAGCGCGGCTCGCCCCAGGATTTCTTCAGAAGATGGCCGCCCAGCTTTTCCAGCCATTCGGGCTGGATGTTGGAGACGCAGCGCGCATACAGGCGCGCGGCATCCACCAGCTCGGCCGCCATCACCCAGCGGCCGGGCTTCTTGGTCAGGTGCGCACCGGGCCAGATGTTGAACTTGATGGCGCGCGCGCCGAGATACTGGGCGTCGTCTTCCGACTTGAAGCCGACGTTGCCCAGGAGGCCGGTCAACAGCGCCAGATGCAACTGGTCATAGGTGGCGGGCGCTTCGTTGAGGCGCCAGCCCTGCTCCTTGACGATGGTCAGCAGCTGCGAGTGGACGTCGCGCCATTCGCGCAGGCGCAGCTGCGACAGGAAGTTCTCGCGGCAGTGCTCCTGCAACTGGCGGTTGGATTTCTTGTGCTCGATGGCCGATTCGAACCACTTCCAGATCTTCAGGTAGCTGCTGAATTCGGACTTTTCATCGGCGAACTTCTTGTGCGCGTTGTCGGCGGCGTTCTGCGCGTCCATGGGCCGATCGCGCGGATCTTGCACCGACAGCGCGGCGGCAATGATGAGCAGCTCGGTCAGGCAGGCATTGTCGCGCCCGGCCAGGATCATGCGCGCCACGCGCGGATCCAGCGGCAGGCGCGCCAACTGTTTGCCCAGCGCGGTCAGACGGTTGACGCCGTCGTGCTCTTCCACCGCGCCTAGCTCTTGCAGCAGCTGATAGCCGTCGGCGATCGCGCGGCCTGGCGGCGGTTCGATGAAGGGGAAGCTCTCGACGTCGGTCAGGTGCAGCGATTTCATGCGCAGGATGACCGAGGCCAGCGAGGAACGCAGGATTTCGGGATCGGTGAACTTGGGCCGCTGCTGGAAATCCTGTTCGTCGTACAGCCGGATGCACACGCCCGCCGCCACGCGGCCGCAACGGCCGGCGCGCTGGTTGGCGGCCGACTGCGCCACCGCCTCGATCTGCAATTGCTCGACCTTGTTGCGGTAGCTGTAGCGCTTCACGCGCGCAAGCCCCGCATCGACCACATAGCGGATGCCAGGCACGGTCAGCGAGGTCTCGGCCACGTTGGTGGCCAGCACGATGCGGCGCGCATTGCTGGTCTTGAACACGCGCTCCTGCTCCTGCGCCGACAGGCGGGCGAACAGCGGCAGGATCTCGACGTGCGGCGGATGATGCTTGCGCAGCGCCTCGGCGGCGTCGCGGATCTCGCGCTCGCCGGGCAGGAACACCAGCACGTCGCCCGAGCCGATGCGCGCCAGCTCGTCCACGGCATCGACCACGGCGTCCATCAGGTCACGCTGCTCGCGGTCTTTCTGCGCCTGCGAAGCACGTCCCTCGGCGCGCGCGCGGGCCTGGGCCACCTCGGTGGAAACGCCGCTGCGGTCGGCATTGTCGATGGGACGATAGCGGATCTCGACCGGATACAGGCGGCCGGACACCTCGATCACCGGCGCCGGCACCAGCTCACCCTTTACTTCGCGACCGAAATGGCGGGCAAAGCGGTCGGCGTCAATGGTGGCCGAGGTGATGATGATCTTCAGGTCGGGGCGCCTGGGCAGCAACTGCTTCAGGTAGCCCAGCAGGAAATCGATGTTCAGGCTGCGCTCGTGCGCCTCGTCGATGATGATGGTGTCGTACTGGCGCAGGAGCGGATCGGTCTGGGTCTCGGCCAGCAGGATGCCGTCGGTCATCAGCTTGACCCAGGCGCCCTTGGACAGGGTGTCGTTGAAGCGGACCTTGTAGCCGACCAGCTCGCCCGGCGGCGAATTCAGTTCCTGCGCGATGCGCTTGGCGGTTGCGGAGGCGGCGATACGGCGCGGCTGCGTGTGGCCGATCAGACCCTTCGCGCCGCGGCCCAGCTCCAGGCAGATCTTGGGCAACTGGGTGGTCTTGCCGGAACCGGTCTCCCCACTGACGATGATGACCTGGTGCCGTTGCAGCGCCTCGGCGATTTCATGGCGGCGGCCGGAGACCGGCAATTCTTCCGGGAAGGTCACCGGCGGCAAGGGATTGCGCACGGCCGGCGCGGGTGCCGTCGCGGTCTCGGGCCTGGCGCCCTGGGCGCGCGGGCGGCGCTGCTGATCCTGCTGCGGCTTTCCGGAGGGAGTGGGGGTGGGTGTTTTGGTAACGGACATGAGGCCGACATTATACCCGTCGCGGCCCGCCCGGTCAGGCTGCAAGCGCCCGCCGGGCGCGGCCGGCGAGCCGGTTCGGCGCATCGCGGGCAGGTTGGGGCCGTTCCCGGCCCGCCCGGATGCTTCCTGTTTGCAACACGCTGGGGATAAATCAGCCCCGGGCCGCGCCGGTAGCCGACGGGCGGGGGCTACGCTGGTTATAATGCGCGTCATGGAAAATCAGAACGAATTCGTCAATTGGCTGCGCTCAGTCGCGCCCTATGTTCACGCCTTCCGCGGCAAGACCTTCGTGGTCGCCTTCCCGGGCGAGCTGGTGTCCGCCGGCGACCTGCAGGTGCTGGCCCAGGACCTGTCGCTGCTGCACGCGCTGGGCATCCGCGTGGTGGTGGTACATGGCTCGCGCCCGCAGGTGGCCGAACAACTGGCGCTGCGCAACGTCGAGGCGCGCTTCCATAACGGCTTGCGCGTCACCGACAGCGCCGCGCTGGAATGCGCCAAGGAAGCCGCCGGAGAACTGCGCCTGGACATCGAGGCCGCCTTCAGCCAGGGCTTGCCCAATACCCCGATGGCGCACTCGGCCATCCGCGTCATCTCCGGCAACTTCGTCACCGCGCGCCCGATGGGCGTGATCGACGGCGTCGATCTGCAACTGACCGGCGTGGTGCGCAAGATCGCCGCCGACGTGATCCAGCCCATCATGAACGCCGGCGGCATCGTGCTGCTGTCGCCGCTGGGCTTCTCGCCCACCGGCGAAGCCTTCAACCTGACCATGGAAGACGTGGCCGTCTCGGCCGCCATCGCGCTGCGCGCCGAAAAGCTGATCTTCTTGTCGGAAACCCCGCTGATGAAGGACGCCGGCGGCGCCGAGATCCGTGAATTGTCCTCACACCAGGCCGAGGCCGTGCTGTCGGCGGGCTTCCTGCCGGCCGACGCCGCCTTCTACCTCTCCAGCGTGGTCAAGGCGTGCAACGCCGGCGTCTCGCGCGCGCACATCGTGCCCTTCGCCACCGACGGCTCGGCGCTGCTGGAGCTGTTCACCCACGACGGCGTGGGCACCATGGTCACCTACGAAAACCTGGAAAGCCTGCGCCAGGCCACCATCGAGGACGTCGGCGGCATCCTGAAGCTGATCGAACCGCTGGAAGCCGACGGCACCCTGGTCAAGCGCGGCCGCGAACTGATCGAACGCGAGATCCACTACTTCTCGGTGATCGAGCACGACAGTGTGATCTTCGGCTGCGCCGCGCTGTATCCCTTCCCCAAGGAGCGCATGGGCGAGATGGCCTGCCTCACCGTCAACCCCGAAGTACAGGGCCAGGGCGACGGCGACCGCATCCTGAAGCACATCGAGACGCGCGCGCGCGAAGCCGGGCTGACCAAGCTGTTCGTGCTCACCACCCGCACCTCGCACTGGTTCCTCAAGCGCGGCTTCGTGCTGGCCGGCGTCAACGACCTGCCGCAAGACCGCCAGCAGATCTACAACTGGCAGCGCAAGTCGCAGGTGCTGATCAAGAACCTGTATTGAACCGAATCACTGCCGGCGCCAGGCTCGACGGGAAGCACACGACGCAGAGCCCCGCCGGCGCAACACCCCAACTGAACAAGGAATCGACATGGCACGCATGGTCCACTGCATCAAACTGAACAAGGAAGCCGAAGGCCTGGACTTCCCCCCGTACCCGGGCGAACTGGGCAAGCGCATTTATGAAAGCGTCTCCAAGGAAGCCTGGGCTGCCTGGCTCAAGCACCAGACCATGCTGGTCAACGAAAACCGCCTGATGCTGGCCGACGCTCGCGCCCGCAAGTACCTGGCCGCGCAGATGGAGAAGCACTTCTTCGGCGAAGGCGCCGACGCCGCCCAGGGCTACGTCCCGCCCAGCGAGTAAGCGCCCGCGCCTTGCCGGCAACGACGCCGCCGTGGTCCGCCACGGCGGCGTTTTTCTTTTGTCGCGGAGCTGTCAGGCTGCTGGCACTACAATGCCTGCTTTGACGTCATCACAGCAGGAGAACAAGTTGCCCTTCCGTGCATCGCGCATTTCCCTTCTCGCCGCCGGCCTCAGCGCCGCGCTGCTGAGCCTGTCCGCCCTGCCCTCCCTGGCCGCCGACGGCGCCGCGCCCCCAACCGCGCGCGCCAAGGCGCCCCCGGCCGCCGTCAAGGCCGCGCCGTCGGCACTGCCGCTGGGCGTGACGCAGGGCCCCTCGGCCGAAGGCATCACCGAATACCGCTTCGCCAACGGCTTCAAGCTGCTGCTGCCGGACGACTCCAAACCCACGGTCACGGTCAACATCACCTACCTGGTCGGCTCGCGCCACGAAAACTACGGTGAAACCGGCATGGCCCACCTGCTGGAGCACCTGATGTTCAAGGGCTCGCCGAACTACCCGGCGATCCCCCAGGAATTCAGCAAGCGCGGCATGAACTTCAACGGCACCACCTGGCTGGACCGCACCAACTACTATGAGACCTTCCAGGCCGGCGAAGACAACCTGCGCTGGGCCATCGCCATGGAAGCCGACCGCATGCTGCATTCGAACATCGCGCGCAAGGATCTCGACAGCGAGATGACCGTGGTGCGCAACGAATTCGAAAGCGGCGAGACCTCGCCCAACAGCGTGATGCTCAAGCGCATGCAAAGCGTGGCCTATGACTGGCATAGCTATGGCCGCGCCACCATCGGCGCGCGCAGCGATATCGAGAACGTCAGGATCGAGAACCTGCAAGCCTTCTACCGCACCTACTACCAGCCCGACAATGCGGTGCTGCTGATCGCCGGCAAGTTCGATCCGGCGCAAGTGCTGCAATGGGTCAACCAGAGCTTCGGCCGCATGCCCAAACCGGCGCGCAAGCTGCCGGATTTCTGGACGGTGGAGCCGACGCAGGATGGCGAACGCCAGTTCGTGATCCGCCGCAAGGGCGACATCCAACTGGTGGCGGTGGCCTACAAGATGCCCTCTTCACTGCACCCGGACGCCAATGCGCTATCGTTCGCCGGCGCCATCCTGGCCGATACGCCCAACGGTCGCCTGCACAAGTCGCTGGTGGAAACCGGCAAGGCCAACGCGGTGTACCAGATGTCGCTCAACGGCTTCGCGCCGGGGCTGGAGATCATCGTGGCGGTGGTCAAGCCGGGCGTGGACATCGAGCCGGTCAGGCAGGAACTGGTCGCCTCCATCGAAGCCTTCGCCGCCACCCCGCCAACCGATGAAGAGATCACCCGCCTGCGCCGCGAAAGCGGCAACGCCTTCGAGAAGCTGCAGAACAATCCGCAACAACTGGCGGTGGCCATGTCCAGCGCCATCGCCCTGGGCGACTGGCGCCTGCTGTTCCTGGACCGCGACGAGGAACAGCGCGTGAGCGGCGCCGACGTGGCGGCCGCCGCGGCCAGGTACTTCCGCCGCGACAACCGCACCGTCGGCCTATATATCCCGGAAGACCAGCCCCAGCGCGCCGACGTGCCGGCCGCGCCCACCCTCGATGCGCTGCTGGCGCAATACAAGCCGCGCGCGGCGATCGCCGCCGGCGAAGCTTTCGATCCGGCGCCAGGCAACATCGAGCAGCGCACCACCCTGGTAGCGGCCGGCCAGGCCCCGCATACCGCGCTGAAGCTGGCGCTGCTGCCGAAGAAGTCGCGCGGCGAGACGGTGTCGGTGCGCATGAACCTGGAATTCGGCGATGAAAAGACTCTCTTCGGCCAGCGCGCCGCGGCCCAGCTCACCGCCGCCATGCTCATGCGCGGCACCGAGCGCCTGGATCGTCGCCAGCTGTCCGACGAATTCACGCGCCTGAAAATCAGCGGCAACGTGTATAACTTCCAGACCACGCGCGCCAACTTGGCGCCGGCTATCGCCCTGGTCGGCGAGATCCTGCGCCATCCGCGCTTCGACGCCTCCGAATTCGAGCAATTGAGGAGCGAGACGCTGGTCTCGCTGGAAGCCTCGCGCAACGAACCTGAAGCGCGTGCCTCGGAAGCACTGGCCCAGCACTTCAACCACTACCCGGCGGGCGACTGGCGCGCCGCGCAGACCTTGGACCAGCGCATCGCCGCCATCAAGGCGGTGACACTGGATCAGGTCAAGGATTTCCATCGCCGCTTCTATGGCGCCTCCAACGGTGAACTGGCGGTGGTCGGCGACTTCGATCCGGCTGCAACGCGCGCCGCCATCGACCAGGCCTTCGGCGGCTGGGCCAGCGCCGCGCCCTATGCGCGCGTACTGCCCACCTGGGCCGACATCGCCGCCACGCGCGAAGTGATCAACACGCCGGACAAGGAAAACGGCGTCTACTACGCCCGTCAGAACGTGCGCCTGCTCGACACCGATCCCGACTATCCGGCGCTGGCCGTGGCCAACTACCTGCTGGGCGGGGCCAGTCTGAAGTCGCGCCTGGCCGACCGGGTGCGCCAGCAGGACGGGCTGTCCTACAGCATCGCCTCCGGCCTGAACGTGGGCGCCATCAGCGACGCCGGCAACTTCGTGGTGCGCGCCATCGCCGCCCCGCAGAACCTGGACAAGGTGGACGCCGCGGTGCGCGAAGAAATCGCCCGCGTCATCAAGGATGGCTTCACCCAGGACGAACTGCTGCGCGCCAAGTCCGGCATCCTGCAGCAACGCAACCAGCAGCGCGCCACCGACGGCGGCATCGCCAGCGGCTGGACCTCGCTGATGAACCTGCAGCGCACCTTCCTGTGGCAGCAGCAACTGGATCTGAAGCTGGCGGACTTGACGCTGGACCAGGTCAATGCGGCGATCCGCAAATACTTCGATCCGGCGAAGATGAGCGTGGTGATTGCGCGGGATGAAGGCAAGGCGGCGCAGAAGTAAGCGCACGGTGGCGCGTGAAAAGCTTGCTCTCGCTCCGCCGTTCCGGCGCACGCTCCAGCCTCCAATCACCCGTCGTTCCGGCGCAGGCCGGAACCCAGCGTCGTGCAGCGACCGCTGAGGCACGACGAACGTCACTGGATCCCCGGCCTTCGCCGGGATGACGGGTTAATTGGATGCGGCAACCGAGCACATCCTGCAGTCGATGCAATGAAAAAAGGCCGTGTCATGGACACGGCCTTTTTTATCGGCAGCCTGAGGCGCGAATCAGCGCATCAGAACTCCAGCTTCTTCACCCCTTCCGGCGTACCCAGCAGGCAGACGTTGGCGCCCTGACGCGCGAACAGGCCGTTGGTGACCACGCCGACGATGTTGTTGATCTTGTCCTCGATCCCGGCCGGATCGGTGATGGACAGGCCGACCACGTCGATGATGTAGCAGCCGTTGTCGGTCACGAGCGGCTTGCCGTCGCCGTTTTTGTTCAGGCGCAGGCGCGGTTCACCACCCAGCGCGGCCAGCTTGCGAGCCGCCACGGCGTGCGACATCGGGATCACCTCCACCGGCAGCGGGAACTGGCCCAGCACCTCGACCAGCTTGGAACCATCGGCGATGCAGACGAACTTCTGCGCCACCGAGGCCACGATCTTCTCGCGCGTCAGCGCCGCGCCGCCGCCCTTGATCATGGCGCCCTCGCCGTTGATCTCGTCGGCGCCGTCGATGTAGACCGGCATGGTGTCGACGTCGTTCAGGTCGAACACCTTGATGCCGTGCGAGCGCAGGCGCTCGGCGGTGGCTTCGGAAGAGGCCACGGCGCCCTTGATGCGGTCCTTGATCTTGCCCAGCTCATCGATGAAGAAGTTGGCGGTGGAACCGGTGCCCACGCCGATGATCTCGCCGTCCACCACGTAATCGATGGCGGCCTTGGCGACCGCCTGTTTCAGTTCGTCTTGAGTCATGATTTTTCAGTCAAACGTAAATAAACCTGTGTAATTCCCGGAAGCGCCTGCCGCCTGACGCGCCTCAATGCACGTCGTCCGGCTGCTCGTCCAGTGTCTCGAAGAGCGCGATCTGCAGCCGCGAATGCAGCTTGACCAGCTTGCTCCAGAGCAGCCACAGCAGCCCGGCCGCGCCCGCCAGCACGAAGGCCAGCAGGTTCAGCGGCGGCAGGATGCTGGCGCTGAGCACGAAGATCAGCAGCATGATGCCGACGATGGACATGATGGGCAGCACTTCCGAAATGATTTTGCGTACCCCCGAAGTATACGCTCCCGCGAACTCCGGCTTCACGCCGACCTCGGCCAGCAACATGGAGAGCGCCTGCAGCTTGCGGTAAGTGGCGATCAGGAACGGCAGCGAAACCACCAGCGCGCAGCCCCAGATGATGGCCTTTTGCACGTCGGGATCCGGTGTCCACGCGGACAATTGGTGAGACAAGCCATCGACGAAGAAGGCGCCGCCCAGGAACACCGCGATCACCAGCGCCAGATTGACCAGCACCTGCATCAGGATGCGCCGGATGATGCGCGTCAGTTCAGCGCGGTCGCCCTGCGGCTGCAGGCTTTCCAGCCAGCGCGAATACATGCCCAGCAGGCCCGATACGCGCGAGGGCACCAGCGTGACCGCCCTGGCCGACAGCGGATCGGCCGCCTTGATCAGGTAAGGCGTGAGCAAGGCAGTCACGGCCGAGACCGCCACCACGATGGGATACAGGAATTCGCTGGTGACCTTCAGGCTCTGGCCCAGGGCGGCGATGATGAAGGAGAACTCGCCGATCTGCGCCAGCCCCATGCCCACGCGCATCGGCGTGCGGCCGCTCTGACCCGCCACGAAGGTGCCCAGGCCGCAGCTGATCAGCTTGCCGAACACCACCGCCAGCGTGATGACGGTGATCGGCATCCAGTACTGCACCAGCACGTTGGGATTGAACATCAGGCCGATCGCCACGAAGAAGATGGCGGAGAACATGTCGCGGATCGGCTCGACCAGGCGCTCGATACGGTGCAGCTGGCGCGACTCGGCCATCACCGCGCCCACCAGGAAGGCGCCCAGCGCCACGCTGTATTGCAGCTTCATCACCAGCAGGCAGAAGCCGAACAGGATGCCCAGCACCGCCA
Source organism: Herbaspirillum frisingense (assembly GCA_009914615.1). GTDB lineage: Bacteria > Pseudomonadota > Gammaproteobacteria > Burkholderiales > Burkholderiaceae_D > Herbaspirillum > Herbaspirillum frisingense_B. The sequence continues at coordinate 16,426 of WNDX01000101.1, forward strand.
CCAGCAGCATTTCATGACTCTTGAAGCGCGAGATGAAGTTGAGCAGGCGCGGCACCGCGAGGATACCGACCACCAGGGACACGGTCATGAACAGCACCAGCTTGCCCACGGTGGTGAAGACATCGCCCGAATTCACCGAACCGCTGGTGGCGATGCCCGACAGCAGCGCGATCATGCCGATGGCCAGGATGTCTTCGACGATCAGGATGCCGAAGATGATCTGGGCGAACTTCTCGTTCTTCATGCCCAGCTCGTTGAGCGCCTTGACGATGATGGTGGTCGAGGAAACCGCCAGCATGGCGCCCAGGAAGATCGCGTCCATGCGCTTCCAGCCGAAGTACAGGCCGATCTCGTAACCGATCCAGATCATCAGCAGGATCTCGGCGGCGGCCGCGATGAAGGCGGTGGCGCCGACCTTGGCCAGCTTCTTCAGGCTGAATTCCAGCCCCAGCGAGAATAGCAGGAAGATCACCCCGAGCTCGGACAGGATGTGCACGGTCTTCTCGTCCTGGATCAGATCGTAAGGCGGGGTATGCGGGCCGATGATCACGCCCGCGACGATATAGCCCAGCACCACCGGCTGCTTCAGCTTGTTGAAGACGACGGTGACGATGCCGGCGATCAGCATGATGATCGCCATGTCCTGGATGAATAACTCGACTTCGTGCATCGTAAGGGGATTCCTTTCTGGTGTGAATTGCTGGAGAGCCGGCGCGGGGCCTGGCCGGATGGCGAACGTGCGCCATTTTGCAGCGCCGCTGCACCAAGGGATGCGCAACGCCGCCGTGCGGCTGCTGCGCCGCACAAGGTGGATGATCGGGATTTCCGGCTGATGCCGGTGGAACCGGCGTTTGTGCTGATCTGTGTCTGCTCTTGGTGCGTATGGCCTGAATGACAAGATGGCGGGCTTGCGCCCTTTTTTCATCGCTGTCATCGGATGGCCCGAAAATAACACAGGAGGCAAGTTGCCTGCAACGCGCGCCGCATCAGGGCGGCAAGGGCGGCGATGCAATTGGATCCATTTTATGCCCGCGCTGATCGCCGACGGACGATGGCTGGGATGGGGTAATGGTCACACCAGCAGACCGGGCGACCTGCCGCGCAGGCACGAAAACTGCTAAACAAAGACCGCGCGCATCGGGCCCGGGCCGCCGGCCACGACGGCAGTTTGATCTTGCCCCCGTTTCACGGACACCCCTATAAGCGATTAACTATCGCAATAGGAGGTGGACGATGACCAAGAGCAAGGCAGGCAGAAAGGGGCAGGAGTTCAGCCTGGAGTTCAGGCAGCAGGCACTGTTGCGAGCGGCCACAGAAGGGGTAACCACGGTGGCTCGTGATCTGGGGTTGCAGCCTGCCCAGCTGTACAGTTGGCGCGCCCAGGCGCGGCGGCACGACCAGGACGATCAGGCACAACGCTTGGAGTTGGCCGAACATGCACGGCTCAAACGTGAAGTGGCGCGGCTGGAGGAGGAGAACGCTTTCCTAAAAA
>WNDX01000102.1 GCA_009914615.1 Herbaspirillum frisingense
GGCTGCACTCGTTTCGGCGCCTGAAGATTCGTTACGAACGCTATGCTCATATCCACGAAGCCTTCCTGTCATTGGCTTGCGCCTTGATTTGCTGGACCCGGTTAAAACAACTTTTAAAATAATTTCGCAACAGCCTCTAAGTCTATGACGCAAGCTGTTTCGATCCGCCTGACGCAATGTGCCAAGTCCTTCGCCAACGGCACGCGCGCGCTGCAGCCGCTGGACCTTGAAATCCGTCCCGGTGAGACGCTGGTGCTGCTGGGCCCGTCCGGCTGCGGCAAGACCACCACCCTGCGCATGATCGCCGGCCTGGAATTCCCCGACGACGGCGGTCGCGTGCTGTTCGGCGACGAAGACGTGACCGCGTTGCCCATCGAGAAGCGCGGCGTGGGCATGGTGTTCCAGAACTACGCGCTGTTTCCCAACATGACGGTGGGCGAGAACATCGCCTATGGCATGAAGCTTCGCAAGATCCCGGCCGAGGAGCGCGCCGGGCGCGTCGAGCGCCTGCTGGAGATGGTGCATCTGCAAGGCTTGTCGCATCGCCGCGTGGATCAGCTCTCGGGCGGCCAGAAGCAGCGCGTGGCGCTGGCGCGCGCCTTGGCGGTGGAACCCAAGGTGCTGCTGCTGGACGAGCCGTTGACCGCGCTGGACGCCAAGCTGCGCGAAGCCGTGCGCAGCGACCTCAACCAGTTGCTGCGCAAGCTTGGCATCACCGCCGTCTATGTCACGCACGACCAGGGCGAGGCGATGGCGCTGGGCGACCGCATCGTGGTGATGGAGCGCGGCAAGATTTCGCAGATCGGCAGCCCGCAGGATATCTACTATTGCCCGGCCAACGCCTTCGTGGCCGAGTTCATCGGCGCCATGAACCGCGTCGACGGCGTGGCCGCGGGTGGCCGCCTGCAACTGCCGGCAGGAACCCTGCCGTTGCCGGATAATGTGGCCGAAGGCCAGGCGGCGACCGCCATGTTCCGTCCCGAAGACGTGCAGGTACTCGACGCCGAAGACGCCGCGGGCGACACGCTGCGCGGCACCATCGTCAATACGTTTTTCATGGGTGATCGCACCCGTTTCGAGATCGATATCGGCGCCGGGCGCCCGGTGATCGCGGAGACCAGCAAGCGCGGGCTGTGGCAGCCAGGCCAGGGCGTCGCGCTCAGCGTGCCGGCGCAGGCGCTGGTCAAGGTGCCGGGTGGCGCCGGCAAGGAGGCAGCATGATTCTGGGACAGATTTCCGATTTGCACATCAAGACCGATGGCAAGAAGTCATATCGCGTGGTGGACACTGCGGAGAGCCTGCGCCGTTGCGTGGCGCAGGTCAACGGCCTGAAGCAGCGGCCCGATGCGCTGGTGATCACCGGCGATCTGGTGGATTTCGGCAAGCCGTCGGAATATGAATTCCTGCGCAGGCTGCTGGCGCCGTTGAGCATGCCTTACTACCTGCTGCCGGGCAATCACGACGAGCGCCAGGCCCTGCGTGAGGCGTTTCCCGACCATATCTATTTGCGGCAGGGCGGCGAGCGCATCGAATATGTCATCGAGGATCACCCCTTGCGCATCGTGGCGCTGGATACGGTGATTCCGCGTTCCAGCAAGGGCGAGCTGGCCGCGTCCAGCCTGCGCTGGCTGGACGATGTGTTGGCGGCCCAGCCGGAGCGGCCGACCGTGATCGTCATGCATCATCCGCCGTTCAGCACCGGCATCGGACACATGGACGACATCGGACTGGCCGATCCGCAGGCGCTGGAGGCGGTGGTGCGCAAGCATCCGCAAGTGGAGAGGGTGCTGTGCGGGCATTTGCATCGCTCCATCCAGCGGCGGTTTGGCGGGACGCTGGCCACGACCTGCCCGGGCGTGTCGCACCAGGTGCAACTGGATCTGGATCCTCGGGCGCCGTCCTGTTTTGTGATGGAGCCGGCGGGGTTCCAGTTGCATTGGTGGGATGAGGCTGGGCGCAGTCTGGTGAGTCATACTGCGTTTGTGGGGGAGTTCGAGGGGCCTTATCCGTTTTATGATGGGGATGGGTTGATTGATTGAGTCGGGGCGGGGTTGGGTTTTTTGCTTGTGGCCTGCGCTTCGGTCATCTTCGTCATCCTGGTGCGGGACGGAATTCGGTGACGTTCCTTATGTCTCGTCGCCGGCTGAACGACGCTGGGTTCTGACGTTCGTCAGGATGGCACGCAGGAGAGCCGTCATGACCGACAAGTCGGTAATCCAGCTCGGTCGGTGATGCTTCCATCCGCTTCGTCCGGTAATCAGGACCGACCACGTTGTTATCCTCTCCGTTGGCCGGGCGAAGACCGGGATCCAGTGTCGTTCGTCGCGCCTCGCCGAACTCTGTCCGAGCTGAGTAGCGATGCTGCGTATCGAAAGCGATCCTTCCTTCGACGACGGCGAACGCATCACAACATCACTTCCAGATCAGCTCCAGCACAGGCGGCTCGCCGTAATCCTCGCAGCGGTCGTTGATGGCCGTGCAGCAGAATTCCACGTCTTCCACCAACTCCGGCAGTCGCTTGTGCAGTTCGGCGCTGCCGCTGATTTCGATGCGCAGCATTTCCTTGGGCTTGAGCTTGAATTTGCACATGCCTTCGTCGTCGCGCAGGTAGGAGAGGCAATCGACCCAGGCGTCCATGTTGCGGCCGTAGAAATCGGGGAAGCCGAAGGCTTGCGCGCTTTCGGTGTGGAAGCTATCCCAGTCGGTGATGCGGTCGCCCGCGAGTTGTACGGTGGCCATGTCGGTCTTTCTTGCTGTTACTGTGATGCCGCGGCGGCCGTCTTGGCGGCGCCGGGTTTGGGATCGGTGACGAAGCCAAGCTTGGTGAGGCCCTCGCCCTGGGCGGCGGACATCACTTCGGCAATGGTTTCGTAGCTGGTGGATTTGTCGGCGCGCAACTGGAGTTCCGGTTGCGGGTCCTTGGCCGCGGCGGCGGCCAGGCGGACGTCGAGTTCGCCGGCGTCGACCGGCTGGTCGTTCCAGTACAGCTTGCCGGCGGCGTCGACGCCGACCGTGACGGTCTCTGGCTTTTCCGGGGCCGGCGCCGATTTGGCGGTGGGCAGGTCGAGCTTGAGCGCGTGGGTGAACAGCGGCGCCGAGATGATGAAGATCACCAGCAGCACCAGCATCACGTCCACCATGGGCGTGACGTTGATGTCGGCCATCGGGGCCGAGTTCTGGTTGTCGTTGAATCCGCCGAAACTCATGGGGAGCTCCTTTCTCGCGTTGATTACTTGCGCATGCCGCCGACGCGTTCGCCGGTGGTGAGGTAGGCGTGCAGGTCGTGCGCGAAGCCGTCCAGCTCGGCCAGCACCACGCGGTTGATGCGGGTGAAGGCGTTGTAGGCCAGCACCGCCGGGATCGCCACCACCAGGCCCAGCGCGGTCATGATCAGCGCCTCGCCGACGGGGCCGGCAACCTTGTCGATCTGCACCGTGCCGCTGGCCGAGACCGCCGCCAAGGCGTGATAGATGCCCCAGACGGTGCCGAACAGGCCGACGAAGGGGGCGGTCGAGCCGACCGAGGCCAGCAGCGTCAGGCCGCGTTCTAGGCGCGCCGAGACACGATTGATCTCGCGCCGCAGCGTGCGCGTGATGAGTTCACCCGGATCGGTGGCGGCATTCAGCGAGGGAGTCGCCTGCTGGCGCGTGGAGATGCTGGCGGCTTCGGCGGCGCGTTCGGCCATCGGGGTGTAGATCAATTCGCTGTCCACTTGCTGCATCGCCGCCATCGCATCGCTCAGCGTGGGGGCTTGCCAGAACTGTTCCAGCGCGTTGCTGCCGCGCCGGATGCGCCAGGCCGACCAGGCCTTGGATAGGATGTAGAACCAGCTGGCGATCGACATCAGCAACAGCAGGTAGGCCACGGTGTGCGAAACGGCATCGCCTTGCGCCCAGTAATGGGCAAATCCTACGTTGGATTCCATATGGTCGTTCTTTCGGAAAGGGAGCCGCACGATAAGGGGAGAGCGCGGGCGGCGGACGGTGAATCGCTTGGATGGCTGGCCGCCAAAAAAATTCGCTGCCGGACCTGGTGGGGTGCGGCAGCGAATCGCATGGCGGGTCGGGCGGCTGGAGGGCTTACTTGAAGCCCAGCACGTCCTGCATGTCGTACAGGCCGGTCTGCTTGCCGCCCAGGAAGCGCGCGGCGCGCAGGCTGCCCATGGCGTACGAGACGCGGCTAGAGGACTTGTGCGAGATCTCGATGCGCTCGCCGATGCCGGCGAACAGCACGGTGTGGTCGCCGATGATGTCGCCGCCGCGCACGGTGGCGAAGCCGATCGAGGACGGATCGCGTTCGCCGGTCACGCCTTCGCGGGCATAGACGGCGACGTCGTCGAGCTTCTTGCCCAGCGCGTCGGCGATCACTTCGCCCATCTTCAGGGCGGTGCCGGAGGGGGCATCGACCTTGTGGCGGTGGTGCGCTTCGATGATCTCGATGTCATAGCCGTGCGAGAAGTTCTTGGCGGCCATTTCCAGCAGCTTGAGCGTGACGTTCACGCCCACGCTCATGTTGGGTGCGGCCATGACGGCGGTCTTCTGGGCGAAGGCGGCGATGGCGTCCTTGCCTTCCTGTTCGAAACCGGTGGTGCCGATCACCACGCGCACGCCGTGGGCGGCGCAGTATTCCAGGTGCTTCAGGGTGCCTTCGGGGCGGGTGAAGTCGATCAGCACGTCAGCGCCGGCCAGGCCCTTGGCCAGGTCGGATTCGATCAGCACGCCGGTCGCCTTGCCCAGGAACAGGCCGGCGTCGGTGCCGATGGCGGCGGAGGTCGGGGTGTCCAGCGCGCCGGACAGCTTGAGGTCGTCGGCGTTGAGGACGGCTTCGATCAGCATGCGGCCCATGCGCCCGGAGGCGCCGGCCACCGCGATGTTCAGTGCGGTCATAGGTAAATCCGGATTACTGGTTGGCGGAAGACGGCGCGGCGGGCGAGGCCGGCTTGACCTCGGTATCGCTCAGCGCCGGCTTGGCGCCGAGCTTGGAATTGGTGATCAGGGTCAGGTATTCGCTTTCGGTGGGCAGGTTCTCGCCGCCTTCGACGTGATCCACCAGATCATCCTTGAAGAACACCGAGACGCGGCTGGCCATGATTTCGCCGTTGCCCTTGGCCAGGCGGAAATCGTAGTCCCAGCGATTGGTGTGGAACATGTCGGTCAGCAGCGGGGTGCCCAGCACGAAGCGCACCTGGTCGCGCGTCAGGCCCGGGCGCAGTTGGGCCACCATTTCCTTGGACACGAAGTTGCCTTGCTGGATGTCGATACGGTAGGGCTTCAAGAAGCCGAACAGGCTGCTGCTTTTGCCGGACACCTTCACGCCCGAATTGTCGGCCGCGGTCGCCTGATCCGGCGCCTTGGTCGAGGAGCAGCCGGCCAGCGAGACGGCCAGCGCCGCAAACAGGCCGATTGCGGCGAAGTGATATCGGGACTTCATTCGGGAAAGCATGCGCATAAAGATTTCAACCGGGTTGAGCCATGAGCCTAAAGCACTATATGATAAGCTAGAACTCGTTTCTTAAATAGGCATGCGATGCGTTCCGAGTGCAAAAGGCGCCTGCGCGGTGCGCCGCCGGAACGGCCCGAACGGGTATTTCCCCCTGCCGCACCCACGCGCCTGTTTGAGATGAGTACAAAAAACCGGGAATCCACTGAACCATGCCTAACAATCCTTCCGAACTCAAAGCCAGCGGCTTGAAAGCCACCTTGCCGCGGCTGAAGATCCTGGAGATCTTCCAGAACACCTCCGTGCGCCATCTGAGCGCTGAAGACGTGTACAAACAGTTGCTGGCCGACAATCTGGATGTGGGCCTGGCGACCGTTTATCGCGTGCTGACCCAGTTCGAGCAGGCCGGCCTGCTGCAACGCAACCATTTCGAGACCGGCAAGGCCGTCTTCGAGCTCAACGAGGGGTCGCACCACGACCACCTGGTCTGCCTGGATTGCGGCAAGGTCGAGGAATTCTTCGACGCCGAGATCGAAAAGCGCCAGATCAAGATCGCCCAGGAACACGGTTTCGAAATCGCCGATCACGCGCTGGCGCTGTACGGTCATTGCAAGAACTGCAAGAAATTGAAAAAGTAAGATACCGTTGCTTTGCGCGCTTTTACAGCGGCAATAAAAGGCAAACAGGAAAAAAGCCACGTGGATGACACGTGGCTTTCTTTTTTGGGCGTTCGCGTCCGGGCCGGTGGGGCACCGTCTCAGTGCTGGCTCAGCGCGCTCGACAGCAGCTTGGCCGTGATATCGACGATAGGGATCACGCGTTCGTAGGCCATCCGGGTCGGGCCGATCACGCCCAGCGTGCCGACGATGCGCCCGTTTACCCCGTAAGGCGCGGTGACGATGCTCATGTCGTCCATCGGCACCAGTTGCGATTCGCCACCGATGAAGATCTGCACCCCGGTGGCCTTGCTGGAGACGTCCAGCAGCTGGAGGAGGCCGGTCTTCTGTTCGAACATGTCGAACAGGCGGCGCAGCGAATTCATGTTGGACGACAAATCGGTCACCGACAGCAGGTTGCGCTCGCCGGAGATGACCACGTTGTTGTCGGCTTCTTCGCTCATGGCGTCGCTGCCGGCCTCGACCGCGGCCTGCATCAGCACCGTCATGTCGTCGCGCAGCTGGCGCAGCTCGTTCTGCAGGCGCAGCCGAACCTGGTCGAAGGACTGGCCGGCGTAGTGCTGGTTGATGTAGTTGGCCGCCTGGATCAGCTGGCTGGGCGTGTAATCGACGTCGGTCAGCAGCATGCGGTTCTGCACGTCGCCGCCGGGATCGACGATCACCAGCAGGATGCGCTTTTCCGACAGGCGCAGGAATTCGATCTGCTGGAACACCGATTCACGCTTGGGCGTCATGACCACGCCGGCGAATTGCGACAGCGAGGACAGCACCTGGGCGGCGTTGGTGATGATCTTTTGCGGCGAGGAGTTCTGCAAGCGGTTCTGCAGACGGCCTTCCAGCGCGCTTTCGTCGATGGCTTCCACCGTCAGCAGGGTATCGACGAACATGCGATAGCCGCGCGGCGTCGGTACCCGGCCGGCCGAGGTGTGCGGGCTGGCGACGAAGCCCATCTCTTCCAGATCGGCCATGATGTTGCGGATGGTGGCGGGCGACAGCTCCAGGCCGGACAGTTTCGACAGCGCGCGCGAACCTACCGGCTGGCCGTCGGCGATATACCGTTCGACCAGCGCTTTCAACAGGGTTCGGGCGCGATTATCGAGTTGCATAAATCGTATTTTAGCGGCATATCTGCCGAAAAGTCCGCTATTGCGCAGTCGACGGTGTAATCCACCGCTTTCGCTCAGGCCGCCGGGGCAGCTTGCGCCTCCAGCCAGTCATGCAATTCATGCAGGTCGCGGCAGACGGCGTCGGGCACGATGCCTTCCGGCAGGGGGCGGTCGAAGCGGTTCATCCAGACCGCCCGCAGGCCTGCCTGCTGGGCGCCTTGCACATCCAGGTGCGGATCGTCGCCGACATAGACGGCCGCGGCCGGCGCCACGCCCAGCGCCTCGCAGGCGGCGTGGAAGATGGCCGCATCGGGCTTGGCGCGGCCGAAGCGATGCGCCGCGAGGGACACGCCGAAGTGCTCCGCCAGGCCGATGCGCTCCAGGTCGGCGAAGCCGTTGGAGACCGAACCCAGGGTCAGCTTCTCTTTCAGCCGCAGCAGGGCCGGTTCGACGTCGTCGAACAACGCCACCGTGCTGCGCGCCTCGGAAAACAGCGCCATCGCCTCATCCACCAGCGCCAGATCCTCGCCGTATTCGGCAAACACCTCGGTCAGCGCCGCATGGCGCAGCTTCCACAGATCGATGCGGTACCGCGGATCGGTTTGCATCAGCGCCATGCGGCGCTCGCGCAGGCTGACCACGGTATGGGCCGCCGTCACGCGCGGCGCGTGGGTGCGCAGCCATTCGTAAAGCAGGCTTTCGGCGCGCACCAGCACGGGTTCGATGGCCCACAGGGTATCGTCGAGATCGAACAGCACGGCCTTGACGGCGGTGCCGGAGGGCGCTGCGGACAGCGGGGAGGCGGGTGTATTCATCACAAAGTCATCTCAAATTATGGTCTAATCCGCAGCATGTGGCCCATCAAATTACCCGTACAGGCAGCCGTGCCCAAAACCGTCGCGATCGTCGGCAAGTTCCAGGCGGTCGGCATCGCGCAGCTCTTGTCAGAGATTGCCGTCTTCCTCGAATCGCACGGACACACGGTGGTGTTCGAAGAAGAAACGGCGCACAACGTCGCGCTGCAGGGGTATGACAGCATGACGCCGGAGCAGATCGGCACGCATGCCGACGTCGCCATCGTGGTCGGCGGCGACGGCACCATGCTGGGTATCGCGCGCCAGCTGGCGCCTTACAACGTCCCGCTGATCGGCATCAACCAGGGACGGCTGGGCTTCATCACGGATATTCCCCAGGACCGAATGATACCGGCTCTGGGCGACATGCTGGACGGCAAGGTCGAAGCCGAGTCGCGTTCGCTGCTGGAAGCGCGCGTCTACCGCGAGGGCGGCGAGATCTTCCGCGCCCTGGCACTGAACGACGTGGTGGTGGCGCGCGGCTCCACCTCGGGCATGGTCGAGCTGCGGGTCGAGGTGGATGGCCGCTTCATGTACAACCAGCGTTCCGACGGCCTGATCGTCGCCACGCCCACCGGCTCCACCGCCTATGCGCTGTCGGCCGGCGGCCCGATCCTGCATCCCAGCCTGCACGGCATCGTGCTGGTGCCGATTTCGCCGCATGCCCTGTCGAACCGCCCGATCACGGTGTCGGATTCCTGCGAGATCGTGATCCAGGTGGTGGCCGGGCGCGAGGTCAGCGCCAATTTCGACATGCAGTCGCTCACCAGCGTGCTGCACGGCGACCGCATCGTGATCCGCCGCTCGGCGCACAAGATCACCTTCCTGCATCCCGAGGGCTGGAGCTATTTCGACACCCTGCGGCAAAAGCTGCACTGGAATGAATATCCCTCCATAGAAGGCCGATTACAATAAGCCGGTTGTGAAAGCCGGCGGCCGTCATCTGCGCGTCATGATGGGGGCCGACACTGCCTGTCCGTCCAACCGATTTCCAAGACCATCATGCTGCGTACCCTCACGATCCGCGACTTTGTGATTGTCGATGCCATCGAGCTCGAATTTGCACGCGGGTTCTCCGTCTTCACCGGCGAGACCGGCGCCGGCAAATCCATCCTGGTTGACGCCCTGGCGCTGGCCCTGGGCGGACGCGGCGATGCCAGCGTGGTGCGCGAGGGCGCGGCCAAGGCCGACATCAGCGCCGATTTCTCGGCCACGCCGGAAGTACAGGCCTGGCTGGAAGAACATGAATTCGCCGAAGAAGACGGCGGCGTGCTGCTGCGCCGGGTGATCGACAACGCCGGCCGCACCAAGGCCTACGTCAACGGTATCGCCGCTACCGCCACGCAGTTGCGCGAACTGGGCGAGATGCTGGTCGATATCCACGGCCAGCACGCCCACCAGTCGCTGATGAAGGCCGAGGCTCAGCGCCAGTTGCTGGACAGCCAGGCCGGCTTGCTGGAGCAGGCGCGCGATGTCGCGGTGGCTTACAAGACCTGGCGCGCGCTGGGGCGCCAGCGTGAAGAATTCGAACAGAACGCACGGAACGTGTTGCTGGAGCGCGAACGCCTGGAATGGCAGGTGGCCGAGCTCGAAAAGCTGGCGGTCAAGCCCGGCGAGTGGGCCGAGATCAGCACCGAGCACAGCCGGCTGTCGCACGCCGCCGCGCTGATCGGCGGCGCGCAGGAAGCGCTGGGAGCGATCTCGGAATCGGAGTCGCCCATCCTGTCGCAACTCTCGGCGATCACCCAGAAGCTGGGCAAGCTGGTGGATGTGGACAGCGCGCTCAAGCCGGTGCTCGATTCGCTGGAACCGGCCCAGATCCAGTTGCAGGAGGCGGTGTATGCGCTCAACGATTACCTGGGCCGCGTCGAACTCGATCCGGCACGTCTGCAGGCCGTGGAGGAGCGGCTGGAAGCGGTGCATTCCAGCGCCCGCAAATTCCACGTACAGCCCGACGAGCTGCCGGAAGAACATCGCAAGCTGGCCGAACAATTGAAGCAACTGGCCGATGCCAGCGATCTCGACGCCCTGCGCGCGCAGGAAGAAAAACTGAAGGCGGCCTATCTGAGCCGCGCGCAAAAACTCTCCAAGGCGCGCGCCAAGGCCGCCGCCGCCCTGAGCGAGGCGGTCACCGCCGCCATGCAGGATTTGTCGATGGCCGGTGGCCGCTTCTTGATTGCGCTTAACGAGGGCGAACCGGCAGCCTACGGCCTGGAACAGGTGGAATTCCTGGTGGCCGGCCACGCCGGCGTGGCGCCCAGGCCGCTGGCCAAGGTCGCCTCGGGCGGCGAACTGGCGCGCATTTCGCTGGCGATCTCGGTGATCGCCTCGGCCGCCACCAGCACGCCGACGCTCATCTTCGACGAGGTGGACAGCGGCATCGGCGGCGCCGTGGCCGAAGTGGTGGGGCGCCTGTTGAAACGTCTTGGTCAGGAGCGCCAGGTGCTGTGCGTGACCCACCTGCCCCAGGTGGCCAGCCAGGCCAACCAACACTTCCAGGTCAGCAAGAAGAGCGAAGCCGGCAAGACGCTGTCGCACATCGACGGCCTCGACGCCAAGTCGCGCGTCGAGGAAATCGCCCGCATGCTGGGCGGCCTGGAGATCACCGCGACCACCCGCAAGCACGCGCGCGAGCTGCTGGCTTCCTGAGCGCATTCCGTACTGGATCATCGATGGCATTTCGCAAAGAACCGACCTATACCCACGGCAGCCTGCCTTCCACCGCAGTGGTGCTGGTCAACCTCGGCACCCCGGACGCGCCCGATGCGCGCGCGCTGCGGCGCTACCTGAAGCAATTCTTGTCCGACACGCGCGTGGTGGAAATCCCGCGCGCCATCTGGTGGTTCATCCTCAACGGCATCATCCTGCCGTTCCGTTCGGCCAAGTCGGCCGAGAAGTACGCCAGCATCTGGACCGAGCAGGGTTCGCCGCTGAGGGTGCATACCGAGCGCCAGGCTGCGGCGCTGGGTGCCCAACTGGCGGCGCGCGGCCATCATCAACTGCAGGTGGCGTATGCAATGCGCTACGGCAGCCCGGCGTTGCCGGACGTGCTGGACCAGCTGAAGGCGCAGGGTTGCACGCGCATCCTGGTGCTGCCGGCCTATCCGCAATATTCAGGGACCACCACGGCTTCCATCTTCGATTCAGTGTTCGGCCATTACAGCCGCGTGCGCAACATCCCCGAGCTGCGTCTGATCCGCGACTATCATGACCAGGACGGCTATATCCAGGCGCTGCGCCAGTCGGTGCTCGACCACTGGGCGCTGAACGGCAAGCCGGAAAAGCTGGTGATGAGTTTCCACGGCGTCCCCAAGCGCACGCTGCTGCTGGGTGATCCCTATCACTGCGAATGCCACAACACCGCGCGCCTGCTGGCGCAGGCGCTGGGGTTGGCAGAGGATGAGTACATGGTCACCTTCCAGTCGCGTTTCGGCAAGGCCGAATGGTTGCAGCCCTATACCGCGCCGACACTGCAGGAACTGGCGCGGCAAGGCGTGCAACGGGTGGATGTGATGTGCCCCGGCTTCACCAGCGACTGCCTCGAAACCCTGGAAGAGATCGCCATGGAAGGCAAGGCCGAGTTCTTGCACGCCGGCGGCCGGGAATTCCATTTCATCCCTTGCCTGAATGAATCGCCGGCCTGGATTGCGGGCATGGTGGAGATCGCCGAGCAGCACCTGGCCGGCTGGCCCACCATGAGCAATGCCGCCGCGCGCGAAGAAAGTGCCCGGCAGGCCGCGATCGCCGCCCAGCGCGCTACCGCCATGGGCGCAACCGGCTGAGGCCGGATTTCCCTTTCATCTCGTCACGCACGTCCGGATTCGACGGAAAGCCGCCTGCGGCCTGCTAGAATAGAGGGCTGCCATACTTGCGCGCGGGCAACGCGCCGGCGACGAAGCACAGCCTGCTTGGCGGATTGGCAAGATGCGTCGGTGGTGCCGGTTCTCTTTGACAGAACAACAACAGAAGGGCTGGCGGATGGCGGGTGGGGCTTGTTGGAGCGGGCTTACAGCGCGTACAGGCCGACCAGGTGGGAATAGCTGATCCAGGCAGTGGCCAGCAGGCTGTAGGCGGCGACGAGAATGGTGGCTGCGATCAGTGTCAGTTTCATGGTGTCACCCCATTTGACGGAAGAAAACGGGGCCCGGAGGTCCAGACCGGGCAGCGCCGCATCCAGATCGCGCTGAGCGCATAGGGCTCAGGCTTGAATTCATATTAGGTCAAGGCCGTGTTACTTGAAGATGAGCCAGGTAATTTCTGTAACGGCTGGTAACAATTTTCTTGTTGAAATGACAGGAATGGGCAAATGCCCCTTGAAAAAACAAGGGAACGCCATATTTGAGCGGCATCTTGCGTTAAGCGCGCGGTCGATATCGCGGCGAATCGCACATAACTGATTGATTTGTTGGAGGTAATTCAGGAATGCAAGACATGGAAAAACAGGAAGCCCAGAACGCCCAGCAGGCAGAGCAAGCCGGCGCCGCCGCTGCCGCCGTCGACGCGGCAACTGAAGCCGCGCAGGCCGCTCCGGCCGAGCCCACGGTCGAAGAAAAGCTGGCCGCCGCCGAAGCCAAGGCTGCTGAAATGCAGGATGCTTTCCTGCGTGCCCGCGCCGAAGGCGAGAACATCCGCCGCCGCGCCCAGGAAGATATTGCCAAGGCCCACAAATTCGCGATCGAAGGCTTCGCCGAGTCGCTGCTGGCCGTCAAGGACAGCCTGGAAATGGCCCTGAAGATCGAAAACGCTTCCCTGGAATCGCTCAAGGAAGGCGTGGACATGACGCTCAAGCAACTGTCCGCCGTCTTCGATAAGAACAAGTTGCTGGAAGTCAGCCCGCAAGCCGGCGAAAAGCTGGACCCGATGAAGCACCAGGCCGTCTCGGCCGTGCCGGCCGAGCAGGAAGCCAATACCGTGGTGGCCGTGCTGCAAAAGGGCTATACGATTTCCGACCGTCTGCTGCGCCCGGCGCTGGTCACGGTGGCGCAGGGAAAGTAATCGGACGGGCGCCGGGGAGAAAAAGGCGCAAAAATTGCTTTTTGGCCTGGCTGCGGCGCTTGAAAGTCCACCTTCTCTCCATATATTAAAACCATTAAAAACTACTGTAGCCCCGCATCCAGGGCTGAAAGATCGAAGGAAAAATCATGGGAAAAATCATTGGCATTGACCTGGGCACCACCAACTCTTGCGTTTCCGTCATGGAAGGCAACCAGCCCAAGGTGATCGAGAACTCGGAAGGCGCGCGCACCACGCCGTCCATCATCGCCTACCAGGAAGACGGCGAGATCCTCGTCGGCGCACCCGCCAAGCGCCAGGCCGTCACCAACCCCAAGAACACCATCTACGCCGCCAAGCGTCTGATCGGCCGCAAGTTCCAGGAAAAGGAAGTGCAAAAGGACATCAACCTGATGCCCTACGCCATCGTGGCCGCCGACAACGGCGACGCCTGGATCGGCGTGCGCGACAAGAAGCTGGCGCCGCCGCAGATCTCGGCTGAAGTCCTGCGCAAGATGAAGAAGACCGCCGAAGACTACCTGGGCGAAGAAGTCACCGAAGCCGTGATCACCGTGCCGGCCTACTTCAACGACGCGCAGCGCCAGGCGACCAAGGACGCCGGCCGCATCGCCGGCCTGGACGTCAAGCGCATCATCAACGAGCCGACCGCGGCCGCGCTGGCCTTCGGCCTGGACAAGGCAGAGAAGGGCGACCGCAAGATCGCCGTGTATGACTTGGGCGGCGGCACCTTCGACGTGTCCATCATCGAAATCGCCGACGTCGATGGCGAAAAGCAGTTCGAAGTGCTGTCCACCAACGGCGACACCTTCCTGGGCGGCGAAGACTTCGACCAGCGCCTGATCGACTACATCATCGACGAGTTCAAGAAGATCAACGGCCTGGATCTGTCCAAGGACGCCATCGCCCTGCAGCGCATCAAGGCTTCGGCCGAGCGCGCCAAGATCGAACTGTCGTCGTCGCAGCAGACCGAAATCAACGAGCCGTACATCGCCATGGCCAATGGCGCACCGGTTCACCTGAACCTGAAAATCACCCGCGCCAAGCTGGAATCGCTGGTGGAAGAACTGATCGCCAAGACCATCGAACCCTGCCGTACCGCCATCAAGGATGCCGGCGTGAAGGTGTCCGAGATTGACGACGTGATCCTGGTCGGCGGCATGACCCGCATGCCCAAGGTCATCGAGAAGGTCAAGGAATTCTTCGGCAAGGATCCGCGTCGTGACGTCAACCCGGATGAAGCCGTCGCCGTGGGCGCCGCGATCCAGGGCTCCGTGCTGTCGGGCGACCGCAAGGACGTGCTGCTGCTGGACGTGACCCCGCTGTCGCTGGGCATCGAAACCATGGGCGGCGTGATGACCAAGATGATCAAGAAGAACACCACGATCCCGACCAAGTTCAGCCAGGTGTTCTCGACCGCCGACGACAACCAGCCGGCCGTGACCATCAAGGTGTACCAGGGCGAACGCGAAATGGCCGCCGGCAACAAGGGCCTGGGCGAATTCAACCTGGAAGGCATCCCGCCGGCGCCGCGCGGCACCCCGCAGATCGAAGTGACCTTCGACATCGACGCCAACGGCATCCTGCACGTGGGCGCCAAGGACAAGGCCACCGGCAAGGAAAACAAGATCACCATCAAGGCCAACTCCGGCCTGAATGAAGATGAGATCGAAAAGATGGTGCGCGACGCCGAAGCCAACGCCGAGGAAGACAAGCGTCTGAAGGAACTGGCCGAAGCCCGCAACCAGGGCGACGCGCTGGTGCACTCGACCAAGAAGGCGCTGGGCGAATACGGCGACAAGCTGGCCGCCGGCGAGAAGGAAGTCATTGAAGCCGCCATCAAGGAGCTGGAAGACGTCCTGAAGGGCGACGACAAGGCCGCCATCGACGCCAAGACCGCTGCGCTGTCCACCGCCGCGCAAAAGCTGGGCGAGAAGATGTATGCCGACCAGCAAGCCCAGGCAGCCGCCGCGGGCGGCGCAGCCGGTGCGACTGGCGCTGATGCCGGCGCCGGCGGTGCAGGTCACGCCAAGGACGACAACGTCGTGGACGCGGACTTCAAGGAAGTGAAGTAATCCGAGACGGGCGTCAGCCGGTCCTCGCGCCCGGGTGCCGAATTTGCATGAGCATCATGCGGATTGGGCAGCCCGGGCGGATTTTTGAGATGCATCATCCCGGCTGCCAGGCATCGTCCTCCAGGCCGGACACGCCGAGTCCCGCAGCCCAAGGCTGAGCTCGGCTTTTTCACATTGTTGGTTTCCGGTCGGGCAGTCTCCCGGCCAAGCGGCCGCCGGCCCAACGGCGGTTGATCGGGCGGGCCATCGCAGCACGCGACGGAACACAATAACAAGGTGGGTTACACAACATGGCAAAACGCGATTTTTACGAAATTCTCGGCCTGGCGAAGAACGCCACCGACGACGAGATCAAGAAGGCTTATCGCAAGCTGGCGATGAAGTATCATCCTGACCGCAACCCGGACAGCAAGGGCGCGGAAGAGAAGTTCAAGGAGGTCAAGGAAGCCTACGAGATGCTGTCCGATCCGCAGAAGCGCGACGCCTACGACCGCTACGGCCACGCCGGCGTCGATCCCAACATGGGGGCGGGCGGCGGCGCCGGCGCGGGCGGTTTCGCCGATGCCTTCGGCGATATCTTCGGCGACATCTTCGGCGGCGGTGGCCGCGGCCGCAGCTCCGGCCCGCAGGTGTACCGTGGCGCCGACCTGCGCTACAACCTGGAAATCACGCTGGAACAGGCGGCCCACGGCTTCGACACCACCATCCGCGTGCCGTCCTGGGACGAGTGCGACACCTGCCACGGCAGCGGCGCCAAGCCAGGCACTTCCCCGGTCACCTGCTCGACCTGCGGCGGCCATGGCCAGGTACGCATGCAGCAAGGCTTCTTCAGCATCCAGCAGACCTGCCCCAAGTGTCACGGCAGCGGCAAGGTGATTCCCGAACCGTGCCCGACCTGCGCCGGTGCCGGCCGCATCAAGCGTAACAAGACCCTGGAAGTGAAGATTCCGGAAGGCATCGACGACGGCATGCGCATCCGCTCCTCGGGCAATGGCGAGCCGGGCGTGAACGGCGGTCCTCCGGGCGACTTGTACGTCGAGATCCACATCAAGGCGCACGACGTGTTCCAGCGCGACGGCGACGATCTGCATTGCGAAATGCCGATCTCTTTCGCCAAGGCGGCGCTGGGCGGCGACATCGAAGCGCCCACGCTCAATGGCAAGGCCTCGTTCTCGATTCCCGAAGGCACCCAGAGCGGCAAGACCTTCCGCTTGCGCGGCAAGGGCATCAAGGGCGTGCGTTCGGGTTTCCCGGGCGACCTGTTCTGCCACGTGGTGGTCGAGACCCCGGTCAAGCTGACCGAGCGGCAGAAGGAATTGCTGCGCGAGTTCGAACAGCTGACCACCGAAGGCGGCGCCAAGCACAGTCCGCAGACCAAGACCTGGAAAGACAAGGTCAAGGAATTCTTCGAGTAAGACAAGCAGCATGACCGGCGGGCCGCGAGGCTTGCCGGTTTTTTTTCGTGCATGTTCTATACAATGCACACGCGATCGTCGCCAGGCCCCGGGCCGCGGCGATGGATCGCGGCAACGCCGGAAGACCCGGGACCGCACGGTTCCGGATAGAAGCGTCGCGCGGGGGCAGCTTCTGCAAGCGCGACAGCGGCAGCCACACCGCGATCGTCCACCAGGTCGCGGAGGCCGCAAGCGGCATGTCTTTCGCTCATCCACCTCATGTGCACGTTTTCGCCGGGCGTCCTGCGCGCGGCGCGGGCGTGTGCGTGAACAACCCGATCTTGCCGACCATGACAACACCAAGCCCGCACGACATGATCCAGGAACAGCTGCTCAAGGGTAACCGCCGCTGGGCCTCCGAAATCACCGCACGCGATCCGGACTTCTTCAAGAAGCTCGGCGCGCAGCGCTCGCCCGAATACATGTGGATCGGATGTTCCGATAACCGCGTGCCCGCCAACGACCTGCTGGGCCTGCTGCCCGGCGAACTGTTCGTTCACCGCAACATCGCCAACGTGGTGGTGCACACCGACCTGAACTGCCTGTCGGTGCTGCAATTCGCGGTCGATGTGCTGAAGGTCAAGCACGTCATCATCTGTGGCCACTACGGCTGCGCCGGCGTTGCCGCCGCCCTGACCAAGCGCCGCGTCGGCCTGGCCGACAACTGGCTGCAGCACGTGCAGGACGTCCATGAAAAGCACGCCCACTGCTTCCACGACGGCATGACCCACACCGAACAGCACGACCGCCTGTGCGAGCTGAACGTGCTGGAGCAGATGGCCAACATCTGCCGCACCACCATCGTCAGCGACGCCTGGGAACGCGGTCAGGAGCTGTCTTTCTACGGCCTGGTGTACGGCGTGCAAGACGGCCTGCTGCGCAACCTGACCAAGTCCATCGGCAGCGCGATGGAATGCCAGTCGTACCTCGCCGAGGCACTGCAGCGCTACAACGACGTGCGCGCCTGATCACCGGCGCGACGTCCATGAAAAAAGGAGGCGCCGGCCTCCTTTTTTCTTTGTGCGCCCAGCATGGGCGCACTCCTGCGGGTGCAAGTCCCGCCATGAGCTGGTCACAGTGAATGAAGTGAAGCGCAACTGCATGAGGGTGACCGAGTGTGGGAAGGAAGCGTGGAGCGTAAATCGCGAGCCGATGAACAAGAATCGCATAGAAGGCGC
>WNDX01000103.1 GCA_009914615.1 Herbaspirillum frisingense
TTTGACTACATTGAGGTTGACTACAATCGGATCCGGCTGCACTCGACCCTGGGCTACCTCAGCCCAGAGCAGTACGAGCTGGCCAATGTCGCTTAGATAGGTGTCCGTAAATCAGGGGCAAGATCAACCCTGTTTAAAGCGCGAGCGTAGAATTCGCCCGTTCTCATTTTTTGGAGTCCCTCTCATGGGCACTTGTTCGAGTGACAGTTGTTGCCGGTTAATCACCGGATAAGCCTCAGCAAGGATTTCAGCAGTACATTCTCCTGCCGTCATCTTGCATCAGGCAGATGACGGCGTCTCAATGCCGGCGGCGCGCCAGCCTCAGCAATCGGGCTTGCACCACGCGCCTCCTCCAGGCATCGGTATTGCCTCACAACGACAGATCGACGATCGACCGCCGCAGACACCATGTCACGGCGGCAAGCTTCACGGTATTGCCTGCTTTCCCGCGTTTTGCGCGCCGGAGGGCGCGCCGCCCTGAGCGCTTGCCGGCTGACGACAAGCTGACAGCCTGGCCACGCGCCATGGCTGCCGGTGTCCGCCCGCGCCGCCAGGCGCCGATGACAGGGGTTCCGCTCAACCAGGCGGAGGCTGTAATGCGACAGAAAACAACATGAAGACGCGATGTTTGTCATCGATACGTCAAGCAGGCCCGTTACAGTCCCTGACGCGCGGTGCCTGAGGACATCACGGCGATGCGCCTCTCCCCACGGGAGGATGCGCACCGGAAATGCAAGCCCCTTCGCCCGTTCGCGGCGAAGACCACAAAAGAAAAGAAGCACGCCATGAATCTGAACCTGCTGAAAGAAACCTTCGCCAGCTTCATCCGCGCCCGCGGAATGGATCGCCACTTCCGCCGCCTCGGGATGGATATGTTCCGTAGCGCGCCCGTGACCAAGGAGGTCTCGCAATCGCTGGCCCAGCAGCTCACCGAGGCATCGCGCAGCGACGCCGCCGAACTGCTGCGCGGCCTCAACAGCCGCATGGACGGCCTGACCGAGGCCGAATCCGACGCCGTGCGCGCCGTCACCGGTCCCAACGAAGTCGAGCATGAAAAGCCGCTGACCTGGCCGGTGCACCTGTGGCACTGCTACAAGAACCCGTTCAACCTGCTGCTGACCCTGCTGGCCGCCGTGTCCTTCTACACCGAAGACATGAAGGCCGCAATCGTGATCGGCACCATGGTGGTGGTCTCCACCCTGCTGCGCTTCGTGCAGGAGGCGCGCTCCAACACCGCGGCCGACAAGCTGAAGGCCATGGTGAGCAACACCGCCACCGTCATGCGCCACGACATGGTCGAGGAAATCGCCGCCGAAGCGCAGCGCTATTTCGACATCACCCTGCATCCCAAGGGCGCCAAGCGCGCGGAAGTGGCGATCAAGAACCTGGTGCCGGGCGACATCGTGCTGCTCTCGGCCGGCGACATGATCCCCGCCGACATGCGCCTGCTGGCCGCCAAGGACCTGTTTGTCAGCCAGGCCGCGATGACCGGCGAATCGCTGCCGGTGGAAAAGTTCGTCACCCCGAGCAACCTCAACACCAGCAGCCCGCTGGAACTGGACAACCTGTGCTTCATGGGCACCAACGTGGTCAGCGGTTCGGCCACCGGCGTGGTGCTGACCACCGGCAAGCGCACCTACTTCGGCGCGCTGGCCGAGCGCGTGACCGCCACCGACCGCTCGCCCACCGCCTTCCAGGCCGGCGTGAACAAGGTCAGCTGGCTGCTGATCCGCTTCATGCTGGTGATGACGCCGGTGGTGTTCTTCCTCAATGGCTTCACCAAGGGCGACTGGGTCGAGGCCTTCCTGTTCGGCCTCTCGGTGGCCGTGGGCCTGACGCCCGAAATGCTGCCGATGATCGTCACCTCGACGCTGGCCAAGGGCGCCGTGGCGCTGTCGCGCAAGAAGGTGATCGTCAAGCGCCTGGACGCGATCCAGAACTTCGGCGCCATGGACGTGCTGTGCACCGACAAGACCGGCACCCTGACCCAGGACAAGATCTTCCTGGAGAGCCACACCGACATCCGCGGCGAGCTCGACGACGAAGTGCTGCAATACGCCTACCTCAACAGCTACTACCAGACCGGCCTGAAGAACCTGCTGGATGTGGCCGTGCTGGAACACGCCGAACTGCAGCGCGAAATGTCGATCGCCTCGGCCTATCGCAAGGTCGATGAAATCCCCTTCGATTTCCAGCGCCGCCGCATGTCGGTGGTGGTGTCGGAGCGTGAAGACCACCACGAACTGATCTGCAAGGGCGCGGTGGAAGAGATCGTCTCGGTCTGCACCCGCGCACGCTTGAACGGACAGATCGTGCCGCTCACCCCCGAGCTGCTGGCCGAGATCCGCGAGACCACCGGCAGCCTGAACGCCGAAGGCCTGCGCGTGGTGGGCGTGGCCGCCAAGGACCTGCCGCCGACCAAGGAAACCTACAGCCTGGCCGATGAATCGGACTTGGTCCTGATCGGCTACATCGCCTTCCTCGACCCGCCGAAGGAATCGACCGCGCCGGCCCTGGCCGCGCTGCACCGTCACGGCGTGAGCGTCAAGATCCTGACCGGCGACAATGAACTGGTGACCGCCAAGATCTGCCGCGAAGTCGGCCTGGAAGTGGACGGCATGCTGCTGGGTTCCAACGTCGAGAAGATGAGCGACGAAGAACTGGCGCTGGCGGCCGAAAGAGTCACCGTGTTCGCCAAGCTCTCGCCGGCGCACAAGGAACGCATCGTGCGCATCCTGCACGACAAGGGTCATGTGGTGGGCTTCATGGGCGACGGCATCAACGATGCCCCGGCGCTGCGCGCGGCCGACATCGGCATCTCGGTCGATACCGCGGTGGACATCGCCAAGGAAGCCGCCGACCTGATCCTGCTGGAAAAGAGCCTGATGGTGCTGGAAGAAGGCGTGCTGGAAGGCCGCAAGACCTTCGCCAACATGCTGAAGTACATCAAGATGACCGCCAGCTCCAACTTCGGCAACGTCTTCTCGGTCTTGATCGCCAGCGCCTTCCTGCCCTTCCTGCCGATGCTGCCGCTGCATCTGCTGGTGCAGAACCTGCTGTACGACGTCTCCCAGATCTCCATCCCGTTCGACAACGTGGACAAGGAGTTCCTGGAGAAGCCGCAGCGCTGGAATGCCGAAGACATTGGCCGCTTCATGGTGTTCTTCGGCCCGATCAGCTCGATCTTCGACGTCACCACCTTCGCGCTGATGTGGTACATCTTCGGCGCCAACTCGGCGGATCACCAGACGCTCTTCCAGTCCGGCTGGTTCATCGAAGGCCTGCTGTCGCAGACGCTGATCGTGCACATGATCCGCACCAAGCGCATCCCCTTCTTCCAGAGCCGCGCTTCGTGGCCGCTGCTGGGCATGACGCTGATCATCATGGCCATCGGCATCCTCATCCCGATGTCGCCGCTGGCGCACTACTTCAAGCTGGAAGCGCTGCCGCTGTCCTACTTCCCGTGGCTGGTCGCGATCCTGCTGGCCTATGCGGTGCTGATCCAGGGCATGAAGGGCTGGTACTCCAAGCGTTACGGCTGGCAATAATCCCTCTTCCCCTGCTGCAAAAAAACGAAGGGTTGCCCCACGGGGCAACCCTTTTTTCTGGCGCGCCCGAGGACGCATGCGGCCAAAACAGCGCAGATTCAGGAATTTCCTGATGGTGTGGCGCGGCGTCTGTCTTTATTCTTCGCACGCTGGAACGAAGAATAACTATCAGAACAGAAACGACCATGAACGCGGGGCAGGCAATGGAAAACAATGGCAGTTGCGAAGGCACGTACAAGAGCGTGGCCGACGGCAAGATTTACCAATACAAGGCGACCTATCAGGGCGCCGAATCGGTGGCGTGGACCGCCAGCGTGAACTGGGGCCAGACCCAGGCGTTGTCGCGCGTCGGTTCGATTTCCCACAACATGCTGTCCGGTCATTCGCTGCAGGAACTGGTGCGCGCCCATGTCATCGCTGCCATCCAGTCCGCACTGGGCGAGAGGATCGCCTGAAGCCGCCCTGCCCATGTCCGCGAGATCAGCGGCGCGGTATCCTGACGGTGACCACCGTCTGCACTTCCGAATTGGATTTCACCTCGATCACGCCGCCATGCGCGGCAACGATCTGCTGGGCGATGTAAAGCCCCAGGCCCAGACCTTCCTTGCGGCCGGTTTCGCGCTCGCTGCCGCGGAAGGGATCGAAGATCACCGGCAGCACCTGGGCCGGAATCACGCCCTGGTTGGCGACCGTCATCACCACCTGCTCCTCGCTACGGCCATCGATCCCGATACAGATGGGCTGGCCCGGCACGCCATGCTGCAAGGCGTTGCCCAGCAGGTTGGCGGCCACCTGGGCCAGGCGATCGGCGTCCCAGTGGCCGGCGTCGTCGCCGTCGATGCGGCGCTCGATCACGCACCCCGGATAGGTCGCCTGGTACTCCTGCACCACCCGCTCGGTCACCTCGCCCATGCGCGTGCTTTCGCGTGCGAGCGGAATGCCTCCGGCCAGACGGGCGCGCGCCAGATCGAGCATGTTCTCGATCAGCTTGGCCATGCGCTTGCCGCTATTGATGATCTGCTGCGAAGCCTTCTGCGCCACTTCTTCCTTGTAGCTGCGCTGCAAGAGCGTGGCCGCCATCATCACCGCGCCCAGCGGGTTGCGCAGGTCGTGGCCGAGGATGGCGATGAACATTTCATTCAGGCGCAGGGTCTCGGTACGTTCGCGCAGCTCCAACGCCAGTTGCTGCTTCTGGCGATATAGCTGGAAGAACACCTCGGCCTTGTTGCGCAGGATGTGCGGCTCGATCGGCTTGTACAGGAAATCGACGGCGCCGCTCTCGTAACCCTTGAACTGACGACGCTCGTCGCGCGTGCCGGCCGTCACGAAGATCAGCGGCACATTGCGCGTGCGCTCGCTGCCGCGGATCAGCTCGGCCAGCTCGAAGCCGTCCATGTCGGGCATCTGCACATCGACGAAGGCCAGCGCCACGTCATGCACCAACAATAGTTCCAGCGCCTCGAAGCCGGAACGCGCCAGCAGCAGCTCGACATCATCGCGCTGCAGCAGCGCCGACAGCGCGAGCAGGTTTTCGTCGAGGTCGTCAACCAGCAGGAATTTCACCCGCGGCAGGTCGGTTCCATTATGTTTGTTATTCACCTGCATTCTCTTTCTCCCTGACGCCCGATGCGCCCAATGTGCGCAGCAGACCGGCGATCTGCCCGAGCGTCAGCACGTAATCGATATCCCCCGCCGCCAATGCCTGTTCCGGCATGTAAGGCGCCTGTGCTTCCTGCGGATCCTGCACCACGGTGACACCGCCGGCGCGGCGTATCGCCTGCAGCCCGGCCGCGCCGTCCTGGTTGCCGCCGGTCAGCACGATGCCCAGCAGGCGTTCGCCATACTGGTCGGCGGCCGATTCGAACAGCACGTCGATGGCCGGCCGCGAAAAATTCACCGGCTCGTCGTTGGACATGGCCAGCAACGCTCCTTCCGTGCCCTCGTCCACCAGCAGGTGGTAATCGGGCGGGGCGAAATAGATGGTGCCGGCTTGTATCGGATCCTTGTCCTGTGCCTCGAGCACCGGCTGGGCGCACTTGGCGGCGAAGATCTGCGCCAGCAGGCTGGGCCGCTCGCGCGGGATGTGCAGCACCACCATGGTCGCCACGGTAGCCTCGGCGCGCAGCGCCGGCAGGATCTCCGACAAGGCTTCGACGCCACCGGCGGAGGCGCCGATCACGATCGCGTCGATCCGGCGAGCGTCCAGCGCGGACCAAGGGCGGGCGCTCACAGATCCCCCTTCTTCTGGAAGATGCGATCTTCGCGCACCACCTCGTCGAACGCGGCGGCGTGCGAGGAAAAGCGCAGCGACTCCTTGGAACCCAGCCCGAGGAAGCCCTTGCGGCACAGCGAATCGCGGAACAAGCCCAGCGCACGCTCCTGCAACTGGCGGTTGAAGTAGATCAGGACATTGCGGCAAGACACCAGATGCATCTCGGCGAACACGCTGTCGGTGGCCAGGCTATGGTCGGAAAACACCACGTGCTTGCGCAACGATTTGTCGAACACGGCGGCGCCATAGGCCGCCGTATAGTAATCGGAAAGCGAGGTGGTCGCCCCGGATTTCTGGTGGTTGCTGGTGAAGCCGGCGATGCGGTCGAGCTCGTACACGCCCGCTTCGGCCTTCTTCAGCGCGGTCTGGTTGATGTCGGTGGCATAGATCAGGCTGCGTTCCAGCAAACCCTCTTCGCGCAGCAGGATGGCCAGCGAATAGACTTCCTCGCCGCCGCTGCAGCCGGCCACCCAGATTTTCAGCGACGGATAGGTGCGCAGCAGCGGCACCACCGTCTCCCGCAGCGAGCGGAAATAGGTGGGGTCGCGGAACATCTCGCTGACCTGCACCGTGAGGTAATCCATCAGCGCCGGGAACACCGTCGGATCGTGCAACACCTTGTCCTGCAACTGCGACAAGGTGGCGCAGCCGAAGCGGCTCATCGCGGTGGTCAGCCGACGCTTCAGCGACGAGCCGGCATAGCCGCGGAAATCGCAGTGGTACTTCAGATAGATCGCATCGAGCAGCAACTGCATCTCGATGTCGAAGTGTTTGTTCGTCATGGCAACACGTTAGAACTCATTACATCAATAGGCGTGAGTGCGGGCGAGTCCCGTTCGGGATGATATGAGTTCCACTTATTTGGGCATCCACACGCGCACCAGCGACAGCAGCTTCTCCACGTCCAGCGGCTTGGCGATGTAATCGTTGGCGCCGGCGGCCAGGCATTTCTCCTGATCGTCCTTCATGGCCTTGGCGGTCAGGGCGATGATGGGCAGGCGCTTCCATTCCGCGCGCTTGCGGATCTCGCGCATGGCGGTCATGCCATCCATCTCGGGCATCATGATGTCCATCAACACCAGGTCGATCGCCGCACCACCCTGCTCCAGGCTGCGCTGCAAGGCTTCCAGCGCTTCGCGGCCGTTGCGCGCGATCTCGATCTTCATGCCCTTGGGTTCCAGCACCGAAGACAGCGCGAAGATGTTGCGCACGTCGTCTTCCACCACCAGGATGCGGCGGCCTTCGAACACCGTCTCGCGGTCGCGCGCGACCTTCAACAGGCGCTGGCTTTCCGGCGGCAGCGTGGTTTCCACCTGATGCAGGAACAGCGTGACTTCGTCCAGCAGGCGTTCCGGCGAGCGCGCGTCCTTGATGATGATGGAACGCGAGAAGCGGCGCAGGTTCTGCTCTTCTTCCGCCGACAGCGAGCGCCCGGTATAGACGATCACCGGCGGGAAGGCCACGTGATCCTGCTCCGCCATCTTTTCCAGCAACTGGTAGCCGGACAGGTCAGGCAGGTTGAGGTCCATCACCATGCAATCGAAGGTGGTCTCGCGCAGGCGCGCCAGGGCGTCCGTGGCGGTACGCACGCCGATCAGGTTGATGTTCTCGCCGCCCAGCAACTGGCGGATGCTGTCCAACTGGCGCGCATCGTCCTCGACCACCAGCACGTGCCGCAGGTCTTGCAGGAACTTGGTCTCCAGCTTGCGGATGGCGCCGATCAGTTCTTCGCGCTGCACCGGCTTCAAGGCGTAGCCCACGGCGCCGCGCTCCATGGCTTCGTGCATGTAATCGGCCACCGACACCACGTGCACCGGAATATGGCGCGTGCGCGGGTTGCGCTTGATCTGGTCCAGCACGCCCAGGCCGGAGAAGTCCGGCAGGTTCATGTCCAGCAGAATGGCGCTGGGACGGTACATCTCGGCCGCCGCCACGCCTTCGTTGGCCGAGTGCGTGATCACGCACTGGAAGCCCATCTCATGCGCCAGGTCGCGCAGGATCAGCGCGAACGAGGTGTCGTCCTCGATCACCAGGATCAGGCGCGCCGAGGGTTCGATGCGGTTGCGGTCGTCGTCGATGGCGATTTCCTGCAGGCGCGGCGCGGAAGCGCGCGTCGGCGCCAGGCGCACGTCCGGCGCGGTGGCGGCCTGCGCCGCCTGCAGCGCGGAGATCGACGCCGACAGGACTTGCTGAGGTTCGCGCGGTGCGATCTGGTCGGCGGCATAGATCTGCGGCAGCGTCAGCGTGAAGATGCTGCCCTCGCCGACGCGGCTGCGGACCTGGATGTCGCCGCCCAGCAGGCGCGCCAGGTCGCGCGAGATCGACAGCCCCAGACCGGTGCCGCCGTACTTGCGGTGGGTGCTGCCGTCGGCCTGGCGGAAGGCTTCGAAGATGAACTGGTGCTGATCCTCGCCGATGCCGATGCCGGTATCGCGCACCGAGAAGGCCACGCGGCCGTCGGCGGCGGGAGACACGCTCAGCGTCACCTCGCCCTTTTCGGTGAACTTGATGGCGTTGGACAGCAGGTTCTTGAGAATCTGGCCCAGGCGCTGCATGTCGGTTTCGATACGCGCCGGCGCACCCGGTTCGACCTGCACCTTGAAGCCCAGGCCCTTGTGATGCGCGGTCATCGAGAAGCTGGCGTTGAGCTCGTCGGTCAGCTTGGCCACGGCAAAGGATTCCGGCACGATGTCCAGCTTGCCGGCTTCCATCTTGGACAGGTCGAGGATGTCGTTGATCAGGGCCAGCAAATCGTTGCCGGCCGAGGAGATGGTCTGCGCGAAGCGCACCTGTTCTTCGGTGAGGTTGCCGTGCTTGTTGTCGGCCAGCAGCTTGGCCAGGATCAGGGTGGAATTGAGCGGGGTGCGCAGTTCGTGGCTCATGTTGGCCAGGAACTCGCTCTTGTACTGGTTGGCGCGTTCCAGCTCGGCCGCCTTGTCCACCAGCACCACCTGGGTCTTGGCCAGGTCATCCTTCTGCGTTTCCAGCAGTTGGGCCTGTTCTTCCAGCTGGGCGTTGGTTTCTTCCAGCTCGGCCTGCTGGGTTTCCAGGCGCAGCTGCGATGCCTTGAGCGCCTGGCCCTGCTCTTCCAGTTCTTCGTTGTTGACGCGCAATTCTTCTTGCTGCGCCTGTAATTCCTCGGCCTGGCGCTGGGTTTCTTCCAGCAGTTCTTCCAGGCGGGTACGGTCTTTGGAGGAACGCACTGCGATCGCGATCTGGTCGGACAGGCGCGCCAGCAGCTCCTCTTCTTCCGGCCGTACATGGCGCAGGAAGCCCAGTTCGAACACCGCCTGCACCGTACCTTCGGCGGCGGCCGGCACGATCAGCAGTTCGCGCGGGCGGCGCTGGCCGGTGGCCGAAGAAATCCTCAGGTAATCCTCGGGCACGTCCTTGACGTGCATGGCGCGATTGAGCTTGGCCGCCTGGCCCAGCAGGCCGTCGCCGTTCTGCACGACAGCGGGGCCGGACTGAGTGTCGATCGCATACGAGGCGAAGCGCTCGAAGCCGTTGCCGTTCTTGCGCAGATAGATCGCGCCGACCTGGGCGTTCATATAGCCCGTCAGGAAGGCCAGCGTGTTATTACCCAGCACGTCCAACCGTTGCTCGCCCTGCAGGCGTTCGGACAGGCCCATCTGGCCGGCGCGGATCCAGGCCTGCTTTTCGCGGGAGCGATAGTCGCGCGAGGTCATGACGCCGGCCGCCACGATCAGCACCAGCAGCAGCGCCGATCCGCCCCAGGTGACGGCGGTGGAAAAAGCCACCGCGTCTTGCCAGTCGGCCTGGCGCGTGGCCAGCAGGTCACGCTCCTGGTTTTCCATGTCGCGCACCACCACGCGCACCCGATCCATCGCCATCTTGCCGCGGTCGGACTGCACCACCGCCAGCGCGGCGGCAGCGTCGCCGCTGCGGCGCAACGCGATGGTCTGGGCCAGTTCGTCCATTTTTTCCTTGGAAATGCCTTCCACCTGGGACAGGCGCAGCAGCTGGTCGGGACTGTCGGACACCAGGCCGCGCAGCTTGGCGATTTCGCCCGGCAGTGCCGCCTTGGCCTGGTTATAGGGCGCCAGATAGCTCTCGACCCCGGTCAGCAGGAAGCCGCGCTGGCTGGTTTCGGCGTCTTTCAGGGTCGAGACCAGCACCTGCAACTGTTCGCGCACCTCGATGGTATGGGATACCGCGCGCGCGGCATCGGCGCGGGTGGCGGCGGCCTGATAGGTGAACAGGGAAATCAGGATCACCGCCAGGATGGCGATGCCGAAACCGATCAGCGGTCCCGGCGGTAGCGGCGGCCCGGAAAATGCGCCCTTCCCCTGGCGTTTGAAAGTGGCAATGCGTTCTTCTGCTTGGCTGGAAAAAACCGGCACGGCGCGCTCCATTGTTGGAATCGTTAATTGAGCTGCGAGGGATCTGCGTCCCTCCTCCCCTTGGCACTGCTGATCCGGCAAAAGCAAGAATTATACTTGCCCGCCCGGCTCCGTGCGGATGACCTGGCTTGTCTACCGGCTGTGCCGGATGGCTGGATTGGCTGGTTCTAGTGCGTCCGGACCCGGCTAGGACAGGCCGGGCGGGCTTCGGTTCAATTGCCGCCGGCCAGGCCGGCGGCGATATTGATCGACAAGCCGATGATGGCGGCGTTGAAGATGAAGCAGATCAGCGAATGCGCCAGCACCGCTTTTCTCAGCGCACGGGTGGCCACGCCGACATCGGAGGTCTGCACGGCCACGCTGATGGTAAAGGCGAAGTAAAGAAAGTCCCAGTAGTCCGGGGTGGTCTGGCCGTCGGCGAAACGCAGCGGCAAGGCTTGCGGATCATCGTCCTCGGCATAGAACAGGCGGGCGTAATGCAGCGTGAAAATGATGCCGATCAGCAGCCAGGAGCCGAACACGGTGGCCGCCGTGAAGGCATAGCGCCCCAGCTTGCCGTCGTCGCCATGGCCGCCGCCGGCCAGTTCCAGCAGGATCGCCAGCAGGCTGGCCACGGCCGCGATGCACACCAAGCCCAGCACCAGTTGGGCGCTTTCATCCTCGGTCTCGGCCAGACGCTTGGCGTCCTGGGCATCGGCGAAGTACATCATCAGCCCGATCATGACCAGATAGGTCCATACGCCGGCATTCCAGCCGAGCAGGCAATGCGTGATCAGGGATGTGGCCGGAATCAGGAAACCGGCCAGGAGGCCGACCGCGATGGCGATCAGCAGCCGCGGATGAACCTGGACGATATGGCGGGCGACGGACATGTTGTAGTTATCGATTCCGGCGAAGGACGCAAAGCGTAAGGCGCTTAGATGGCCGAAACATTAGCACGCTTCGACCCCAGCCTCCAGGGAAGGCTTACTTCGAGGACGAGAGCTGATGCGCCAGGCGCGCGGCGTCATCAAAGCTCTTGAAGCCGGTCAGCGCCATGGTGTTGATGGTCATCGGCCCCTGCACGCTGGCCATGTTGGTGACCCGACCTTCGATCACGGCAGCCAGTTGACGCCCCATCAGTTCACGCGAAGCGGCCGCCAACCTGGCGGTGCCGGCCAGTGAGAATTGCAGCACCAGGATGGCGCGTCCGGCGGCATCCTTCTGGGCGGTGGCGCGCTGCACGTCGCCGGCGTCCAGCACGGCCTCGGGCGACAGATAGACCACCGTACCGGGGAGGTCGCTGTTCTCGGCCTTGATCCAACCCGGCGTGGGCGCCGTGGTGGCGCCGCGCAGTTCGAACGAGGTGGCCTGCGACAGCGCACCACTGCCCGCGCATCCAGCCAATGCCAGCAAGGCGGCGGAACCGGCGGCCAGCAGCAGCGCGCGGCGGCGCGAAGAGAAGAAAGGGGTGCGGTGGTGGGCCATGCTCAAAATTCGTGCTCCTTCAGTGCGCGCTGGGCACGTTCGCGGGCGCCGGCCAGCGCTTCGGCTTCGGTGGGGAAGATGCCGGCGGGGATATAGGTCTCGGCGATCTCGGGTTCGCGCGTCAATCGCACGAATACCTGCGCCTCGAACGCGTGATCAGGCTTTTCAACCGCATCGTAGCGGGCGATGTGGGTACCGCTTTGCAAAACCTTGTCCGTCATGCTGCCTCCAGTGTCGATCACGATGGAGCCGGTTAGACAGAGACCCGCGCACGAGGTTCGGCAACCTGAACAGCAGCAATATTACTCTGGGGAAATTGACCTGAACAAGCTCATCGGCGGCCGCGCGCAAGCGGCGCTCAGGCCGCCAGCGGGAAGCGTACCGTGAACACCGTGCCCTGGCCTTCGTCGCCGCAATTGAGGCTGATCACGGCGCCGTGGTCGTGGGCGATCTCGCGCACGATAGCCAGGCCCAGGCCGCTGCCGGCGACCTTGTCGTTGGCGCGGTAGAACCGGTCGAAGATCAGTTCGCGATGCTCGGGGGCGATGCCGGGGCCGGAATCTTCCACCGCCAGCAGCGTGGCGCCGTCTTCTTCCTGGCAGCGCACGGTGACCGTGCTGTGCGGCGGCGAGTAGCGCACCGCGTTGTCGATCAGGTTATCGATCAGGTCGCGCAGCAGGAAGCGGTCGCCGCGCATGCGGCCCTGGCGCAGGTCGAAGCCGAGGTCGATCTGTTTCTTGTCGGCCTCTTCGATGAAGTGCTGCACCGATTCTTCCACCAGCTTGTCCAGCGACAGGTCTTCCAGCTTGCGCTGCTCGAACAGCCCCGGCTCGGAGCGCGCCAGCGCCAGCAGCTGGCGGCTCTGGCGGATCATGCGTTCCACCGAGGAATTCATCATCTCCAGCGAGCGCGCGGTATCGGGCTGGTGCTGGTGCTTGTCGTGCAACAGCTCCAGTTGCAGTTTGAGACCGGTCAGCGGCGTGCGCAACTGGTGCGCGACGTCGGCCAGGAAATTCTGCTGCGCCTGCTCGCCCTTGGTGATGCGATGCATCAGTTCGTTCATGGCGCCGATCAGGGGCTGCAGCTCGACCGGCGAACCGGCGCCATCGATAGCGCCCAGCCTGCCATGGCCGCGCTGCTCCAGGTTGCGCTGCAAGGTCTTGAGCGGCCGCAGGCCGCGCCGCACCGCCACCAGCACCGCGCTGATGGAGACGAAGGTGATCACCCCGTCCAGCGCCAGGAAGGACAGCAGGATGGTGTAGTGCGCGCGGTTGCGCTTGCGCACGGTTTCAGCCACCGCCACCGAGATCACGCCGTTCTTCACGCGTACCTGCAGCGCGGCGATGCGCACCGGCTCGCCACGCATCTCGGCGTCGAAGTTGATCGGACGCTCGAAGACGTCGCTGTCAGGCAGCGGCGGGAAGCCCTTGTCGCCCACCACGATCTGGCCCGCGGTGTTGCGCACCGCGAAGAAGGTGGTGTCGGAATGGTTGCTGCGCAGGATCTGCTCGGCCTGCTGGGTCAGTTCGGCGGTAGTCTTTTCCTGCCGGTGCCGCACCTGGGCGTACAGGCCCCAGGTGGAATCCATCAGGTTCTGGTCGAACGCGTGCTGGGCCGGCAGCCAGGCCAGCCAATAGGTCAGGCCGGCACCGACCAGGTTGATCAGCAGCAGCGGCGCGATCAGCCATTTGAGCAGATCGCGCCGGATGCTGGTATGCAGGACGGACATGCGGCGAATCCGGAAGTCAGCTCTCGCTCTTTTCGAGCATGTAGCCGAAGCCCCGGATGGTGCGGATGACGACGCCTGAATCGGCGATCTTCAGGCGAATGCGGGAAACATAGACTTCCACCGCATTGATGGTGAAATCCTCGCCCCAAGGCAGCACGGCGTCGATGATCTGCTGCTTGGAAACCACGCGCGAGGCGTGCTGCATCAGGTATTCCAGCACCGTCCATTCGCGCAGCGAGAGTTCGATCTTGCGGCCGTCGATATCGGCGCGCTTGGTGGCGTTGTCCAGCGACAACCCGCCCACCGACAATTGCGCCGGCTGCGGCGCGCTGCGGCGGATCAGGGCCTTGATGCGCGCCACCAGCTCGGGCGTGGCGAAGGGCTTGACCAGATAGTCGTCGGCGCCCAGCTCCAGGCCGTGCACGCGGTCGGGGATGGTGTCGCGCGCGGTCAGCAGCAGCACCGGTGTGTTGTTGCCGGTGGCGCGCATGCGCCGCAGCACTTCGAAACCGTCGATGCCGGGCAGGCCGATATCGAGCACCAGCACCGAGGCATTGAAGCGCTGCGACAGCGCATCGGTGCCATTGTTGACGGTATGCACGGTGAACCCGTGCGAATTGAGGACGCGCGACAAGCCGTTGGTGAGCACCGGGTCGTCTTCGACCAGCAGAACGTTCATAAGGACTTCGGGTGAGAAAAACAGCGCAAAACATCTGCGAACCGAAGCATCGTATTGCAGGCCCGCGAATGCTGCAAATCAGGGCTTGCCCGAGTCGGCCGGCAAGGCTTGCATTTTGTTTCATTTTTGTCACAGTCAGGCTTTTGTCAGGCTGGCGACAGGGCTTCGTCAGTCCCGCGCTTTAGCCTAGCCGACCGTACAGATGAGAATCTGAATCATTCGTACCGAGACCTTTGCAACACCGGTTTCAGCCAGCCAAACGGCCCTCATTGTTGACGGCGCGGAGTAGCCAGCCAATGGAACGCCCCTTTCGGGGACACCGCTCCTTTCGCGCCAACTCCACAACCAAAGACATAAAACAATGAACCGTCTCTCTCCCATCGCCGCCGCCCTGGTCGCGGCGTTCGCCGCGCCCCTGCCGCTGTACGCGCAGCAGGCCGCACCGAACAATGCCGCCGGCCAGCTGGCGCCGGTCACCGTGGAAGGCCAGCGCGATGACTTCGCGCCCGGCCCCACCGCCCTGACCAAGCTGCCGGCCGATCTGCACGACGTGCCGCAATCGGTCACCGTGGTCAACAAGGCGCAGATGCAGTCGCAAGGCGTGGCCTCGCTGTCGGACGCGTTGCGCCACGTGTCGGGCATCACGCTGGGCGGCGCCGAAGGCGGACAGATCGGCAACAACATCAACCTCAACGGTTTCTCGGCGCGCACCGACATCTACCTCGACGGCTTCCGCGATCGCGGCCAGTACTACCGCGACACCTTCGCGATGGACGAGATCGAAGTCCTGATGGGCCCCTCTTCCATGCTGTTCGGCCGCGGCTCGACCGGCGGCATCATCAACCAGGTGACCAAGAAGGCCAACCTGAAGCAAGCCACCGAAGTCTCGGCCTCGGTCACCAGCAACGGCCTGGTGCGCACCACCGCCGACTACAACCACCCGCTGTCGGACACCTCGGCCATGCGCATCGAGGCGATGGCGCAGAACGGCGCCGCCAGCACCCGCAACCAGACCGATGTGCAAGACTTCGGCCTGGCCGGCTCCTACGTCATGGGCATCGGCACCGCCACCGAAATCACGCTGTCGGCGCTGCTGCAGCACAACCACGACCAGCCCGACTACGGCCTGCCGCCGCTCAACGGCCATCCGGTCAACGTCGATCGCAATACCGCCTATGGCTTGAACAGCGACCACACCGACCAGGACGTGGTTTCGCTCAACGCCGGCGTCAAGCACAAGATCACGCCCGACGTCACGCTGCGCAACCAGACCCAGTTCAACTACGTGCGCACCAGCGCCGTGGAAACCGCGCCCAATACGATCGGCACCGTCTCCGGCACCGGCTTCACCGCGCTGACCGGCGCCGCCAGCACGCTGCCGCTGTCCAGCCTGTTCGTGCGCGCGCAAAGCCACGACCGTGACATCCGCGACTACTCGATCTACAACCAGACCGAACTGTCGGCCAAGTTCGCCACCGGCGGCATCAAGCACGATTTCCTGGTCGGGCTGGAAGTCGGCCACGACGGCTACGACAACCAGGCGTACTACCGCAACGGCAGTTGCAACGGCCGCGCGCTGACCGACGCCAGCACGCCCACCACCGGCTATGCCGACTGCATCCCGGTGGTCAATCCCGGCTACAGCGCGGCCGGCAGCAGCATCGCCGAAGCCGCCGGCAACCACCAGGGCGGCAGCGCCAACACCATCGCCACCTACTTCGGCGATACGCTGGAACTGAACCGCCAGTTCAAGCTGGTCGGCGGCCTGCGCTATGACCGCTACATCGCCAGCATCAGCAACTCCCTCAATGCCGGCAACACGCCGGCGGTGGCCAAGAACACCAACCTGGCCGGCGCCAGCCAGACCGTGAACTTCTTCAGCGTGCGCGCCGGCGGCATCTGGCAGCCGACCTCGGCGCAGGCTTACTATGTGTCTTACGGCACCTCCTTCAATCCTTCGCTGGAACAGTTGACCGGCACCAGCGGCCAGCAGAACCTGGATCCGGAAAAGAACCGCTCCTATGAAGCAGGCGGCAAGTGGGACGTGGCGCAAGGCCTGGCGCTGAACGCCGCGGCCTTCCAGATCACCAAGCAGAACGCGCGCAGCCAGGTCTCGACCGGCGTCTATGAACTGCAAGGCACGGTGCGCGTGAACGGCGCGCGCGCCGGCGCCACCGGCCGCATCACCCGCCAGTGGCAGGTCGCCGCCAACTACACCTATCTGGACGCCCAGGTGATCGGCGCCTCGCCGCTGGACAACACGCTGGGCAAGACCCCGGTCAACACGCCCAAGCACACGCTGACCACGTGGACCACCTACGACGTCGCGCCGCACTGGCAGGTCGGCGGCGGCGCCACCTACATGTCGCAACGCTACGTCAACCCCACCAACACCATCCAGGTCGGCGGCTACACCCGCTGGGACGCCACCGTGGCCTACACCCAGAAGGACTACGACATCCGCCTCAACCTGTTCAACCTGACCGACAAGATGTATTACGATGCGCTGATCCAGTCCGACGGCGGGCGTTCGGTCCCGGGTTCGGGCCGCACCGCGATGCTGTCGGTCAATTACCGCATGTAAGCCGCAAGCCCGCGCAACGAGGACATCCACCCATGCTCATCACCATCCCCAAGCTGCTCGACGAAGAACAGGTCAAGACCGTGCGCGGGCTGCTGGACGGGGCCGGCGAGGCCTGGGTGGATGGCCGCGTGACCGCGGGCTACCAGGGCGCGCCGGTGAAGTTCAACCAGCAGATCGACGAGCGTTCGGAAGTGGCGCAGCAGTGCCAGCGCATCATCGTCGGCGCGCTGGAACGCCATCCGCGCTTCATCAGCGCGGCCTTGCCCAACCTGATCTACCCGCCGATGTTCAACCGCTACGGCGAAGGCATGACCTTCGGCGCCCACGTGGACGGCAGTGTGCGCATCCACCCGCACAGCGGCCGCAAGCTGCGCACCGATATCTCGGGCACGCTGTTCCTGGCCGACGCCGCCGACTACGACGGCGGCGAACTGCAAATCGACGATACCTACGGCATGCACGGCGCCAAGCTGGATGCTGGCGACCTGCTGCTCTACCCGGCCACCAGCCTGCATACGGTCACGCCGGTCACGCGCGGCGTGCGGGTGGGCTGCTTCTTCTGGGTGCAAAGCCTGGTGCGCGACGACCACCAGCGCAGCATGCTGTTCGACATGGACAACGCCATCCAGCGCCTGAACCAGACCGACGCCGACGCACTGGCGCGGCGCACGCTGGTAGGCTGCTATCACAACCTGCTGCGGCAGTGGAGCGACACCTGATCCGGTTTCGCCTGTGGAAAACGAAAAGCCGCCCTTGTGAACTGACCCCATAAAGTTGGACGGTCAATAGGCGGCTAATTCCTCAAGGTGATCTTGCCCCTGATTTACGGACACCTATCTAAGAGGCTGTTGCGAAATTATTTTAAAAGTTGTTTTAACCGGGTCCAGCAAATCAAGGCGCAAGCCAATGACAGGAAGGCTTCGTGGATATGAGCATAGCGTTCGTAACGAATCTTCAGGCGCCGAAACGAGTGCAGCC
>WNDX01000104.1 GCA_009914615.1 Herbaspirillum frisingense
GAAAGCGTTCTCCTCCTCCAGCCGCGCCACTTCACGTTTGAGCCGTGCATGTTCGGCCAACTCCAAGCGTTGTGCCTGATCGTCCTGGTCGTGCCGCCGCGCCTGGGCGCGCCAACTGTACAGCTGGGCAGGCTGCAACCCCAGATCACGAGCCACCGTGGTTACCCCTTCTGTGGCCGCTCGCAACAGTGCCTGCTGCCTGAACTCCAGGCTGAACTCCTGCCCCTTTCTGCCTGCCTTGCTCTTGGTCATCGTCCACCTCCTATTGCGATAGTTAATCGCTTATAGGGGTGTCCGTGAAACGGGGGCAAGATCACGTCAGGGCGATGACCTGAATGCGTTTGAGCCGTGGGCTCTTTTCGAGCTTGGCGCTCGGATCTTTCTGGACTTCCATGAAGTGCGTCTCCAAAGTGAATGAGTAAGCCATTTGGTCGCTTCCTGCCTGCGCCATCTCTGTCGTGGTGCTTGATGCGGAAAGCTTTGTTGTGTGCGGCGATGCTGTCGTCGCGGGCGTTGTGGATTGCCGCTCGCGCGTGTGTCTGGACCTTGCCGGCCCGTCCGGCGCCGCGTTACCCCGTGGTATGCGCGGCGATCGCCCCTTGCCCGGATCATTCATCGGCAAGGCCGCGCGGGGCCTTGCCTTGCATGCTTGCTGCGTTTGCTTCAATACGTGGCACGGCCGCCGGAGAGGTCGAAGACCGCGCCGGTGTTGAACGTGCACGAACCCGAGCACAGCCAGGCCACCATTTCCGCGACTTCTTCCACGGTGCCCAGGCGGCCCATCGGGCTCTTGTTGATCATGTTCTGCACATGCGCCGGCGCCATCTGTTCCAACAGCGAGGTCTTCACCGCGGCGGGCGCCAGGGCGTTGACCAGCACGCCGGCGTTGGCCAGTTCCTTGCCCAGCGACTTGGTCAGGGCCAGCATGCCGGCCTTGGCCGCGCTATAGGCGGAGGCGTTGGGCGTGCCTTCCTTGCCGGCCAATGAAGCGATGTTGACGATGCGGCCGCGGCCGGCGGCGCGCATGGCCGGCACCACGCTGCGGCAGGCGTGGAACACCCCCAGCAGGTTGACGTTGACGATGCGATGCCATTCAGCCACGTCGTATTCATCCAGCGGCACGGTGGCGCCGGCATAACCGGCGTTGTTGACCAGGAAGTCGATGCGGCCGAGATCGGCCAGCAACTGCTGCGCGGCGGCGTCGGTGGAAGCCGGGTCGGCGATATCCACTTCGTACTGGCGATAGGGCGAGGCCGGATTGGCCTTCAGATCCCAGCACACCACTTGCGCACCGGCCTTGGCCAGGCGCTCGCTGATGGCCATGCCGATGCCGCCGTTGCCGCCGGTGACGATGGCAACGCTGCCCATGAAATCGTATTGCGCGTTGGCGTAGGTCATCACGCTCTCGCTCAGCGCACGAACCGGTTCACGTAATCGGCGCCCAGGCCGACCGCTTCGTAGTGCTTGCGGCACATGTCCAGCTTGGTATAGACGTCCTCGTAGCCTTCGTACTTGCCCCACGGGTCGCAATAGAACATGACGCCGGTGATGTGGAAGTAGGTGATCATTTCTTCCACGTCTTCCGGCACGTACAGGGTGTGGGTTTCGCCCGGCGGTTCGAAGACGTAGCTGCCTTGCTCGGCGATCCAGTTGTGTTCCAGATAGCGCCATTTGCCCTTGAGCACCATGCCGTGCACCGGCGCCGGATGGCGGTGGCGCGACAGCACGCCGGACTTGCGCACACGCAGCAGGTTGGTCCAGTAGCCTTGCGAGACATTCAGGCACAGCGGACGGAACCAGACGTTCTCCGCCTGCGGCACCCAGATGCGCTCGTCGTCGGGAATCGCGGGATTGACCACGATCTCCAGCGGCGCTTCCTTGGGGTTGGGGTACTGGTAGGGCATCAACTTCGAATCGGCGGGCATGGCGGCGCTCATTGGGTTCTCCTCATTGGTTCGACTTGCAGACTAATGTTCATAATATGGACATATAGTCTGTAATGTGGTCACTTTGAGCGATCACCTTGCGGATGTCAAGGCAGGATTCATCTTGTCCACAGCCATGAAAACGAGTCCGATATGTTGATGGACATCAAGAATATCCGTGATGTCGACAGATAAATCACGAAAAATCCACCGACATGCCTGGCCGAATAAAGCGAGTCAGCTTTGGTGAGGAAGCGTCAAAAAGTCGCCTGCCCACGACAAATTCGCCGACCAGTGAAGTGGTCATACCAATCCATCGAAGGCCCGGAGTGTAATTCAGGCGTGGGAAAAACGGCCTGTGCGCACGCATGAAAATTCTGCGCAGGCGTCGTTCATCCCAGGCTGCGAGAGGCGACGCCGAGCTGCGGGATGAGGCCGGCCGCCGGACGATGGCGGCCGCGAGCAGCGGGCGTTCAGCCGTTCCAGTGCACTTGCTGGAAGGCTTCGGAGAGGAAGTCGAGCATCGCCCTGACCTTGGCCGGCAGGTGCGCGCGGCTGGGATAGACCGCGTAGATACCCAGTTCGGGCGAGGTGTAGTCAGTCAGCAGCGGCACCAGTTGGCCGTTGCGCAGGTGCTGGTCGATCATGAAGGTCGGCTGGCGCGTGATGCCGATGCCGCCCAGCGCGGCTGCCACGCAGCTGTCGCCGTTGTTGACGTGCATGCGCGAATTGACCTTCACGCTGACCGGGCCTTCGGCGCCGGTGAATTGCCATTCATCCTTGCTGGCGTTGTAGCTGTAGCAGATGGCCTGGTGCTGGGCCAGGTCGTGCGGGTGCCGGGGCGTGCCGTATTTTTCCAGGTAGGCCGGCGAGGCGCAGACCTGCAGGTTGGTGGTGGTCAGCTTGCGATGCACCAGGGTGGAGTCGGACAGCCGCGCGATGCGGATGGCCATGTCGAAGCCTTCATCGATGATATCGACGATGCGGTCCGACAGGGTGATATCCAGCGCCACGCCCGGATGGCGTTCCAGGAACATCGGCCACAGCGGCGCCAGGTGCAGCACGCCGAAGGTGAGCGGCGCGTTGATGCGCAGCAGGCCGGCGGGATTGGCGGCGCCGGCCGAGAGCAGGTCGTCGGCTTCTTCCAGTGCCGCCACGATCTGCTTGCAGCGTTCCAGGTAGAGCGTGCCGGCTTCGGTCAGCGACAGGCGGCGCGTGGTCCGCTGCATCAGGCGCGAACCCAGGCGTGCTTCCAGTTCAAGCACGGTGCGCGACACCGCCGCCTTGGAAATGCCGAGCGCATCGGCAGCCTTCACGAAGCTGCCCAGTTCGGCCACGGCGATGAAGCATTCGATTTCCCGCAGTTTGTTCAAATGATGTATCTCCGAAACGGCGCCGCGGCGGCGCCGTGCCGGGGAGGGCGGGACGCGGCTCAGGCGGCTGCCGGTAATTGTGCCAGCAGGTTGGACGCCGAGCCGAAGGCGAAGGCGTCCATGCGCAGCGTATGATACGTCGAACCGCTGTCGAGGTGTACGAACTGCGTCCAGTCATCGGCCGCGCCCATGGCGAAGAACAGGGTCAGCAAGTGCTCGTCGCTGGGATGGGTGCGCACCGCGTGCGGCGCGGTGGTGCGGTAGCCGAACAGGCCTTGCAGGTCGCCGGCGCGCATGCGGTCGAGGAACCATTGCAGGAACTCCGCAGTGTGCGGCGGCTCGGCGGCGTCCGGATCGTTGCGGCGCAGTTCGCGCAGATTGTGCGTGAAGCTGCCCGAGCCGACCAGCAGGATGCCTTCCTTGGCCAGCGGCGCCAGCAACTGGCCCACGCGGTAGTGATATTCCGGCGGCTGGTGCGATTGCAGCGACAGCTGGATCACCGGCACGTCAGCCTGTGGATAAAGATAACGCATCGGCACCCAGGTGCCGTGATCCAGACCCCAACTGTCGTCGGTATGCGCTTCCAGGCCGCCGTCGCGCAGCAGGCGCGCCACGTGTTCGGCCAGGGCCGGTGCGCCGGGGGCGGGATAGTCGAGCTGATACAGCACTTGCGGGAAACCGCCGAAATCGTGGATCACCTTCTGCTTTTGCAGATTGCCGACGCGCGGCGTGAAGGTTTCCCAGTGCGGCGACACCACCACGATGGCCTTGGGCCGCGGCAGCGTGCTGCCGATATCGGCCAGCAACGGACCGGTGCGGCCGGGTTCCACGGCCAGCATGGGCGAGCCGTGCGAGACGAACAGCGAGGGCAGGTGATTGGAATCGGACATGGTGGTTCTCCTGTGGCCGCCGCGCGCAATGCGTTGCGGCCGTGTGGCGTAAGGATCCCGGGATCCGGAGACGCTTACGCTAACATCATTCAACAAGGCATGCCGGGCCAAGGCCCGGCGTGCATTTCCTTCAAATCCTAATTGCGTTCTTCGCGCTTCAGGGCGAAGGCGCCGTCACCCAGCAGGAACACCGCGATCAGGCCGACGATCCACAGCGCCAGGTATTCCCAGCCGCCCTTGGGGTTGGTGAAGAAGAAACCGGCCGGGCCGTGCACCAGGATGATCGCGCCCAGCAGGTCCAGCGCCAGCGGAATGGCCAGCCAGCGCCCGTAATAGCCCAGCACCAGCGCGATGCCGCCGACCACTTCCAGCAGGATCACCGGATACGCCAGGAAGCCCGGCACGCCCAGCGAAG
Source organism: Herbaspirillum frisingense (assembly GCA_009914615.1). Classification (GTDB taxonomy): domain Bacteria; phylum Pseudomonadota; class Gammaproteobacteria; order Burkholderiales; family Burkholderiaceae_D; genus Herbaspirillum; species Herbaspirillum frisingense_B. Next base: position 4,604 of record WNDX01000104.1, read on the forward strand.
CGAAGAAGCCGACGGTGCCGGCCGGCGTGAAGACGAAGATCTTCAGGCCCGCATGGATCAGGAAGAAGACGCCCATGGTGACGCGCAGCAGAAAGGCGGCGTAATCGGCTTTGGTATTGACGGTGACGGTAGGCATGGTTTCCCCGGAAAGTGTCTGTGGATAAGTGAGTCAGCCGCTGCGCGATGGAGGCGCATGAGCGGCTGCCTTGATGACACTTTAGGGAAAGATGCGAGCCGGATAAACCGGCCTGGACGGGAAGGATTGTCTTGCGAATCTTGACAATCCCGCTCCATCCGGGGGAAGACTGGCTCAGTCTTCGCCGTTCTTGACCGGCGGCTTGGCTTCTTCGCGACGATTGTAGCCGGCCACCATGTCGAAGCGGAACAGGCGGCATTCCAGCGCGCCGTTGAAGAACGGCGTCTTGCGCGCTTCCTTCAGGCGCATCAGCTTGGGCAGGCCGAGGTCGGCCGAGAACAGGAACACGCTCCAGCCGGCGAAGCGTTGTTTGAGCGTGGTGGAGAAGGCGCTGAAGAACTGCGTGAACAGCTCTTCGGTGGGCAGCGCGCGGTCGCCGCGCACGCCGATACGCTCGCCGTAGGGCGGATTGGACAGGATGATGCCGACCAGCGGCTTGCCGTCGGCATCCATCGGCGGCTTCACCTCCTGCGCCTCGATCTGCTTGAGCGGCACTTCGAACTGGATGCCGGCGCGCGCCAGGTTCTTGCGCGTCAGTTCCACCATGTCGCCCGAGATGTCGCTGCCGAACAGCGTCGGCGAGGTCGGCAAGGGATTGGGTTTGAAATCGCCCTTGATGGACAGCCAGGCCTCGGCGTTGAAATTGGTGAATTTCTCGAAGGCGAAGCGGCGGCGCGCACCCGGCGGCACGCCGGCCACCATCTGCGCGGCTTCGGCCAGGATGGTGCCGGAGCCGCACATGGGGTCGAACAGCGGTACGCCCGGCTTCCAGCCGGAGGTGCGCAACAGGCCGGCGGCCAGGTTCTCGCGCAGCGGCGCGTCGCCGGTCTCTTCGCGCCAGCCGCGCTTGAACAGCGCCTCGCCGGAGGTGTCGAGATAGACCGTGTAGTTGTGGGCATCGACGAAGCCGGCAATGCGCATGTCGGGCGTGCGGGTGTTGACCGAGGGGCGCAGCTTCATCAGGTCGAGGAAGCGGTCGCAGATCGCATCCTTGATCTTGAGCGTGGTGAATTCCAGGCTGCGCAGCGGCGACTTGACCGCGGTCATGTCCACGCGGATGGTGTGGTTCACCTTGAACCAGTCTTCCCAGGGCTGGGCCAGGGTGAGGTCGTAGATGTCGTTTTCATTCTTGTAGGAACCGTGCGCCATGCGCAATAGCACGCGGCTGGCGATGCGCGAATGCAGGTTCAACTGGTAGGCGGCCAGCAGCGTGCCCGAGCAATGCACGCCGCCCGGCACCTGGTTGTGCACTTTCAGCGCGGCGGCCGGGCCGGCGTGCTGGGCGATCTCGTTGAGCTCTTCCGCCAGGGCGGCTTCCAGGCCGCGCGGGCAGGGGCAGAAGTAGGAATAAGTGGTCTGGAATGATTGCATGGGAGTACCTTTTGTCCGTTGTGAAACTGTTATCTGCAAATGCAAACGCCGGGCTGTGGTGAGCAGCCCGGCGTCATTTTAACGCTGAAGCCGCTCAAGCCTTGGCGAATGCGCGCTCGACGAAGTCCAGGCGGTCCTGGCCCCAGTAACCTTCGCCTTCATACACGAACCACGGCGCGCCGAACACGCTGGCGGCATTGGCCTCGTCGGTGAAGCGGTCGAACTCGGCTTGCACGCTGGCCGTCTCCGAGGATTTCAGCAGCGCCGTGCCGTCGTGGTCCAGCGCATTGGCAATGGCCACCAGGGTGTCGTTGTCGGCGATGTTCTTCTGGTCTTCCCACACGCCGCGCATGACGGCGCCGGCCAGCCTGAGCGAGGCTGCGGTGCCGTGCGCCAGCTGGGCGGCGATGATCATGCGTGCCGCGGTGTCGCTGTTGACGGGGAAATAGGTGGGCTGCAGGTGCATCGGCTTGCCGAGGAATTCGCTCCAGCGCGCCAGTTCCTTGAGGCGGTAGGCCTGGCGTTGCGGTGCGCGCTTGGCCAGCGGCAGGCCGCCGGAGACGCCGAAGATCTTCGACAGGTCGAAGGGCTTGGGCAGGATCTGCACCTGGTATTTTTCGGCGAGCGCGACGAAACGATCGTGGCCCAGATAGGCGAACGGCGAATGCGGCGCGAAGAAGTATGCACAGACTTTGCTCATGACCGGCTCCGGATGGCTGATGAGAGTGGATGATGTGTACGACCTGAAACCGACGACTGACAGCGCGTTGAAACGTCTTTCCTAAAACGGCTTGACCACGACCAGGATCACGATGGCCAGCAACAGCAGCACCGGCACCTCGTTGAACCAGCGGAACCACACGTGGCTGCGCGTGTTCCTGCCCAGCTCGAATTTCTTGAGCAGCGCGCCGCAGGCATGGTGGTAGCCGATCACCAGCACCACCAGGAACAGCTTGGCATGCAGCCAGCCGTTGCCCGGACCGGTCCAGAATTGCCAGGTCACAACCAGCAGCCAGATGCCGAAGCCCAGCGCCGCCAGCGCGGTCATGCCGGTGAAGCGGTACAGGCGGCGCGCCATGCCGAGCAGGCGTTCGCGCGCGACCACTTCGGTTTCCTGCGCCAGGTTCACGAAGATGCGCGGCAGATAGAACAGGCCGGCGAACCACGAGGCGATGAAGACGATGTGCAGCGCTTTGATCCAGAGCATGGCTTTCCTTGACGAGGGCGATGGGTTGGACACCGGCCGCCCGTGTCGTCGCCAGAGCCAGGCGACATGATGGCGGCGGCATGTGTCCGCCTGATTACTTCCTGTTGCGTGCTGCGGCGACTACTGGCGTACCTGGCCCTGGCCGAGCACCACGTACTTCAGCGAGGTCAGGCCTTCCAGGCCGACCGGGCCGCGCGCGTGCAGCTTGTCGTTGGAGATGCCGATCTCCGCGCCCAGGCCGTATTCGAAGCCGTCGGCAAAGCGCGTGGAGGCATTGACCATGACCGAGGCGGAATCCACCTCGCGCAGGAAGCGCATGGCGCGCGTGTAATCTTCGGTGACGATGCTGTCGGTGTGCTGGGACGAGTGGCGGTTGATGTGATCGATCGCTTCCTCGACGTCAGCCACCACCTTCACGGCCAGGATGGGCGCCAGGTATTCGGTGTCCCAGTCTTCCGGGACGGCTTCCTTGAGCAGCGGATAGCCGGCCAGGATCTCGGCGGCTTCGGGGTCGCAGCGCAGCTCCACATCCTTGACGCGGTACAGCTCGGCCAGCGGCGGCAGCAGCGCCGGAGCGATGTTGCGCGCCACCAGCAGGGTTTCCATGGTGTTGCAGGTGCCGTAGCGGTGGCACTTGGCGTTGAAGGCCACGTCCAGCGCGCGGCGAGGCTCGGCCTTGTCGTCGATATAGACGTGGCAGATGCCGTCCAGGTGCTTGATCATCGGCACCTTGGCTTCGCGGATCAGGCGCTCGATCAGGCCCTTGCCGCCGCGCGGCACGATCACGTCCACGTACTCGGTCATGGTGATCAGCACGCCCACGGCGGCGCGGTCGGTGGTCTCGACCACCTGCACCGCTTCATGCGGCAGGCCGGCGCCGGCCAGGCCTTCCTTGACCAGGGCGGCCAGCGCCTGGTTGCAGTGGATCGCCTCGGAGCCGCCGCGCAGGATGGTGGCGTTCCCGCTCTTGATGCACAGGCCGGCGGCGTCCACCGTCACGTTCGGACGGGCTTCGTAGATGATGCCGATCACGCCCAGCGGCACGCGCATCTGGCCGACCTGGATGCCGGTCGGGCGGTATTTCATGTTGCTGATCTCGCCGATCGGGTCGGGCAGCGCGGCGATCTGTTCCAGGCCTTCGGCCATGGTGGCGATAGCCTTGTCGGACAGCGTCAGGCGGTCCAGCATGGCCTCGGCCAGGCCGTTGGCGCGCGCGGCCTCCAGGTCCTTGGCATTGGCCGCGCGCAGGATGTCGGCGTCACGCCGGATGGCGGCGGCGATCAGTTGCAGCGCCTGGTTCTTGGCGGCGGTGTCGGCACGGGCCATGGCGCGCGATGCTGCGCGCGCCTGCTGGCCGATGCGGTTCATGTAGAGCTCGATGTTTTCCATTTTGCGTTCCTCCGGTGCGCCGGGCGGCGCTGCCGTTTCGTTGCAATTGCATTGCACTTGCGTTGCATCCTTGCGGCTCGCGCCGTGGATGGAATTCTTGGCCGGGCCGCATGCGGCATCGCCGTAGCGGCCGCTTGCATCGACAACCCGGCGTCAGCGCCCCCGCGCCAGCTTCAGGCCCAACTGCGACAGCGCATCCCAGGGATCGCCGGCGAAGGCCTTGGCGCGCAGGCCCTTGACCATGCGATCGACGTGCGCGGCCTCCTGCAGCGCGCTTTGCAGCGCCGCCAGGCTGATGCGGCGCAGCGCCGGTTCCATCAGCTTTTCGCGCGGTCCCCAGATGCGGTATTCCTTGAGCAGGGCGCCGACCGGCTTGCCTTGCGCCATGCCGGACTTGAGCTTCAACAGCGTGCGGATCTCTTCGGTCACCGCCCACAGCACCAGCGGCAGCGCCTCGCCTTCGCCCTTCAGGCCATCCATCATGCGCGTCAGGCGGGCGACGTCGCCCGACAGCATGGCTTCATTGAGCTTGAAAACGTCGTAGCGCGCCACGTTGAGCACCGCGTCCTGCACCTGCTCGAAGGACAGCTTGCCGCTCGGGTAGAGCAGGGCCAGCTTCTGGATCTCCTGGTGCGCGGCCAGCAGGTTGCCTTCCACGCGATCGGCGATGAAGTCCAGGCAGGGGCGATCCGCGCTTTGCTGCTGGGCGGCCAGGCGGTTGCCGATCCAGCCCGGCAACTGGGCGCGCTCCACCAACGGGATGTCGATGTACACCGCGGCCTGCTGCAGTGCGCCGACCCAGGCCGCCTTTTGCGTAGCCCAGTCCAGCTTGGGCAGGCTGATGATGGTCAGGTTGTCGGGACTGAGATTGGCGGCGTAGTCTTGCAGCGCCTGCCCGCCGTCCTTGCCGGGCTTGCCGGTGGGGATGCGCAGCTCGATCAGTTTCTTGTCGCCGAACAGCGATTGCGACTGGTTGGCCGCCAGCAGTTCGCCCCACTTGAAGCTGCGTTCGACCACCAGCACCTCGCGCTCGGTATAGCCGGCGGCGCGCGCGGCGCGGCGGATCTTGTCGGCCGCCTCCAGCGCCAGCAGGTGCTCGTCGCTGGCGATCACGTAGAGCGGCGCCAGCGATCTGCCGAGCTGGGTGTCGAGGGCGTCGTGCCGCAGTTGCATGATGTCGTTCCGCGCGGCCGGGTCAGGAATCCGACTCGGCTTTTTCGGTGCTGATCGCCGACTTCGAGGCCGACAGGCGGCGCAGGATCTGCTGCACCAGGTCGGACTGCATGTCGCGGTACAGCAGCGCTTCTTCGGCCTGCTTCGCCAGTTCCTGGTTCTCGTCGTAAGTGATCACGCGGCGCAGGGTGATGGCCGTGGGCGGGATCACCACCACGCCCTTGGCGTCGGTCACCGAGAAGGTGAAGCGCTGGAACAGCGCGTACTCGCGCACGCGGCCGTTGGTGTTCAGCGTCAGCACCTGGCGGTCGCGGGTGTCGGCCAGCACCTTGAGGTTGGCTTCCGCTTCCTTCTGGTCGCTGACCACCTTGGCGCCGCTGGCTTCGATGTTGCGCTTGAGCTCGACGCCGACCGGCGAGTTCGGGCCGAAGCCCAGGTAAATGGTCTTGAACGGCAGATCGGCGGCGCCGCGCAGGTGGAAGCCGCAGGCCGTCAGGATCAGGGCGGCGGCGGCCATCAGCAGCCATTGCGAGAAGCGCTTGGTGAGAACTTGAGCGTGCATGGATATCCGTCGGTTGGGTGGCGTCCGGCTCAGGCCACGATGTTGACCAGCTTGCCCGGCACCACGATCACCTTCTTCGGCGCGCCGGTCAGGAATTTCTTCACATCTTCGTTGGCCAGGGCGGCGGCTTCGATGGCGGCCTTGTCGGCATCCTTGGCGACCGTCACTTCGCCGCGCAGCTTGCCGTTGACCTGTACCACCAGCTTGATCTCGCTCTGTTCCAGCGCGCCGGCATCGACCTGCGGCCAGTCGGCGTCGAGGATGTCGCCGAAGGACTTGGCATAGCCCAGTTCCTGCCACAGCACGTGCGTCACGTGCGGGGCCACCGGGTTGAGCACGCGCAGGAAGATCGAGAAGCACTCCGCGATCACCGCATTGGCGGCCGGGCTTTCGGCCGGCTTGGCGGCTTCCAGCGTGTTGAGCATCTTCATGCAGGCCGACACCACGGTGTTGTACTGGATGCGCTTGAAGTCGTTGTCGGCTTGCTGCAGCACCTTGTGCACTTCACGGCGCAGGGTTTTCAGCGCATCGTCCAGTTGAGCGGCATCGACCGCGCCGGCGCCGCCGATGCGCGCCGCGTTGTTGTAGCCGAAGGCCCACACACGGCGCAGGAAGCGGTTGGCGCCTTCCACGCCCGCGCCCGACCATTCCAGGGTCTGTTCCGGCGGCGAGGCGAACATGGTGAACAGGCGCGCGGTATCGGCGCCGTACTGGTCGATCTGGGCCTGCGGGTCGATGCCGTTGTTCTTGGACTTGGACATCTTCTCGGTGCCGCCGATTTCCACCGGCTGGCCGTCGGCCTTCAGGATTGCCGAAACCGGGCGGCCCTTGTCGTCGAACGACAGTTCCACGTCATCCGGGTTGATCCAGATCTTCTTGCCAGAGGCCTCTTCACGATAATAGGTTTCGTTGAGCACCATGCCCTGGGTCAGCAGGTTGGTGAAGGGTTCGTCGAACTTCAGCAGGCCGAAGTCGCGCATCACCTTGGTCCAAAAGCGGGCGTACAGCAGGTGCAGCACGGCGTGTTCGATGCCGCCGATGTACTGGTCCATCGGCATCCAGTAATCGTTGCGGGAATCGACCATGGCGTCGTTGCTGCCCGGCGAGGTATAGCGCATGAAGTACCAGGACGAATCCACGAAGGTGTCCATGGTGTCGGTCTCGCGGCGGGCCGGCTTGCCGCAGCTGGGGCAATCGACCTTCAGGAATTGCTCGTGCTTGTTCAGCGGGTTGCCGCTGCCGTCCGGCACGCAGTCTTCCGGCAGCACCACCGGCAAGTCCTTTTCCGGCACCGGCACGTCGCCGCAATCCGGGCAGTGGATGATGGGGATGGGCGTGCCCCAGTAGCGCTGGCGCGAGATGCCCCAGTCGCGCAGGCGGAAGGTGACCTTCTTTTCGCCCACGTTCTTGGCTTCCAGGTCGGCGGCGACCGCGTCCACCGCTGCCTGATAGCCCAGGCCGTCGTACTTGCCGGAGGCGATCGTGCGACCGGCTTCCTTGTCGCCGTACCATTCTTCCCAGGCATCGGTCGAGTAGGTCTTGCCTTCCACGGCGATGACTTGCCTGATCGGCAGGTTGTACTTCTTGGCGAACGCGAAGTCGCGCTCGTCGTGCGCCGGCACGCCCATCACGGCGCCGTCGCCATAGGTAATCAAGACGTAGTTGCCGACCCACACCTCGACCTTGTCGCCGGTCAGCGGATGGGTGACGAACAGGCCGGTGGGCATGCCCTTCTTTTCCATCGTCGCCATGTCGGCTTCGATCACGCTGCCTTGCTTGCATTCGGCGATGAAGGCTTGCAGCGCGGGGTTGTTTTCCGCGGCCAGGGTGGCCAGCGCGTGTTCCGGCGCCACGGCGCAGAAGGTCACGCCCATGATGGTGTCGGCGCGGGTGGTGAACACGTACAGCTTGCCGTCGTTGACCAGGGCGCCGTCGCTGCCCTTGATGTCATGCGGGAAGGCGAAGCGCACGCCGGTGGACTTGCCGATCCAGTTGGCCTGCATCAGGCGCACGCGCTCGGGCCAGCCCGGCAGCTTGGTTTCGACGTGTTCCAGCAGTTCGTCGGCGTAGTCGGTGATCTTGGCGTAATACATCGGAATTTCGCGCTTCTCGATGATCGCGCCCGAACGCCAGCCCTTTCCGTCGATGACCTGTTCGTTGGCCAGCACGGTCTGGTCGATCGGATCCCAGTTCACGGTGCCGGTCTTCTTGTAGATGATGCCTTTCTCCAGCATCTTCAGGAACATCCACTGGTTCCACTTGTAGTACTCGGGACGGCAGGCGGTCATCTCGCGCGACCAGTCGATCGCCAGGCCCATCGACTGCATCTGCTTCTTCATGTAGTCGATGTTGGAATAGGTCCACTGCGCCGGCGGCACGCCGTTGGCCATCGCCGCGTTTTCCGCGGGCATGCCGAAGGCGTCCCAGCCCATGGGCATCAGGACGTTGTAGCCGTTCATGCGCAGATAGCGGTACATCACATCGTTGATGGTGTAGTTGCGCACATGGCCCATGTGCAGCTTGCCCGACGGGTAGGGCAGCATCGAGCAGGCGTAGAACTTCTGCTTGTCGCGGCCTTGCTTGTCACGGGCATTCTCGACGGTCTTGTAGGCGTCGATGGCGTTCCAGTGCTGCTGCGCGGATTGTTCGACTTCGGCTGGGCTGTATTTATCTTGCATGACGGGCTGAAACGGATGGAGACGGTTGGAATTCGAAACCCTGCATTATACCGGCTCGCCGCAGGGGCGCGGCAGTCCGGCGGCGTGCGCCCGGATGGGCGGCGAAGATAGCGTGAAATTCCCGTGCGGAAATAAAAAAAACCGCTTCCGAGAGGAAGCGGGCAAGATCCCCATGCCCGGGAAGCAGTATGGAGATCGCAGCTAAGGGTAGCCCCTACGGTATCTTTCCGTTGAAGGTCGCCTGATGCTGTATGTGCAGTGTGTTGATTCGTAGCGCGTGCTTGTATGAGAAAAGTCTCGAAAGCAAAACTATGAAAAAATCGCCAAAAGCGCAGAGAAGAATAAAAATTTTCCTATATGACAACTTTCCATGCTTTCCCCTACCAAGCGTAAGGTCATGAGGCCGTCATAATCGGCAGGCACCATGTAATCGTTTTCATGTCATCGGACGATTTCCGTGCGACCTTCCATCAAGCAAGTGGCCAATCTGGCCGGCGTCTCCATCGCCACCGTCTCGCGCCTGCTGAACAAGCCCGGCTCGGTGAGCGCGGAAACCGCCGAAAAGATCCATCGCAGCATCGAGCAACTGGGCTTCCGGCCCAATTTCACCGGGCGCAATCTGCGCGCCGGCAGTTCGCGCACGGTGGGCGTGGTGGTGCCGACGCTGTCCAACACCGTCTTCGCCCAGTGCCTGCAGGGCATCGAACTGGCCGCGCGCGAACTGGATTACTCGGTGATGTTCACCACCACCGAATACCTGCCCGAGGATGAGTCCGCCGCGGTCGAGCTGTTGCTGGGCCACCGCGTGGACGGCGTGATCCTGACGGTGGCCGACGCCGGCGCCAACGCTACGCTCGATCTGCTGGAGCGCGAGCGCATTCCTTTCGTGCTGACCTATAACCAGCTGGCCCAGCCCGCAGCCGGCCAAGCGGCTGGCGAGCGCGCCTCGGTCTCGGTTGATAACCGCGCCGCCGCCTGCGATGCCGTGGCGCACCTGATTCAGCTCGGCCATCGCCGCATCCAGATGCTGTCGGGCCGTTTCAACGCCTCCGACCGCGCCATCCAGCGCTATTACGGTTATCTCGATGCCATGCGCGCCGCCGGCCTCGATCCGCTGCCGGCCATTGAAGTCGAGCGCCACACGCTCACCGCCGCCGCCGACTACCAGCAGATGATGGCCGACCCGGTACAGCGTCCGACCGCCTTGTTCTGTTCCAACGACTTGCTGGCCATGAGCGCCATGCGCGACCTGCGCGCGCTCGGCCTGCGCGTGCCGCGCGATATCTCGGTGATGGGCTTCGACGGCATTCCGGTCGGCGCCCTGATGGAACCTGTGCTGGCCAGCGTCGTGCAGCCTTCGGAGCAGATCGGTGACGTCGCCCTGCGCACGCTGGTGGCGGCGATCGAACGCAGCGCCGCGGCTGCGGCGGCCGGTGGGGCGCCGGTGACGGCCGCGCGGCATGTGTTGCCGCACGCGGTGCGCGAGGGCGGTTCCGCCGCGTCGCCGGTGCAAGCCTGATACCACGATTTTTTTGCAGTGCCTTTGTTGTTCAACTTATTGGAGAGGATCTGACATGTCCCTGAAACGTGTTGTTCAAACCGTCGCCGGCGCCATGCTGCTGTCGGCTTCCATCGCGGCGTCCGCACAGACCGCGATCTGCTACAACTGTCCGCCCGAATGGGCTGACTGGGCCGCCCAGATCAAGGCGATCAAGGACAAGACCGGCATCACCGTCCCGCCCGACAACAAGAACAGCGGCCAGTCCCTGGCCCAACTGACCGCCGAGAAGGCCAGCCCGGTGGCCGATTTCACCTACCTGGGCGTGTCCTTCGGCATCGAAGCCAAGAGCAAGGATCTGGTCGCACCCTACAAGCCGGCCAACTGGAACGACATCCCCAACGGCCTGAAGGATCCGGACGGCTACTGGTTCACCATCCACTCCGGCACCATGGGCATCATGGTCAACGTCGATGCGCTCAAGGGCAAGCCGGTGCCGAAGTCCTGGGCCGACCTGCAGAAGCCTGAATACAAGGGCCTGATCGGTTACCTGGACCCGGCCTCGGCCTTCGTCGGCTATGTCGGCGCGGTGGCGATCAACCAGGCGCTGGGCGGTTCGCTGGACGATTTCTCGCCGGCCATCACCTACTTCAAGAACCTGCAGAAGAACCAGCCCATCGTTCCCAAGCAGACCTCGTATGCGCGCCTGATCTCGGGCGAGATCCCCATCCTGCTGGGCTATGACTTCGACGCCTATCGCGCCAAGTACAAGGACCGCGCCAACGTCGCCTTCGTGATCCCGACCGAAGGCACCGTGACCGTGCCCTACGTGGTGTCGCTGGTGAAGAACGCCCCGCACCAGGCCGAGGCCAAGAAGGTGCTGGACTTCCTGCTGTCCGATCAGGGCCAGGCGATCTGGGCCAATGCCTATCTGCGTCCGGTGCGCGCATCGGCGATGTCCAAGGAAGCCGAGTCGCGCTTCCTGCCGGCCGCCGAGTACGCCCGCGCCAAGTCGGTGGACTACGGCAAGATGGCCGAAGCGCAGCGCAAGTTCGGCGAGCGTTATCTGGCGGAAGTGCGTTGATGCAAGTTGCAGGACAGACCATGAAGCCCGTTTTCCCACCGTCCGCGGCCCGCGAGGCCGGCCGTCCGCGCGCCCGCGGCAACAGCGTCTGGCTGTGGTTCGCCGTGCCCGGCATGACGATCTTCTGCGCCTTCTGGCTGCTGCCCATGGCGCGGCTGCTGGGCGTGGGCGCCTCCGGTCCCGAGGGCGCGATGGCGTATCTCGCCGTGCTGACCAACCGCCACTACTTCGCCAGCCTGGTATCGACGCTGGCCTTGTCGGCGGCGGTGACGGCGGCCACGCTGGCGATCTCGGTGTTCGTCGGCCTGTTCCTGCAACGTAACCGTTTTCCCGGCCAGCCGGTGCTGCTGGCCATGCTGACCTTCCCGCTGGCGTTTCCCGGCGTGGTGGTCGGCTTCATGGTGATCATGCTGGCCGGCCGCCAGGGTCTGGTCGGCGCCTTCACCAACTGGCTGTTCGGCGATGCGCTGGCGTTCGCGTATTCGTTGTCCGGCCTGTTCCTCGGTTACCTGTATTTTTCGATTCCGCGCGTGATCCTGACCGTGGTCGCCGCTGCGGAAAAACTCGATCCTTCGCTGGAAGAAGCGGCACGCTCGCTGGGTGCCAAGCCCTGGCAGGTGCTGCTGCACGTGATCCTGCCGGCCATGATGCCGGCGCTGATCTCCTCCGGTGCGATCTGTTTCGCCACCAGTGTCGGCTCCTTCGGGACGGCGTTCACGCTGGCGGCCAATATCGATGTGCTGCCAATGACCATTTATAACGAATTCACCGGCTACGCCAACTTTGCCACCGCCGCCTCGCTGTCCATCGTGCTGGGCGTGATCACCTGGCTGGTGCTGGCGCTGGCGCGTTCGCTGACCGGCAACGGCGTGGCCGCCGCGGCATGAGGAGCGTGCGATGACGAATAATGTCCGCCATATCCGTTTCTGCGTACAACTGGGATTCACGCTGCTGGTGTGCGCCTTCCTGATCGTGCCGGTGCTGCTGTCCATGCTGGCCGGCGTGACCGAGAACTTCTTCGTCGGCCTTTCCAGCGGCCTCACGCTGCGCTGGGTGGCGCAGGTGTGGGAGATGTACCAGCCCACCATCTGGCGTTCCATCTTCATCGCGCTGGCTTGCCTCGCCGTGACGGCCGTGGTCGGCGTGCCGCTGGCCTACATGCTGGCGCGTTACCGTGGCGGCCGCAGCCGGCTGGCGCGCGCCATCGAAGAACTGCTGATGATGCCGGTCGCGGTGCCCGGCCTGGCCACGGCGCTGGCGCTGATCATGGCCTACGGCCAGTTGCGCGGCTTCCGTTCCAGCGTGGCCTTCATCCTGGTCGGGCACGTGCTGTTCACCTTGCCCTTCATGGTGCGCCCGGTGCTGGCAGTGATGCAGTCCTCGCAGCTGGCGCAGTTGGAAGAGGCCGCGGCCAGCCTCGGCGCCGGCATGATGCGGCGCTTCTTCGGCATCGTCATTCCCAACGTCGCCTCCGGCATCCTGGCCGGCGCGCTGATGGTGGTCACGTTGTCGATCGGCGAATTCAACATCACCTGGATGCTGCATACGCCGCTGACCATGACCCTGCCGGTTGGCCTGGCCGATGCCTATGCCTCGATGCGGCTGGAGATCGGCTCGGCCTATACCCTGATTTTCTTTTTCATGATCATCCCGCTCCTGATCGGCATGCAGTGGGCGACCCAAGCAACACGCAAGAGAGTAAGAGGCTGTTGCAAAATTAAATTTCGGGGCTGTTAACTTCCCCGACTTGATGTTAACTTCCTGTCTTGTTTTTCCTGACGGGATGCGATGCCTAAAGAACTTGTCGACGATGAATTGTGGTCACTCA
>WNDX01000105.1 GCA_009914615.1 Herbaspirillum frisingense
GATTTCCATCACCAGCGCCGCTTTGCGCTTGGCTGTCCAACGCTTGAATTCTTCTTCCATGACCTTGCTCATTTTGATTTCCTTTTAGGATTATCTACTGAGCAGGTTTTTAGTGGGTCATTACACGGCGGCACAAGATCGTGAGCGGGGATGAAAATAAACCACAGGCGAGTCCCGATGCACGGGAACGCGGTTTGACTCGTCTCCAGACTTTGGATGCGTCTCTGGCGGTCGGCGCCGCAATCCCTCCCCACGAGAGCGCGATGCCGCCGAATATTTGATGGGGTTGTTGGTGCCGGCCGCGCACTCCCGATGCGCAAGCCGCAGCAGATAAAAATAAGGCCCTGAAAATTTCAGAGCCTTATTCTTGCCACTGCTTGTCGAGCCAACTGGCGGAGAGGGTGGGATTCGAACCCACGGTACGGGAAACCGTACGCCTGATTTCGAGTCAGGTACATTCGACCACTCTGCCACCTCTCCGGTTAACTTCGGTCGTTTCACTGCGTGGAGCAGCAAAGCACGCAACTATAGCAGAAGTATTTTGATAATGGAACAGCAGTCTTAAAAATTATTTTCCCGCCATCAAAATGGCCTCTGAAGCGACGGGAAAAATCCTTCCATTTCCGCCCTCCCGACTCCCGCTTTGCGGGACTGCCGATGATCCAAAACAATGCAGGCCGTGATTTTCATGCAAAAGCGTTCCCCTCCTGCATTCTTATCATCATCTTGTCATAAATGACTTTTAGCATCCGTAAATTATTTTCCGTTCTTTGGAACTTTTAATTCCGGATCCAGCCAATGGCGCCCCTATCCAACGCTCCTTTCCCGCTCGGCGTCGAAGTCGCCGACCTGATCGCCCGCGCCTCGGGAGGAGCCCAGCCAGGCACCGACGATCCGATGTTGTCGTTGCTGCATGAAATCATCGCCCAGCGCAAGCTGACCGCCCTGTTCCAGCCCATCGTGCGGATGCGCAACGGCGAGATCCTGGGCTACGAGGGCCTGATCCGCGGTCCCTCCAACACCCCGCTGCATTCGCCGCTGGCGCTGTTCAAAGTGGCGCGCGCCCACAACCTGTCGGTGCAGATGGAATACCTGTGCCGCCACATCGTGCTGGCGCGTTTCGCCCAATCCGGCCTGCCGGGCAACCTGTTCCTCAACGTCACCCCGGGCGCGCTGATGCAGCCCGAGGCGATCCAGGGCGAGACGCTGCGCTACCTGGAGAAGCTGGGCGTCAATCCCCAGCGCATCATCATCGAACTCACCGAGAACGAGCCCACCTACGACTACGCCCTGCTGCGCAATGCCGCCATGCACTACCGCGACATGGGCTTCCAGATCGCCATCGACGACCTCGGCGAAGGCTTCTCCAGCCTGCGCCTGTGGTCGGAGCTGCAGCCCGAGTATGTCAAGATCGACATGCACTTCGTGCAAGGCATCAACCACGATCCGATGAAGCTGCAGTTCGTGCGTTCGATCCAGGAGATCGCCGAAAAGTCCGGCTCCATCGTGATCGCCGAAGGCATCGAATCGCAGGCCGAGCTGCTGACCATCCGCGACCTCGGCATCGCCTGCGGCCAGGGTTACCATATCTCGCGCCCGTTGGCCGACCCGCCGGTCTCGATCTCCGAAGACGTCACCAAGACCCTGCGCCGCGACAAGGTGCCGCTGGCCGCCAACAAGTACGGCCCGGGCAAACGCAACGCCACGGTCTTCAAGCTGCTGCGCGAAACGCAGTACGTCAGCCCGGACGTCACCAACGACACGGTGTACGACATGTTCGTCAACGACCCGCAGCTGCAGGCGCTGCCGGTGGTAAGCAACGGATTGCCGATCGGCCTGATCAACCGCTACAGCATGGTCGAGCGCTTCGCCCGACTATATGGCCGCGAGCTGTATGGCAAGAAGTCCTGCGCCTTCTTCATGGATCCCAATCCCATCCTGACCGAGCAGGACACCAGCCTGCAAGACCTGTCCAACCTGCTGGTGCAGGCCGAATCGCACCACCTCTCGAACGGCTTCATCATCACCGACCGCGGCCAATACATGGGCCTGGGCACCGGCCACGACCTGCTGCGCGAAATCACCCAGATGCAGATCGATGCCGCGCGCCACGCCAATCCGCTGACCCAGTTGCCGGGCAACGTGCCGATCAACGATCACATCGAATACCTGCTGCAAAGCGGCGTGGAATTCTGCATCTGCTATTGCGACCTGGATCACTTCAAGCCCTTCAACGATGTCTATGGCTATCGCAAGGGCGACGACATGATCCAACTGACCGGGCGCGTGCTACAGCAAGGCTGCGACGCCAACCTGGACTTCATCGGCCACATCGGCGGCGACGATTTCCTGATCATGTTCCAGAGCGAGGACTGGGAAAAGCGCTGCCGCGCCATGCTGGACAACTTCGCGGCGGAATCCAGCGCCTTCTATTACGACGAAGACCGCGAACGCAACGTGTATCACACCGAAGACCGCCAGGGCAACCGCGTCTTCCATCCGCTGGTCTCGATCTCGCTGGGCGCGGTGAAGATCGAACCCTCGCAATACTCGTCGCCGCACCAGATCGCCTCGGCCGCCACCAAGGCCAAGAAACAGGCCAAGAAGATCCAGGGCAACAGCCTCTTCATCGAGCGGCGCATTCCGGTGGCCTTCTCCTGGGCGCTCAAGGAAGGCTAGACGATCTCTTGCGAAAACGTTTTCGCACCACCCAAATCGCGCGCCACACAGCAAAACGGCCGCCCCATCACAGGGCGGCCGTTTCGTTCATGCCTGGCGCAAAACCGGATCAGGCGCCCGGCGCGAGCCTGGTGATGCCGCCCATGTAGGGCTGCAGCACCTCGGGAATCTCGACGCTGCCGTCGGCTTGCTGGTAGTTCTCCAGCACCGCCACCAAGGTGCGACCCACGGCCAGACCCGAGCCGTTCAAGGTATGCAGCAGTTCCGGCTTGCCCTGGGCATTGCGGAAGCGGGCCTGCATGCGGCGCGCCTGGAAGGCTTCACAGTTCGACACCGAGGAGATTTCGCGGTAGGTGTTCTGCGCCGGCAGCCAGACTTCGATGTCATAGGTCTTGGCCGCGCCAAAGCCCATGTCGCCCGTGCACAGCGTGATCACTCGGTACGGCAGGCCGAGCTTCTTCAGGATGGCCTCGGCGTGGCCCAGCATCTCTTCCAACGCTTCGTACGACTTTTCCGGATGCACGATCTGCACCATTTCCACCTTGTCGAACTGGTGCTGGCGGATCATGCCGCGGGTATCGCGGCCGTAGGAACCGGCTTCCGAACGGAAGCACGGCGAATGCGCGGTGAACTTCATCGGCAGCGCCTCGGCCGCCACGATCTCGTCGCGCACGAAGTTGGTCAGCGGTACTTCGGCGGTCGGGATCAGGTAAAGCGCGGCGTTTTCGGCCTCGCCTTCCTGGCCGCCCTTCTTCACGGCGAACAGGTCTTCCTCGAACTTGGGCAACTGGCCGGTGCCGCGCAGCGAATCGGCGTTGACGATGTAGGGCGTGTAGCACTCGGTGTAGCCGTGCTCGCCGGTGTGGGTGTTCAGCATGAACTGCGCCAGGGCGCGGTGCAGGCGCGCCATGCCGCCCTTGAGCGCCGAGAAGCGCGAGCCGGTCAGCTTGGTGGCGGTGTCGAAATCCAGGCCCAGCGGTGCGCCGACGTCCACGTGATCCTTGACCTCAAAGTCGAAGCTGCGCGGCGCGCCGACCTTGCGCACTTCCACGTTGCCGCTTTCATCGCTGCCCACCGGCACCGATTCATGCGGCAGGTTGGGCACGGCTTGCAGGAAGGCGTTCATCTGTTGCTGCACTTCGTCCAGGCGGGTGGCCGAGGCCTTGAGCTCGTCGCCGATGCCGTTGACTTCCGCCATCACCGCGGACGCATCCTCGCCCTTGCCCTTGAGCATGCCGATCTGCTTGGACAGGCTGTTGCGCTTGCCCTGCAGTTCTTCGGTACGGGTCTGGATCTGCTTGCGCTCTGCTTCCAGGGCATTGAAGCCGGCGACGTCGAGGACGAACTTGCGGGCCGCCAGGCGGGCCGCCACGTTGTCGATGTCTTTACGGAGAAGTTGGATGTCGATCATGGGAAGAAAAAACGATAAGAATGGGTGCTCGAAACCGCGATTGTACCAAGCCGGGCGGCCTTGACGGGCGTTGCGCCGCGCTTTGCCGCAACAAAATGCGCCGGCGGCGGCCCGGACGCGTTACCATTCGGCCCATTCCAGCAACCCAATACCTTGTCATGACCGACCAACGAGACACCGACCCGCCCCGCGAACCGCCCCTGCTGCTCTCCCTGATGGGCCTGGTGGCCGCCATCGGCCTGGCCCTGTGGGCCGGCATCCACTACATGACGAACGATGCCAGCCTGTTCTACGGCTTGCTGGCCGGCCTGTCCTTCGGCGGCGCCTTCGCCTTCGGCCAGCAGATCAAGAACCGCATCGTGCCGCCCAAGGTCAAGAAGACCGACTGGAAGGTGCAGGCGCCGGGCGCCGCCGAGCTCAGCCCGGCCAAGCTGGCCGCCCAGCAGGCGCGCAAGATCAGCGTGGAATTCGACGACGAGGAGATCCGCACCATGGTGCGCGGCAACAAGCGCGAAGGCATCGCCTGGAACATGGTCAACGACGTCACCATCCGCATCAGCGAAGGCCCGCTGCCGCAGCCGGAATGGATCATCGCCGGCCGTGACGGCGACGCCATCAAGGGCGTGCTGGTGCCCAACGATGCCGACGGCCTGGATGGCCTGATAGATGCGATGAAGCAGCGCCTGCCCGGCTACGACAACGACAAGAACTACGAGACGGTAATCGCGGCCATGTCGGCCATGGAAGGCAGCTTCCACGTCTGGAGCAGGACACCCGCCTGAGCCTGCGGGTTCGGGCCGCGACATGCGCGCGCGGCCCTCTCTCTTTTGTCCCTTTTCCCCGGAACTACTTCCCGTTCTTGCGCGCCTCGCGATCGAGCTCGCGCAGGTGCGCTAGCTTGTCGCCGATCTTGGCTTCCAGGCCCCGTGGCACCGGTTGGTACCAGCCGGGCTCGCGCATGCCGTCGGGCAGATAGGTCTCGCCGGCGGCGTAGGCGTCCGGCTCGTCATGGGCGTAGCGGTACAGCTTGCCGTAGCCCAGTTCTTTCATCAGCTTGGTGGGCGCATTGCGCAGGTGCTCCGGCACCGGGCGCGACTTGTCCTTGGCGACGAAGGCACGCGCCTGGTTGTAGGCCATGTAGCCGGCATTGCTCTTGGCGGCCACCGCCAGGTAGATCACCGCCTGCGCCAGCGCCAGCTCGCCCTCGGGCGAGCCCAGGCGTTCGTAGGTATTGGCGGCGTCGTTGGCGATGGTCATGGCGCGCGGGTCGGCCAGGCCGATGTCTTCCCAGGCCATGCGCACGATGCGGCGCGACAGGTAGCGCGGATCGACGCCGCCGTCCAGCATGCGGGTGAGCCAGTACAGCGCGCCGTCCGGATTGGAGCCGCGCACCGACTTGTGCAGCGCCGAGATCTGGTCGTAGAAAGCGTCGCCGCCCTTGTCGAAGCGGCGCAGCGCATCGCCTAGGCATTCGGCCAGCACCTCCGGCGTGACGGTGTCCTGATTCCTGGCTTGCGCCGAACGCGCCACGATCTCCAGGTTGTTGAGCAGCTTGCGGCCATCGCCATCGGCGCTGGCGACCAGCATCTCCTTGGCTTCCGGCTGGAATTGCAGGCCATCCAGCTGTTCGTGGCAGGCGCGGTCGATCATGGCGCCGAGGTCGTCCTCGGTCAGCGACTTGAGCACGTACACCGCGGCGCGCGAGAGCAACGCGCTGTTGACCTCGAAGGACGGGTTCTCGGTAGTGGCGCCGATGAAAGTGAACAGGCCGCTCTCGACGTGCGGCAGGAAGGCATCCTGCTGGCTCTTGTTGAAGCGGTGCACCTCATCCACGAACAGGATGGTGCGGCGGCCGGAGTTGGCGCGGATCAGTTGGGCGCGCTCGACGGCTTCGCGGATGTCCTTGACGCCGGACAGCACCGCCGACAGCGCCATGAATTCGGCATGGAAGGAATCGGCCATGAGCCGCGCCAGCGTGGTCTTGCCCACGCCCGGCGGGCCCCACAGGATCATGGAGTGCGGCTCGCCGGATTCGAAGGCGACGCGCAGCGGCTTGCCCGGCCCCAGCACATGCTGCTGGCCGATCACGTCGTCGAAGGATTGCGGCCGCATGCGTTCGGCCAGGGGAATCAGGTTCATTTCAGGATAAAGGTGCCGGCGGTCGGCACGGTCCGGCCGTGCGCTCGCCAAAGGCCGTAGTCTAACGCACCGCCCGGGGATCGGTGGCGCCGACGGCCGGGTGAATTACACTGGTGCTGTTTTGCCCTGCGGGTTGATCGGTTGGTTCCACTCATCAAATCAGGAGACAGCGATGAAATATCAAGGCAGTTGCCACTGCGGCGACATCAGCTTCACGGCCGAAGGCGAACTCGGTTCGGTCATGGAATGCAACTGCAGCTATTGCAGCCGCACCGGCCATCAGATGTGGTTCATCCCGCGCGACAAGCTCGACTATGCACTCAAGGGCAGCCTGTCCACCTACCGCTTCAACAAGCATGTGATCGATCATCTGTTCTGCGCGCGCTGCGGCATCGGCGTGTTCGGCATGGGCAAGATGCCCGACGGTACGCCGATGGCAGCCATCAATGCGCGCTGCCTGGACGGCGTGGATCTGGGCGCGATCAAGCACACTTTCTACGATGGCCGCAGCGTCTGACGTGGCGATGCATCTGTCACGCAATCGTCATGCGCCGGTCACGGTGGCCCGGCATCGCGCAGGGTAGAATACGGGCGCGCCGCCAGCCGGCGCGCACTCTTCTCCACTTTCTCCACTGCGCGCACGCCGCGTCCTGATTGCCATGCCCTTTGTCGTCACCGATTCCTGTATCCAGTGCAAGTACACCGATTGCGTCAACGTCTGTCCGATGGATTGCTTCGTCGAAGGCCCGAACTTCCTGGCCATCGATCCCGACGGCTGCATCGACTGCTCGATGTGCGTGCCGGAATGCCCGGTGGGCGCGATCTACAACGCCGTCGATCTGCCGGCGGCCATGGCTCACTTCGAGGATCTGAACGCCAAGTTGGCCAAACATCCCGGCAGGAAACCCATCACCCGGGCCAAGGCGCCGCTGCCGGAACATGAACAATGGAAGGACGTGAAAGACAAGCTGCCGATGCTGCAGATGCCGGAAGAATAATTCCCGCCGCCAATGACAAAGCCCCGCAAGCGCATGCCCGCGGGGCTTTTTTCATTGCCAGCGCCGGACTGGGCTCAGTTGTTGAAGACGTCCGCGCCCTTGGGAATGGTGAAGCTGAAGCTGTTGACCTTCAGCGGCGGGTTCTTTTCGAAGCTGTCGAAGCTCAGCACCGACACCTGGCCGAAGCTGTCGTGCAGCTCCATCGCCACCGGCGTGCCGTTCTTCAGGCCGATGCCGATGCTGTCGAAGGTGGTGTCCTTGCTCTTGGGCACGGCTTCCAGCCACTCCAGGCCATCCTTGGCGCCGGCTTCCTTCAGGGTGAAATTCTTTTCCAGGTCGTTGCTGCCGAACAGGATCGCCGCCGGCGACGAGCCCAGCGCGTTGCCCAGCTTCTTGGTGGTGACCTGGTTCAGATCCTTGTCGTAGATGAACAACTTTTCGCCGTCGGCCTGGATCACTTGCTCATAGGGCTTCTGGTAGGTCCAGATGAACTTGCCCGGACGCGAGAACACGAAGCTGCCGCTCGAGGTGTTGACCACCTTGGCGGTGCCGTTGTCGTTGCGGACCAGGCGCTGGGTGAACGCGCCCTTGGCCGATTGGGTGCTCGCCACGAATTGCTTGAACTGATCCAGCGCCGCGGCCGATGCCCGGCCCGGGGTCAGTGCGGTGATCGCGATGGCACTGGCCACGGCCAGCGCCGACAGGGTTGCCGCCGCCATCATGCGGCGCAGGTTCAGGGCGCGGGCCTTGGCTTGCGCGCCGCGCGCTTGAAAGAGAGTCCTGGAATTGTCCATGTTATTCGTTTCCGTTCTTACAGTTGCGCCTCTCTTTGCAATGGCAGCCGGGCCGCATGGGCGGTCTTCCCGGCTGGCTGCAGTTCAGCGAGGCATCATCGAGGTTTATTCGGCGGCATCGCCGGCGCCGGCCGGCACCAGGATTTCGCGGTTGCCGTTGGATTGCATGGTGGACACCAGGCCGCTCTGCTCCATCTGCTCCAGGAGCCGCGCCGCGCGGTTGTAGCCGATGCGCAGGTGGCGCTGCACCAGCGAGATCGACGCGCGGCGATGCTTCAGCACCACGGCCACGGCCTGGTCGTACAGCTCGTCGCCCTCGCCACCACCGCCGGCGCCCGCTCCAGCCGCGCCACTGCCGCCGTCAGCGTCCTCCAGCACGCCTCCCTCTAGGATGCCCTCGATGTAATTCGGTTCCCCCTGGGCCTTGAGATGCTCCACCACGCGGTGCACTTCATCATCGGAGACGAAAGCGCCGTGCACGCGCACCGGCAAGCCGGTACCCGGCGGGTTGTACAGCATGTCGCCCATGCCCAGCAGGGCTTCCGCGCCCATCTGGTCGAGGATGGTGCGCGAGTCGATCTTGGACGAGACCTGGAAGGCAATGCGGGTCGGCACGTTGGCCTTGATCAGGCCGGTGATCACGTCCACCGACGGACGCTGGGTCGCCAGGATCAGGTGGATGCCGGCCGCGCGCGCCTTCTGGGCGATGCGGGCGATCAGCTCTTCGACCTTCTTGCCCACCACCATCATCAGGTCGGCCAGTTCGTCGATGATGATGACGATGGTTTCCAGTTGCTCCAGCGGCTCCGGTGCGTCCGGCGTCAGGCTGAAGGGATTGGGGATCTTCTCGCCGCGCTTCTCGGCATCGGCGATCTTCTGGTTGTAGCCGGCCAGGTTGCGCACGCCCAGCTTGGACATCTTCTTGTAGCGGCGCTCCATCTCCTCGACCGCCCAGTTCAGCGCGTGGCCGGCCTGGCGCATGTCGGTCACCACCGGCGCCAGCAGGTGCGGGATGCCTTCGTAGATCGACAGCTCCAGCATCTTCGGATCGATCAGCATCAGGCGCACCTGGCGCGGCGTGGACTTGTACAGCAGCGAGAGGATGGTGGCGTTGATGCCCACCGACTTGCCCGAGCCGGTCGTGCCCGCCACCAGCAAGTGCGGCATCTTGGCCAGGTCGGCCACCACCGGGTTGCCGGCGATGTCCTTGCCCAGCGCCACGGTCAGGCTGGAGTGGCTGTCGTTGTACACCTTGGAGCCCAGGATCTCGGTCAGGCGCACGATCTGGCGCTTGGGATTGGGCAGCTCCAGACCCATGTAATTCTTGCCCTGGATCACTTCCACCACGCGGATCGACGTCAGCGACAGCGAACGCGCCAGGTCACGCGCCAGGTTGACGATCTGGCTACCCTTGACGCCGGTGGCCGGCTCGATCTCGTAACGGGTGATCACGGGGCCGGGATAGGCGGCCACCACCTTGACCTCGACGCCGAAGTCGGAGAGTTTCTTTTCGATCAGGCGGCTGGTGAATTCCAGCGTCTCGACCGACACCGTCTGCTGCACCGGCGGCGCCTCATCCAGCAGCGACAGCGGCGGCAGGTCGGTATCGGCGTCATCGAACAGGCTGGTCTGCTTTTCCTTCTGCACGCGGTCGGATTTCTGCACCTCGACGATCTGCGGCTCGATGCGGATGGGCGGCGCCTCGACGATCTTGGCGCGTTCCTGCACCACACTCTCCTCGCGCTTGACCGCGGCTTCCTGGCCGGCCTTGCGGTCGGCGCGGGCGGCGAAGAAATTGCGCACCAGCAGCAGGCCGTCCTCGATCCAGCCGCCGATGCGCTCCACCGCCGCCAGCCACGAGATATGGAAGAACAGCGACAAGCCCAGGCCAAACAGCAGCAACAGCAGCAAGGTGGAACCGGTGAAGCCGAAGGTCGGCTGCACCGCCGAACCGATCATCTCGCCCAGCACGCCGCCGGAGGAATGCGGCAGCTTGGGCGCCAGCCGATGCATGCGGGTGAATTCGATGCCCAGGCTGCCGGTCAGCATGAAGACGAAGCCGACGGCGCGGATGACGGGTTCCTGATGGTGCTCGGGCTCCACCGGCTGCTCCACCAGGAAGCGGTTGGACAGGCGGCGATAGCCGTTCCATACCGAACGGGCCAGCAGCACGCACCACCACCAGGCCGACATGCCGAAGATATACAGCAGCAGATCGGCCATCCAGGCGCCGACCCGGCCGCCCCAGTTGGCCACGCGCGGCACCGCGCTGGCCACCGACCAGCCCGGATCGGTCTTGGAATAGGTCAGCAGGATCAGGACCAGGTAGAGCAGCAGCGCGGTCAGCGCCAGCCAGCGCGCTTCGGAAATCAGCCGTACCAGGCGGTTGGGCATCGGCGGCGCCGGCGCCTTGGTGTTGCGGATGTGTGCTTGACTCGTCTTCGACATAACTTCCGTGCAAAAAAAACCTAGCCGCCATTGTAACGGCATTGAATTGGCGCTTCGCGGTTTTGCGGCAGGCGGGGGATATTCCCCTCGCGCCGGCCGGCATTGCGCGCTATCGTTCTTCCATCTTCACGCAATCGCCCACCCTGCCCGGCTATGGGATGGATAGCGTAATTCCATCGGCTGCACGGGGGGCTTCGTCTATAATCTTACCCGTTTTGCAGCGCGGCAATGCGGCCGATTCCGGCGGCCGCCCTGCGAATTCTCCTCCGCGACCGGCTACACAGGCCCGCGGTCAGCGATTGAAATCCCGGGCGCCGCCACCAGCTATCAAAGCGGCCCCACAACATACGAAGAGTAGCTTATGAGCACGCCCAAACATGCCAAGGTCCTGATTCTCGGTTCCGGCCCCGCCGGCTACAGCGCCGCCGTGTACGCCGCGCGCGCCAACCTCAACCCGGTGATGATCACCGGCGTCGAGCAAGGCGGCCAGCTCATGACCACCACCGACGTCGAAAACTGGCCGGGCGACCCGCTGGGCGTGCAAGGTCCGGAACTGATGCAACGCCTGCTCAAGCATGCCGAGCGTTTCAACACGGAAATCATCTTCGACCACATCCACACCACCAAACTGTCGGAACGTCCGTTCCGCCTGATCGGCGACAGCGGCGAGTACACCGCCGACGCCCTGATCATCGCCACCGGCGCCTCGGCCCAATACCTGGGCCTGCCGTCGGAACAGGCCTTCATGGGCCGTGGCGTGTCGGCGTGCGCGACCTGCGACGGCTTCTTCTACCGCGGCAAGGAAGTGGCCGTGGTCGGCGGCGGCAACACGGCGGTCGAGGAAGCGCTGTACCTGTCCAACATCGCCAGCAAGGTCACGATCATCCACCGCCGCGACAAGTTCCGCGCCGAGCCCATCCTGATCGACCGCCTGCTGCACAAGGTCACCGAGGGCAAGATCGCCATCCAGTGGCACCACACCCTGGATGAGGTGGTCGGCGACGACAGCGGCGTGACCGGCATCAAGATCAAGTCCACCCAGGACGGCGCCATCACCGACATCCCGGTGCACGGCCTGTTCATCGCTATCGGCCACAAGCCCAACACCAGCATCTTCGAAGGCCAGCTGGACATGCACAACGGCTACCTGAAGACCCGTACCGGAACCGAAGGTTTCGCCACGGCAACCAGCATCGACGGCGTGTTCGCGGCCGGCGACGTGCAGGATCACATCTATCGCCAGGCCATCACCAGCGCCGGTACCGGTTGCATGGCGGCCCTGGATGCACAGCGCTATCTGGAAGGCCTGGAATAATAAAATTTGTGCGCTGCGAGAACTCGCGGCGCGATGGTCTATCAAAAAGCCGGTAACGATCGTTTCGTTACCGGCTTTTTGTTGCACGTTCGTCAATCAAAACCATCCAGAACAAGGAAGAACCGTGCCCCGACTCCGCTCCGCCACCACCGCCGCGCTTGCCCTGCTGGCCACAGCCGCCATCCTGGCCGCCTGCAGCGCCTCCCGCGAGCCCAAGACGGCCGACGCCGGCGGCGAGGGAAAATGCGATGCCACCAAGGTCGATTACCTGATCGGCGAAAACGTCAGCGGCTACATCGAACGCAAGGCCATGGCCGAATCCGGCGCCGCCGATGTGCGCGTGCTGAAACCGGATGACATGGCCACCATGGACTTCAATCCCAAGCGTCTGAACATCCATACCGATCCCGGCAAGGTCATCATCAAGCTCGCCTGCGGCTGAAGTCCGCGCCGGGTTCTGCTACAGTAGCCCGCTCGGGGATATTTCGTATCAGGGTTGGGTGGCTGTCATGGCGACAATAAAGGATTTTTCGGCGCTCAAGTCCTTGCGCCGCGATTTGCAGGATCAGGAAAAAGCGCGCGCCCAAGCGCAGGCCGAGCGCCTGCGCCAGGAAACCCGGGCGCACGAAGAAGCCAATCTCTTCCGCAACAGCATCGGCCAGGTGGCGCCGCTGAGCGCCAAGACCGGCGACAAGGCCCACCATCTGCCCGACTTGCCGCTGCCCATCCCGCGCCAGCACCTGGCCGATGAACAGGCCGCCCTGCTGGAATCGCTGTCCGACGAATTCACCGTCGAAACCCTCATGGACAGCGATGAAAATCTCAGTTTCGCCCGCCCCGGCATCGGCGCCGACGTGCTCGGCAAGCTGCGTCGCGGCAATTGGGTGATCCAGGCACAGCTCGACCTGCACGGCTACCGGCGCGACCAGGCGCGCGAGGCGCTGGGCGAATTCCTGCGCCAGTCGCGCAGGCGCGGCCTGCGCTGCGTGCGCGTGATCCACGGCAAGGGACTGGGCTCGGTCAACAAGGAGCCGGTGCTCAAGAACAAGGTACGCAATTGGCTGGCGCAAAAGGACGAAGTCATGGCCTTTTGCCAGGCGCGCGCGGCCGACGGTGGCGCCGGCGCGCTGGTGGTGCTGCTCAAGTCCAGCGAGCGCGCCTGAGGCTGGTTCCAGGCCGCCCCTCTTCCCCTCTCATCCGCTCACAGCGCCAGGTCGTCGCCCGTCTTCATGCCGGCATGCGTCGAGGGCGGATGCCCGGCCAGCTTGCGGAACATGGTCGAAAACGCCGCCGGCCGCTCGTAGCCGAAATCCAGCGCGATGCGCGTGACCGGCTCGCCGGCCGCCAGGCGCGGCACCGCCAGCACCACGCAGGCGCGCTGGCGCCATTCCTGGAACCCCATCCCGGTCTGCTCGCGAAAACGCCGCGTGAAGGTGCGCTCGCTCATGTGCAGCGCCTGCGCCCACTGCGCCGGGCGCGACTGGATGCCGGGCGCCAGCATGAAGCGCCGGCACAGCTCGGCCAGCGCCGCATCGCGCGGCAGCGGGATATGCATGGGCAGCTCGCGCGCCCGGCCGATTTCCTGCACCAGCAACTGCATCAACGTGGCGTCGCGCCCTTGCGCCGGGTAATGCGGTTCCAGCTCGGCCGCCTCGATCAGCAGATGGCGCAGCAAGGGGCTCACCTGCAATACCTGACAGGCGTCGCCGGCGCGTGGCGAGGCCTCCGGCTCGATGTAAGCGCTGCGCGTGGTCACGCCCAGCAGCATGCGGCTGCGATGCACTTTGCCGGCCGGAATCCACACCGCATGCTGCGGCGGCACCACCCAGGCGCCGTCTTCCGTAGCGACCTGCATCAGGCCACTGGCGCCGTACAGCAACTGCGCGCGCCGATGGCTGTGCCAGGGCAGCAGCAAGCCATCCTCGTAGGCGGCGCCGGCCGCCACCACCGGGCGCGGCACGGCATCGACACGGTCGATCGGCAGGGAAACGGGATCCGGCATGGATAATCAAGGCTTGGCTGAAATTCGAACATTATTGTCCTGTCATCGAAAGCCAGTCAAACCGGCCACGCTTATCGTAGGGCCATCCCATTGCAGGACGCACCCCCATGAACGACACCCTGACACTCGCCGCCTTCGGCCTGCTGGCCGGTTGCGCCATCCCGCTACTGCGCACCGGCAGCGGCGCGGTGGTGGTGCCTCTCATGTATTGCAGCCTGAGCGCGCTCCATCCCGCAGGCAGCCCGCTGCATCGCATGGCCATGCATGTGGCGGTGGGTACCTCCGCCTGCGTCTTGGCGGTGACTGCGGCGGCGGCTTGCCGGCCCTATCTGGCGGCGCGCCGGATCTCGCTGCGCCGCGCCTGGCCGCTGTGCCTGTATGCGGCCACCGGCGCGCTGGCCGGCGCCCTGGCGGCGCTGTCCCTGTCGCCCTTCCGGCTGCGGCTGCTGTATGTGCTTTACCTGTCGGCCCTGATTGCCGATTGCGCGCTGCGCTTCGACCGCCTGGCCCGGATGAGTGCCGCGCACGGCATCCTGCCGCCGGACATGCCGCGTCGCCTGCCGGCGCTGCTCAATGCCTGCGCGGTGCTGGCGATGGGATCGGTGGCGGCCGGCGCCGGCGTGGGGGGCGGTGCGATGGCGGTGCCGCTGATGCGGCGCGGTGGTCATGACGCGGAACTTGCCGCGGCGCTGGCCGGACTACTGGCGGCGACGGCCGGGATCGCCGCCTCCACGGTCTATCTGAGCGCCGCCGTGCCGCGCGGGTTCGAATGGGGCAAATGGGGCGGATGGCAAGCCGGCTACATCGATCTGAGCGCGGCAGCCTTGCTGTCGACCGCCGCGCTGCTGGGCATGCGGCTGGCGGCGCCATCTGCCGGCCTCCTGCCGGAACGCTGGCGGGTCGGTCTCTACATGGGACTGTTGCTGCTGGCCCTGTTCAAGATGACGGTCTGATCGCGTCCAACGTGGCTTCGATGACATCGAAGCCGGGGCGCTCCGCCGCAGCCTCCGAGAGGCAGGCATCGCGCAACGCCGCCAGCCGGTCGATACCGTCGCCGCGCTCGCAGCGCGCCAGCAACTCCTCCAGCAGACAACCGTAGGCGCGCGCCTCCATGGCCTGCAGAGCCGGCGCGTACGCGGCATCGGGCGGGTACATCGACGCCGCGCCGAAGTCGCCCAGCAGCGCCTGGCCCGGCGCGCGATGCAGGATGTTGTGGGCATACAGATCGCCATGCACGATACCCTGCCGATGCAGGTGCGCCGCGGCGGTGGCGATGTCATGCGCAATGCCCAGCGCATGCGGCCAGGAGAACGCGGCATCGGCGGCATAGACGTCGCGCGTGCAGGAGGCCAGGCTGGGCGGACCGGCCAGGTTGGCGAAGGCCGGATCGATCAGCGGCATCACCAGGCCATGCGTGCCATCAGGATGGTCTTGCAGCCGCCCCAGTACCGGGATCAGCCCGTCATGGCTATCGGCCGCAATGTAGGCCGCCATCTCGCGCTCCGGCAAACCATCGCTGGTCACCGCGCCTTTGAACAGCTTCACGGCCACTGCCCGCTCCACTCCCTCGCGCAGCCAGCGTGCCTCATGGATCACGCCAGAAGCGCCCTCGCCCAGCTTGCGCGCCAATTGCAATTCACTCCAGGCGACGTCCGGTACCTGCGCTAGGCGGTCGGCCTCTTCCTCATGCGCGCGGCAGAAGGGATTGCCGGCCAGCGCCAGCCAGCTCAGGCCCGGCAGCCCGGCCAGCCAGGCGGGGAATTCTTCCAGCCGGTTGGCCGCCAGGCGCAACAATTCCAGGCTGCGGCAATCGGCCAGTTGCGGCGGCAAATCGCGCAGCCGGTTCCCGGCCAGCATCAGCTTTTGCAGGCGCGCACAGCGGCCGATCCCGGCGGGCAAGCGTTCGATGCGGTTATCGGTCAGCACCAACCAGCGCAGCGTTGCCGGCAAGGCTTCGCCCGGCACGTGGTCGATGCGGTTGGCCTTGAAGCCGATCATCTCCAGCGCCTGGCAACGGCCCAGCACGGCGGGCAATTCGGTAAACAGATTGTCCGAACAGAACACGATGCGCAGGCGGTGCAGGCGTGGCAGGTCATCCGGCAATGCGGCCAACTGGTTGCCGCTGAGATCGAGGATTTCCAGCGTATCGGCCAGGTCGAAGATCTCGCGCGGGAAGTCGCGCAGGCCGCAGGACAGCGACAGGCGCTGGATGCCGGCCAGTTGGCCGCCGCGCAATTGTTCCAGGGTGTGCATGCAGAAAAGCCCGAAGAGAGACAAAGCGCGCAGTGTAGCAGCCGCGGGGGCTCAGAACAGATCGAGCTGCCCGCTGTTGCCCCGCCGCCCGCCCGGCGTGGGCGCCACCAAAGGCCGGCGGAAGCGGCTGGCGTCCAGCGTGGCGAAGGCGCGGTTGCGGTGGGTGATGCCCAGCCGGCGACTGGCCTTGTCGAAGCGCTGCTGCAGCAGGTCGGCCCACACGCCGGTGCCGCGCATGCGGGTAGCGAAATCGGCGTCGTAGTCCTTGCCGCCGCGCATGTCCTGAATGCGGTTCATCACGCGCGCGGCGCGGTCGGGGAAATGCGCCTGCAACCACTGGCGAAACAGCGGGCTGACCTCCCACGGCAACCGCAGCACGATATAGCCCGCCTGCCCCGCGCCGGCCTCGATGGCGGCTTCCATCACGCGCTCCAGGTCGGGTTCGGTGACGAAGGGAATCACCGGCGCGATCGACACGCTGACCGGGATACCGGCCTCGGCCAGCGTCCTGATCACCCGCAGCCGCCGCGCCGGACTGGCCGCGCGCGGCTCCAGCGTGCGCGCGATGGCGGGGTCGAGCGTGGTGATGGTGACCGCGGCAATGGCCTGGCGCTTGGCCGCCATCGGCGCCAGCAGGTCGATGTCGCGCTCGATCAGCGCCGATTTGGTGATCAGCGCCACCGGGTTTTCGCAATCGTGCAGGATCTGCAGGATGCGGCGCGTGAGCCGGCGCTCGCGCTCGATGGGCTGGTAGGCGTCGGTATTGATGCCGACCGTGATGGTGTCGGGTTCGTAGGACGGCCGCGCCAGTTCGCGCAGCAGCAGTTCGGGCGCATTGGTCTTGGCCACCAGCCGGCTTTCGAAATCCAGGCCCGGCGACAGGCCCAGATAGCTGTGCGAAGGCCGCGCGAAGCAATAGATGCAGCCGTGCTCGCAACCGCGGTAGGGGTTGAGCGACAGCGAAAACGGCAGGTCCGGCGAGGCGTTGCGGCTGATGATGGATTTCGCGGTCTCTTCGGTGACGATGGTCTTGAGGCGCGGCGGTTCGTCCTCGTCCTCGTTCACCTCTTCGTGCGGCGACGCACCGGACGATTCCGCGAAATCCAGCGGCTGCCAGCCGTCGTCGAATTCTTCCCGACGCACGGTCTCATAGCGGCCGCGCAGGTTGGTCACGGCGCCGCGGCCCTTTTGCGCGGCCTGGCCACGATGGACGAAGGCCTCCGGCGTCAGCGTGGCGTCGTCGTCCGCGGACGGCTTGGGCTGCGTAGGGAAAGGCGCGGCAATGCCTTCAGGAAATTTGGGGAATTTCGACACGGGAATGCAGATGAAATACTGTATATATGAACGGGGTATCCACTTAGCTCCACTAGCAGGATGTTGGAGCGATTTTCTTGCTAGCAATGCCTCGATAGGTGATCGGATCAGTGAGGACGGCTTGCCCCAACAAGCGGTAAAACAGTAGCCCTCTGGATA
>WNDX01000106.1 GCA_009914615.1 Herbaspirillum frisingense
TATCCAGAGGGCTACTGTTTTACCGCTTGTTGGGGCAAGCCGTCCTCACTGATCCGATCACCTATCGAGGCATTGCTAGCAAGAAAATCGCTCCAACATCCTGCTAGTGGAGCTAAGTGGATACCCCATATATATAACCAGTCTCGACCGCAATAAGCAGGGCACGGCTGTTACCAAATTGTCGCGAAAAGTTGTCTTGGGGAAACCGTTCGGATTGTCGCCGTTCTTCATGCAAGTGTAAGAGTTCGTGTCGGCCGCGAACCTCTGCAGCAAAGCCGGTTCTATCCGGCACGGCAGGCGCGGGGGCGCATCCGGGGATGGGCCGCCTCTCTATTCTGTGGCAAACTTCGCGCTTCGCCTGTCGGATCGTGCCGGTTCGTCAATGCCGTCTTGGCAATGCCGCGCCGGGCTTCACCAGGCCCTCTCACGGAGCAATTTTGAGTCTGATAAAAAACCTGCCGTTCGAATGGCTGGTCGGCATCCGCTATACGCGGGCCGGCAAGCGCAGCGGCCGCAACAGTTTCATTTCTTTCATTTCCCTGATTTCCATGGCCGGCATCGCGCTGGGTGTGGCCGCGCTGATCGTGGTGCTGTCGGTCATGAACGGCTTCCAGAAGGAAGTGCGCGACCGTATGCTCTCGGTGCTGTCGCACATCGAGGTATTCGACGCCTCCGGCGCCATGCGCGACTGGCAGGCCGTGGCCAAGCAGACCTTCCAGAACAAGGAAGTGCTGGGCGCCGCGCCCTACGTGGCGGCGCAGGCCATGATGACGCGCGAGGATAACGTGCGCGGCGTGCTGGTGCGCGGCGTGCTGCCGGAAGAAGAACCCAAGGTGTCCGACGTTGCCAAGCAGGTCAAGCAGGGCAGTTTCAGCTCGCTCAAGCCGGGCGAGTTCGACATCGTGCTGGGCAGCGAGCTGGCGCGCAGCCTGCGCGTGGGCATCGGCGACAAGGTCACGCTGATCGCGCCGCAGGGTCAGGTGACGCCGGCCGGCGTGTTGCCGCGCCTGAAGCAGTTCACCGTGGGCGGCATTTTCGAGGCCGGCCACTATGAATTCGATTCCTCGTTGGCCTTCATCCATATCCAGGACGCGGAAACCCTGTTCCGCACCGACGCGCCTACCGGCGTGCGCTTGCGCATCCGCGACATGCTGCAGGCGCCGCAGGTCACGCAGCAGCTGGCCAATACGCTGACCGGCGACCTCTACCTGCGCGACTGGTCGCAGCAGAACAGCAACTGGTTCGCCGCGGTCAAGACCGAGAAGCGCATGATGTTCATCATCCTGACGCTGATCATTGCGGTGGCCGCCTTCAATCTGGTCTCCACGCTGGTGATGACGGTCACCGACAAGCAGGCCGATATCGCCATCCTGCGCACGCTGGGCGCTTCGCCAGGTTCCATCATGAAGATCTTCGTGATCCAGGGGGCGCTGGTGGGCCTGATCGGCACCGCGATCGGCGTCGGCCTGGGCGTGGCGGTGGCGCTCAACATCGACGTGGTGGTGCCCGCCATCGAGCGCGCCTTCCATGTGCAGTTCCTGCCCAAGAGCATTTACGTGATTTCCGAACTGCCGTCCGACCTGATCTGGTCCGATGTTTACACCATCGGTGGCGTGGCGGTGGTGCTGGCCTTCCTGGCGACGCTGTATCCGAGCTGGTCGGCCGCCCGCGTCAAACCGGCGGAGGCGCTGCGCTATGAGTGATACGAGTGAGGCAATGAACAATAAAGAAGTGGTGCTGGCCGCGCGTGGCCTGGGCAAGACCTTCACCCAGGGCAAGTATTCGGTCAAGGTGCTGGGCGGTGTCGATATCGATGTATTCCACGGCGAGCAGGTGGCCATTGTCGGCGCCTCGGGTTCCGGCAAATCCACGCTGCTGCACCTGCTGGGTGGGCTGGATACGCCCAGCAGCGGTTCGGTCACCCTGCAAGGCAAGGATTTCGCCAGCCTGGGCGAGCGTGCGCGTGGTGAACTGCGCAACCAGTCGCTGGGCTTCGTCTATCAATTCCACCATCTGCTGCCGGAATTCTCGGCGCTGGACAACGTGGCGATGCCGCTGCTGATTCGTCGCGTCAAGCGCGAACAGGCGCAGGAACAGGCGCGCGAGATACTGGCGCGGGTCGGCCTGGAGCAGCGCGTGACGCACGTGCCGGGCGAGCTCTCGGGCGGCGAACGCCAGCGCGTGGCGCTGGCGCGCGCACTGGTGACGCGTCCGGCCTGCGTGCTGGCCGACGAGCCGACCGGCAACCTCGACCGCAGCACCGCCGACAAGACCTTCGCGCTGATGATCGAGCTGTCCCAGACCCTGGGCACGGCCTTCGTCATCGTGACCCACGACAACGAGCTGGCCGGCCGCTGCGGCCGCGTGCTGCGCCTGTCCGAGCAGGGCTTGCAGCAGGCTTGACGCATTCCGGGTAAGCTTGCAGCTTGCCGCCGCCGTTGCGCCGCCATCCAAGGCGGGCGACGCGGCGTGCAAGAGATCGGCAAGGAATCACCTCAGTAAAGGTCGCCCATCCGGGGGAATACGGCCCCATCGGGCCGTCATCGATGTGCACGCAGACGCGCCGACCGGCCGCCTGCCGCGACCTGTTTAGCAAAAATGGAGCAATACGACATGAATACCCGCCAATGGCTAGAGACGCTGGTCGGCTTTGACACCACCAGCCGCAATTCCAACCTGGAGCTGATCGCGACCATCCGCGACAGCCTGGAGCAGCAGGGCATCAAGTCCTGGCTGGCGCACAACAAGGAAAAGACCAAGGCCAACCTGTTCGCCACGCTGCCGGCCACCGCCGGCGCCAATGCGGGCAGCACCGAAGGCGGCATCGTGCTGTCGGGCCACACCGATGTGGTGCCGGTGGACGGCCAGAAGTGGGATACCGATCCGTTCAAGCTGGTCGAGAAGGACGGCGCCCTGTTTGCGCGCGGCAGCTGCGATATGAAGGGCTTCATCGCCACCTCGCTGGCGCTGGTGCCGGAATTCCTGGCCATGCCGCGCGCCAAGCCCCTGCACCTGGCGTTTTCCTATGACGAGGAAATCGGCTGCATCGGCGCGCCGGTGATGTTGGAAGAGATCGTCAAGCGTGGCATCAAGGTCGATGGTTGCGTGGTGGGCGAGCCCACCAGCATGAACGTGGTAGTGGCGCACAAAGGCATCAACGTGTTCGCCTGCAAGGTGCACGGCAAGTCGGCGCACTCCTCGCTGACCCCGCAGGGCTGCAACGCCATCGAACACGCCGCCCGCCTGATCTGCGCGATCCGCGACTTCGCCGACAGCTACAAGGCCAACGGCCCTTACGATCAGTTCTTCGACGTGCCGTTCAGCACCATGACCACCAACCAGATCCGCGGCGGCATCGCGGTCAACACCATTCCCGAGCTGTGCGAATTCACCTATGAATTCCGCAATCTGCCGGGCATGACGGTGGCCGACATCCAGGCCCAGATCGACAAATACGTCGGCGAGGTGCTGCTGCCCAAGATGCGCGCCGAATACCCCGAGGCCCGCATCGAGATCGACAACTTCGCTGGCAGCCCGGCGCTGGAAGCGGCCGAGCAGGCCGCGGTCACCGAACTGGTGCGCGCCCTGACCGGCGATCGCGAAACCCGCAAGGTGGCCTACGGTACCGAGGCCGGCCTGTTCCAGCAGATCGGCATCCCGACCATCGTCTGCGGCCCCGGCGACATCGGCAACGCCCACAAGCCCAACGAGTTCGTGACGCTGGCACAGATGGAACGCTGCGAGCAGTTCCTGCGCAAGCTGGGCAAGTCGCTGGAAGCGGCGTAAGCGCCGTGTGAAAGGCGCTGCCCTTACAAGGCTCAGGAAAAAAGGACGCAAGCGATTGCGTCCTTTTTGTTTGCATCATGGGGGTTTGTGCTTCCCGAAGTTAAATCGGGTTTGCGCGATTCTTTACTCATGTTAAGAGTTGCAAGGGGCGGTTAAACGGTAAACTCCCGCTTCTGAACCCGGCCGGAAACCGGGTATGCTGCACAAGAACAAGACGCTTCGGGGGAAGCATGCCAAACAGATAACGGCAGGATTGCCCTCGGTGCGTGCGCCGGCGCCAGGGATCGGCGGCTTGACCCGGTCCCCGTCGTCACATTGATAGTCTTACACGCCATACCAGCAAGCACATGTGGGTCGATACGCACTGCCATCTCGACGCCGGGGAATTCGGCGGCCACTCCGCCTCCGTCGCCGATGGCGCGGCGCAGGCCGGCGTGCGGGCCATCGTCATTCCGGCGATCGCGCGGGTGAACTTCACCACCGTGGCGCAACTGGCGCGCGAGATCGGCAACGGCGTCTATGCGCTGGGGATCCACCCGCTGTATGTGCCCACCGCCAAGGAGTCCGACCTTGAAGCGCTGCGCCTGGCCATTGCGGCCGCGCTGGACGATCCGTTGTTCGTCGGCATCGGCGAGATCGGCCTGGATTTCTTCGTCCCCGAACTGAAGCAAGAACCGCTGCGCGGGAAGCAGGAGTTTTTCTTCGCCGAGCAGCTCAAGCTGGCGCGCGATTTCGACCTGCCGGTGCTGCTGCACGTGCGCCGCTCGCAAGACATCATCCTCAAGCATCTGCGCCGCATCCGCGTGCCGGGCGGCATCGCCCATGCCTTCAACGGCAGCTTCCAGCAGGCGCAGACCTTCATCGAGCTGGGCCTGCACCTGGGTTTCGGCGGCGCCATGACCTTCCCCCGCTCGCTGCAGATCCGCCGGCTGGCGGCCGAGTTGCCGCTGTCGTCCATCGTGCTGGAGACCGACGCTCCCGACATTTCTCCGGCCTGGCGTCATCCTGATACCAATACGCCGGACCAGATTCCGCGCATCGGCGAGGTGCTGGCCGAGCTGCGCGGCATGCTGGCGCAGGACGTCGCGACTGCCACCACCGCCAATGCCCTGGCCGCGCTGCCGCGGCTCGCTTCGTCCGGATTGAGCTTCTGATGCGCGGTCTGATCATCGGTTTTGCCATCGGCGTCGGACTGTTGCAGGTGCAGCCGCACTTGCCCGGCATCGAATGGTATGCCGCCGGGCTGACGCTGGCGGCGTTGCTGGCCTTCACCGCCTGGAAATTCTGGCAACCCTTCCTGCGCGTTCCCTTGCTGATGACTTGCGGCGCCTGGCTGGGCTTTCTGTGGGCGGCCTCGTTTGCCCATTATTACCTGGACCAGGAGTTGCCGGCGGCCTGGGAGGGGCGGGATGTGACGGTCATCGGCACCGTCGCCAACCTGCCGGCCCATAACGAGCAGGGGATGCGCTTTCGTTTCGATGTCGAGCAGGTGGTGTTGCAGGGTGCGATCAAGCCGCCCGTGCCGCCGCGCATCGCCCTGGCCTGGTATGGCCACCAGCGCTTCCAGGCGCCGGCGGAAGAGGGTGAGCAGGCTGCGCCGGCGCGTCAGGCGCTGCCCAACCTGCAGCCCGGGGCGCGCTGGAAGTTGACGGTGCGCCTGAAACGACCGCACGGCAACGCCAATCCCGACGGTTTCGACTATGAGGTGTGGCTGCTGCAGGACGACGTACGCGCCACCGGCTACGTGGTCGGCGCCCCGGCCGCGGCGAGCGCGCCGGTCAGCGCGTCCAACCGCCGCATCGACGAATTCGTCTGGACGCCCTCGCACGCCATCGAATACGCGCGCGGCTGGGTGCGCGACCGTATCTTCTCGGCCTTGCCCGGCGAGCCCTATGCGGCCGTGGTGGCCGCCCTGGTGATGGGCGACCAGCGCGGCATCAGCCAGTCCGACTGGACCATCTTCAACCGCACTGGCATCGGCCACCTGATGGCTATTTCCGGCCTGCACATCACCATGCTGGCGGCGCTGTGCGGCGGCCTGGCGAGCTGGCTGTGGCGCCGTTCCTTCTTTACCCGCGCGCAATTGCCGCTGCTGTTGCCGGCGCAGAAAGTGGCGGTGCTGGCCGGCATGCTGGCGGCCTTCGTGTATGTGTTGCTGGCCGGCTTCGGCGTGCCGGCGCAGCGCACCCTGTATATGTTGATCGTGGTCGGCATCGCGTTCTGGCGCGGCCGCATCATGCGGGTGTCGGTGGTGTTGTGCCTGGCATTGGCGCTGGTATTGCTGCTGGACCCGTGGTCGCTGCTGTGGCCCGGCTTTTGGCTCTCGTTCGGCGCGGTGGGCCTGCTGCTGTACGGCACCGTGGGCCGCATGCAGCCGAAATACGCGATGGAAGCCGCGGCGCGCACGCGCTGGTGGCAAAAGCTGGGACTGGGCATGAAGGAGGGCGCGCGGGCGCAATACATTGTCACTCTTGGGCTGGTGCCCCTGACCATGCTGCTGTTCGGGCAATACTCGCTGGTCAGCCCGATCGCCAATGCCGTGGCAATTCCGCTGGTGGGCCTGGTGATCACGCCGTTGTCGCTCTTGGGCAGCCTGTTGCCGGCCTTCCTGGCGCAATACGTGCTGCAGGCGCCGCACCAGCTGCTGGCATGGCTGGCGGAATTCCTGCGCTGGCTCAATGCGCTGCCGTTCGCGGTCTGGGAAACGCCGCTGCCCAGTTGGTGGATGTTCCTGCTGGCGCTGGGCGGCACCCTCCTGATGCTTGCGCCGCGCGGCTGGCCGGCGCGTTGGCTGGGCCTGTTCGGCTGGCTGCCGCTGGTGCTCAATGCGCCGACCGTGCCGGCTGAGGGCAGCATGCGCGTGACCGCCTTCGACGTCGGCCAGGGCATGGCGCTGCTGGTGGAGACGCCTTCCCATCGCCTGTTGTACGACACCGGGCCGTCTCTCACGCCGGAATCCGACGGCGCTACCCGCGTGATCCTGCCTTACCTGCGTGCGCGCGGCATCGACCGCCTGGATCGCGTGGTGATCTCGCATAACGACAACGATCATTCGGGCGGCGCGCTGTCGCTGTTCAAGAATATCCAGATCGGCAGCGTATATTCCTCGCTGTCGGCGACCAGCCCCATCGTCAGGGCGGCGCCGGCGCATCAGCGCTGCATGGCGGGGCAGTCCTGGAACTGGGACGGCATCGGTTTCACCATGCTGCATCCGGCGCCGACCAGTTATGAGAGCGACAAGTGGCGGCCCAATGCGCGCAGCTGCGTGCTGAAGGTGCAGATTGGCCGCCAGTCCGTGCTGCTGGCCGGCGATATCGAAGCGGTGCAGGAAGACGAGCTGCTGCACGGCCCCATGGCCGAGCAATTGCCATCGACCGTGCTGCTGGCGCCGCACCACGGCAGCGGCACTTCCTCGACCGAACCCTTCCTGCGCGCTGTGCGGCCGGAACTGGGGGTGTTCCAGGTCGGCTATCGCAATCGTTTCAACCATCCCAAGCCGGAAGTCTATGAGCGCTACCAGCGCCTGGGTATCCGCCGCCTGCGCACCGACGAGTCGGGCGCGATCATCATGACCCTGGGTGACCAACTGGAAGCCGAGTCCTACCGGCAGGCCCATCCGCGTTACTGGTACGGGCGCTGAGCCACAACGAGGGGGCTGAACAGCCGGTCCGTTGCGTTTCCAGGCGTTTTTCGGCGGGCATTTCGCGATCCGGGAAAATAGCACGCTCGCGGCGTCCGGCGTTTTGCTATGCTGCCGCCAGAGCCTTTCGCCCTGTGTTCCCATGAGTCTGCCCATTCTGCATTTCGCGCATGCCAACAGCTATCCGGCTGGCACCTATGGCATGTTTTTCGAACAACTCAGCCGGCATTACGATGTGCGCGCGCTGGCCATGCATGCGCACAATCCGCGCTATCCGGTCGATGACGGCTGGCGCAAGCTGGCGCGCGAGCTGGTGGAGGAACTGGAGCGCAATTACCGCGAGCCGGTGATTCTGGTGGGGCATTCCATGGGCGGCATCCTGTCGCTGATGGCCGCGCGCAAGCGGCCCGATCTGGCGCGTTGCGTGGTGCTGCTGGATTCGCCCATCGTGGCCGGCTGGCGGGCCCAGGCCTTGCGCGTGTCCAAGCTGCTCAAGTTCGAAAGCCGGCACTCGCCGGCGGTGGCCTCGGTCAAGCGCCGCAACGTGTGGCCCGACATGGAGGCGGCCTACCAGCACTACGCCGCCAAGGCCATGTTCGCAGCCTGGCCGCAACGCGTCCTGCGCGACTATGTGCAGCACGGCGTGGAGGCCGATGCCGACGGCAGCGTGCGCCTGCGCTTCACGCGCGAGACCGAGACGGCGGTCTATCGCACCATTCCGCACCATCTGGGGCGATTGCTGCGGCGGCCATACCCGGTGCCGATCGGCTTCGTCGGCGGCAGCGATTCGGTGGAATGCCGTCTGGCCGGGCTGGATGCCACCCGGCGCCTGGTCGGCCGGCATTTCACGCAGATCGCGGGCGGCCATCTGTTCCCGATGGAAGCGCCGCTGCCGGCGGCGCAGGCCACGCATCGCATGATCGGCGAGCTGCTGGAGCGGGAAGGGCGGTAGGCCGCAGGGCAGAACCAATGCCGGTGCGGCCGGTCCAGACGGGAGGTCCCGGCGGGCCGTGTTTTTTCCATGCAAGTTTCGTGGCGGCGAGACACTTAATCGGAGCAGGGAGTAAAAATACGAGCGCTTTTGGGGTATAATTTGAATTTCCCGCATGTGCCGTCCGGCACTCATCTGTAATGACCAAGTTTGTATTTGTCACTGGCGGCGTCGTGTCTTCCCTCGGTAAAGGGATTGCCGCCGCGTCTCTGGCTGCGATCCTCGAATCGCGCGGCCTCAAAGTCACCCTCCTCAAGCTCGATCCCTACATCAACGTCGACCCTGGTACGATGAGCCCGCTGCAGCACGGCGAAGTGTTCGTCACCGACGACGGCGCCGAGACTGACCTCGACCTGGGCCACTACGAGCGTTTCATCTCGGCCAAGATGAAGAAGGTGAACAACTTCACCACCGGCCAGGTGTATGAATCCGTGATCCGCAAGGAACGCCGTGGCGAATACCTGGGCAAGACCGTGCAGGTGATCCCGCACATCACCAATGAAATCCAGGAATTCATCCATCGCGGTGCCGAAGGCTACGAAGTTGCCCTGGTGGAAATCGGCGGCACCGTCGGCGACATCGAGTCGCTGCCGTTCCTGGAAGCCGCGCGCCAATTGAGCCTGCGCTCGGGCCGCAACGCCACCGCCTTCGTGCACCTGACTTTGGTGCCGTTCCTGGCCTCGGCCGGTGAACTCAAGACCAAGCCCACCCAGCATAGCGTGCAGAAGCTGCGCGAAATCGGCATCTCGCCGGATGCGCTGCTGTGCCGCGCCGACCGCCGCATCCCGGACGACGAACGCGACAAGATCTCGCTGTTCTCCAACGTCGCCGCCGATGCCGTGATCTCGGTGTGGGATGCAGATAGCATCTATAAGATTCCGCAGATGCTGCACGACCAGGGTTTGGATACCATCATCTGCGAAAAACTGGGGTTGTCGCCGAAGGCCGCCGATCTGTCGATGTGGGACAAGCTGATCGATGCGCAGAACAATCCGTCGCACGAAGTGACCATCGGCATGGTCGGCAAGTATGTCGATCTGACCGAGTCGTACAAGTCGCTGACCGAAGCGCTGCGTCACGCCGGCATCCATACCGGCAGCCGCGTGAACATCGAATACCTGGACTCGGAGGAGATCGAGGCCAACGGCACCGATACCCTGGCCAAGTACGACGCCATCCTGGTGCCGGGCGGCTTCGGCAAGCGCGGCGTGGAAGGCAAGATCGCCGCCGCCCGCTATGCCCGCGAGCACCAGGTGCCTTATCTTGGCATCTGCCTGGGCATGCAGGTGGCGCTGCTGGAATACGCGCGCAACAAGGCCGGTCTGGCCAAGGCCAATTCGACCGAGTTCGATCCGGATACCGAGCAGCCGGTGGTGGCGCTGATCGACGAATGGCAGAACCACGACGGCAAGGTCGAGCGCCGCGACGCGAATTCCGACCTGGGCGGCACCATGCGCCTGGGCGCGCAGACCTGCGCCGTCAAGCCGGGGACGCTGGCTGCGGAAATCTACGGTGATAGCGTGACCGAGCGTCACCGCCATCGCTACGAAGCGAACAATTTTTATCTCGGCCGCGTGGAAGAGGCCGGCATGGTCGTGTCGGCGCGCACGCCGTCCGAAGACCTGTGCGAAATCATGGAGCTGCCGCGCCAGGGCGAGAACGCTCACCCGTTCTACATCGGCGTGCAGTATCACCCGGAGTTCAAGTCCACTCCGCGTGACGGTCACCCGCTGTTCATTTCGTACATCCGTGCCGCGCTGGCGCACCACGATGCGGCTGCAAAGGGTAAAGCATGAAACTCTGCGGTTTTGAGGTCGGCCTCGACCAGCCGTTCTTCCTGATCGCCGGCACCTGCGTCATCGAGTCGGAACAGATGGCGCTGGACACCGCCGGCACGCTCAAGGAAATCACCGGCGAACTGGGCATCCCGTTCATCTACAAGTCGTCCTTCGACAAGGCCAACCGTTCCTCGGGCAGCTCGTTCCGCGGCCTGGGCATGGAGAAGGGCCTGGAGATCCTGGCCAAGGTCAGGAAGGAAATCGGCGTGCCGGTGCTGACCGACATCCACGAGATCGACGAGATCAAGCCCGTCGCCGCCGTGGTGGACGTGCTGCAGACTCCGGCCTTTCTGTGCCGCCAGACCGACTTCATCCGCGCCTGCGCGCAGTCGGGCAAGCCGGTCAACATCAAGAAGGGCCAATTCCTGGCGCCGCACGACATGGTCAACGTGATCGACAAGGCGCGCGCCGCCGCCAAGGAAGCCGGCCTGCCGACCGACCAGTTCATGGCCTGCGAACGCGGCGTGTCCTTCGGCTACACCAACCTGGTGTCGGACATGCGCAGCCTGGCCATCATGCGCGAGACCGGCGCCCCCGTGGTGTTCGACGCCACCCACTCGGTGCAGTTGCCGGGCGGCCAGGGCACGTCGTCGGGTGGCCAGCGCGAATTCGTGCCGGTGCTGGCGCGTGCGGCGATCGCCACCGGCGTCTCGGGCGTGTTCATGGAAACCCACCCGAACCCGGCCGAAGCCAAATCGGATGGTCCCAATGCCGTGCCGCTGGCGCGCATGAAGGATTTGCTGGGCACGATGATCGACCTGGATCGCATCGTGAAAAAAGCGGGCTTCCTGGAAAACAATTTTTCCTGACCACGCATGAAACGGCTGCCGCCCGGCGGCCGTTTCATTATGGGGCGGTCCGCCTGGATCGCTCGCACCGGGCCCGCACCCGCCAACAATTTTTAAAACCTCGATGGAGATCTGGAATGAGTGCAATCGTTGATATTATCGGCCGCGAAGTGATCGATTCCCGCGGGAATCCGACCGTGGAATGCGACGTGCTGCTGGAATCCGGCGTGCTGGGCCGCGCCGCCGTGCCTTCGGGCGCATCCACCGGCTCGCGCGAAGCGATCGAACTGCGCGACGGCGACAAGAGCCGCTACTTCGGCAAGGGCGTGCTGCAAGCCTGCGAAAACATCAATACCGAGATCTCGGAAGCCATCATGGGCCTGGACGCCAATGAGCAAGCCTTCCTGGACCGCACCCTGATCGACCTGGACGGCACCGAGAACAAGAGCCGCCTGGGCGCCAACGCCATGCTGGCCGTCTCGATGGCCGTGGCCAAGGCCGCCGCCGAGGAATCGGGCCTGCCCCTGTACCGCTACTTCGGCGGCAGCGGCTCGATGCAGATGCCGGTGCCGATGATGAACGTCATCAACGGCGGCGCGCACGCCGATAACAACCTGGACATCCAGGAATTCATGATCATCCCGGTGGGCGCACCGAGCTTCCGTGAAGCGCTGCGCTACGGCGCCGAAGTGTTCCACACCCTGAAGAAGATC
The DNA here is from genome assembly GCA_009914615.1 of Herbaspirillum frisingense. Classification (GTDB taxonomy): domain Bacteria; phylum Pseudomonadota; class Gammaproteobacteria; order Burkholderiales; family Burkholderiaceae_D; genus Herbaspirillum; species Herbaspirillum frisingense_B. The sequence goes on from WNDX01000106.1 coordinate 11,757, forward strand.
CTGCACGATCGCGGCCTGGCAACCTCCGTGGGCGACGAAGGCGGCTTCGCGCCCAACGTGGCCAGCCACGAGGAAGCCATCAAGCTGATCATCGAAGCCATCGAGAAGGCCGGCTACGAGCCGGGCACCCAGATCGCGCTGGGCCTGGACTGCGCCGCCAGCGAATACTACAAGGACGGCAACTACCATCTGGCCGGCGAAAACATGGTGCTGACCCCGGCGCAGAAGACCGGCCTGCTGGCATCGTGGTGCGACAAATACCCGATCATCAGCATCGAAGACGGCATGGCAGAGAACGACTGGGCCGGCTGGCAGCTGCTGACCGAAACCCTGGGCAAGAAGGTGCAACTGGTGGGCGACGATCTGTTCGTCACCAACACCAAGATCCTCAAGGAAGGCATCGATAAGGGCATCGCCAACTCGATCCTGATCAAGATCAACCAGATCGGTACCCTGACCGAAACCTTCGCCGCCATCGAAATGGCCAAGCGCGCCGGCTACACCGCCGTGATCTCGCACCGTTCGGGCGAAACCGAGGATTCGACCATCGCCGATATCGCCGTTGGCATGAACGCACTGCAGATCAAGACCGGCTCGATGTCGCGTTCGGATCGCATGGCCAAGTACAACCAACTGCTGCGCATCGAAGAAGATCTGGGCGACATCGCTACCTACCCGGGCCGCTCCGCGTTCTACAACCTGAAGTAAGAAGCAAGCGGCGCGTGCTACGGCATGCGCCGCGCTGAGAGCTCCCGGCTATGCGCCTGATCATTCTTTGCCTGTCCCTTCTGCTGGTACTGATCCAGTACCCGCTTTGGCTGGGGAAAGGCGGCTGGTTCAAGGTCTGGGAGCTCGACCGTCAGGTCCAGCAGGCGCGCAAGAAGAACGACGAACTCAAGGAGCGCAACGCCAAGCTCGCCTCCGAAGTCGATGACCTGAAGCAGAGCAAGGGCGCGGTCGAAGAACGCGCGCGTTTCGAGCTGGGGATGATCAAACAGAACGAGGTTTTCATCCAGGTGCTCGACGGCGCTTCCGGCAAGCCGTTTTCCTCGCCCAATCCGAATCCCTATATGCCCGGTTCGGGGCAGCCCAATAGCGTGTCCGTTCCCGCCGTGGCGCCCGGCCAGTCCGCCAGCGAATCGCCGCGGGCTGCGCGCTAGCCGCGTCGGCCGCGATCAGGCATGCGCCGGCACGCGTCGGCATGACTGTCTTTTCTTTTCCTTATTTCCAGAGCGCCGCCGAATGACCATCGATACGCCGCTGTCGCTGTTCGGCCTCAGCACCACGCCGCTGGAGCTGGTCTCCTTCCTGTTGTCGGTGCTGACGGTCTGGCTCAATATCCGCCAGAACCATTGGGCCTGGCTGTTTTCCATCCTGGCTTCGCTGCTGTATGCGGCCGTGTTCGCCGACGCCCGCCTGTACGGCGATGCCGGCCTGCAGTTCGTGTTCGTGGCGGTGTCCGTGTGGGGCTGGTACCAGTGGCTGCGCGGCGGCGAGCAGCATCGTCCGCTGCAGGTGTCGCGTCTGGATCGCAACGGCTGGGCGCTGATGTTGGCGGCATGGGCAGTGGGTTTCTTCGTGCTGTCCTGGTTCCTGCATCGCTATACCGATACCGATGTGCCGCACATGGACGGCTTCCTCACCGCCGGCAGCCTGGCCGGGCAGTTCCTGCTGTCGCGCAAGAAGATCGAGAACTGGCTGGTGTGGATCGCGGTGGACGTACTCTACGTCGGCCTCTATCTCTACAAGCACTTGACGCTGACGGCCATGCTCTACGCGTTGTTCGTGGTCATGGCCGTGGCCGGCTGGCGCAGCTGGTCGCATGCCGAGAAACAACAAGGCCGGGAGCAAGTCCCGGCCTGAGAGAGGGGCAGTACTGACGGCGCGGCCGTTCAGGCCGCGGGCAGGGTGTCCGGTGCCGGCGGGTCGGCGAACACGATGCGGTTCTTGCCGGCGTTCTTGGCCTTGTAGAGCGCCACGTCAGCGCGTTTGAGCAAGTCGCCCTGGGTCTCTCCCTTGTGATACAGGGCCACGCCGGCGCTGAAGGTGATCAGCAGGCGCTGGCTCTCATGCATGAAGATGCGCTTGGTCAGCTCGCGCTGCACGCGGGTGATGATCTGCACCGCATCCTGCGGCTCGGTCTCGGGCATCAGCACCAGGAACTCCTCGCCGCCGAAGCGCGCGATCACGTCCAGCTTGCGCAGCGTCTCGCGGATCACCTGCACCATGTGCACCAGCACTTCGTCACCCGTGGCATGGCCATGGGTATCGTTGATGCGCTTGAAGTCGTCCAGATCGAGCAGGGCGATGCACAGCGGCGTCTCGCGGCGTTCGGCGTTGGTGATCTCGCGATCCAGCGATTCGTCCATGCCGCGCCGGTTCAGGCTGCCGGTCAGTTGGTCTTCGCGCACCAGCTCGCCCATCTGCACCAGCTGCTGCTCCAGCGTGTGGATGCGCGCTTCGGCCTTCTCCACTTCCTGGCGCGCACCTTCCATGGCGTCGCGCGAGCGGGTCGCTTCTTCCTGCGCGGTCTGGGTTTCGCGCATGATCTCGTTGAGCACCGAGTTCAAGTCGCTGATATTGCCGGCCTGACTGATCTGCTGCGAGAAGCCGCTGATGGTGCGCTGGTAATTGTCGGTGGTGGAGACCATCGCCGAGAGCCGATCCACGAAGGTCAGCATCATGTTCTTGACCACCACCTTTTCCTCGGACAGGGTGTTCTTCAGCAGGCCCTGTTTGTAGATCACTTCCTTGAGGTTCTTGGTGGCGTCGGCCAGCGAGGTGGTGCTGAGCGGCCCTGTGATCAGGGTCTGCACGGTCTCGATTTGGCTCGACAGCCAGGAGCCTTGCTCCAGCAGGCCGTTGATGTTTTCCAGCAGCAACTGGAACAGGCGCATCAGCAATTCCTGCTGCTGGGCCATGTCGTCGGTCTTGAGTTCGATCTGGAAGCTGAGCTGTTTGACGCGGGCCGTGATCTCGTTCATGGCCTGCTCGGAGAACGCGGTCTTCAGGTCCTGGCCGCTGCTGCGCGACTCGTTGGCTAGCTCCGGCGCGCTTTCCAGCAGCGAAGGCAGGTTGAATATCAGCACCCGGGCCAGCACTTCGCGCAGCATCTTTTCCTTCTTGCTGTCGCGGATGAACTGGCGCTCCAGGTCTACCGGTACCAACTCGCCATGCGGCACCAGGGGCCGGCTCTGCCAGTTTTCCTCGGCGAATTCGTTGAGCTGACGCTCGTATTCCAGCCAGTCGCCGTTCTCTTGCGCGCGCACCAGCCGGGTGCCCAGCAGGCCGTTCTCGCCGGGTTGCCTGGCCAGCTTGGCGGCGAAATTGCTTAGCAGGGTTTCGGCGCTCAGTTCCGGGGTGTCGCCCTGGATTTCTTCATAGGCGATGCGGTACGCCTCGGGCGTGGGCGCGATGCGCCGCGTGCCGAGTCGCTGGAAAGCCTCGCGGGCGATCTCGACGGGAGTGAGCGTGGACGGTTTCTTGGACATGCCGGCTGACAATATTGTTGGCTTCTTCGTATCAAAGCGACAGGGATTCTTGTTGCTGATAACGGCGTTTGCGAGCTTTGCTTGAGCGGCATGGCCGGACGGCAACCAGTGCGCCGGCCGCACGACTGTCCCCGATGCGGTGCAGGCCGGTTCGCGCCGCCCATAAGGGCGACTCGAAAAATTACGAAGTCATTTTACGTCAGCGTTTTTGCCGTGAATGCTTTTAATAAGGGGAGAAAAACACTGCTTCAACCGGTGGGAAAAGAGTGTCTCTTTTATTCCACCAGGTTGTTCTTGAGGGCGTAATGGGTCAGTTCGGCGTTGTGGCGCATCTTCATCTTGGCCAGCACGCGCGAGCGATACATGCTGATGGTCTTGACCGACAGCAGCAGTTCGCCGGCGATGTCGCTGACCGTCTTGCCGGAGGCGATCATGACCATGGTCTGGTACTCGCGGTCGGACAGGGTTTCGTGCAGCGGCGTCTCGTGATCGAAGCCGATCTGGTTGGCCAGTTCTTGCGCCAGCGAGGGGCTGATGTACTTGCGACCTGAAGCGGCCTGGCGGATCGCCGCCAGCAGTTCGGACGGCGCCGCCTGCTTGTTGAGGAAACCGGCCGCGCCGGCCTTGAGGGCGCGGATCGCGTACTGGTCTTCGCGGTGGATGGACAGCACCAGCACCGGCAGGGTGGGCTGTTCCTTGCGGATCTGCTTGAGGATGTCGATGCCGTTGCGGTCGGGCAGGATGATGTCCAGCAGCATCACGTCGCCGTTGCCCACGCGCGCCAGCTTGATGGCTTCCAGGCCGTTGGCGGCGTTGCCGGCCACGAGGATGTCCTTGGTGCCGGCGCAGATCTGGCGCAAGCCTTCGCGGACGATGGCGTGGTCGTCGGCGATCAGCACTTTGATGGCTGCGGTGGCTTTCTTGCTCATGGGCGCGATGCGAGGCTTCTGTCTCTGTGTGGCGAGGCCGTATTCTATAGCGTTCGCTCAGTGCGCGACAGGCACCGCCACCCGGATCGCCGTTCCTTTGCCCGGCGCCGTGTCCAGTTGCAGCGTGCCATCCAGCGCCTGCGCCCGGCGCCGCATGTTGCCCAGGCCGCTGCCGCCGCGCGCCGCGGCCGCCGGATCGAAGCCGCGGCCGTCGTCCTCGATGCGCAGCGTCAGGATCTGGCCGTCATGTTCCACGGTGACGGTGGCGTTTTCGGCTTGCGCATATTTGGCGACGTTGTTGAGCGCTTCGCGCACGATGCGAAACAAGCTGATCACTTCGAATTCGTTGAGCTGTTCCAGGCCCTCGGCGCAGCGCTGGCGGCAGACGATGCCGGTCTGGCGGGTGAACATGCGGCTTTGCCATTCCAGCGCCTCGGCCAGGCCGAACTCCACGATGGGCGGGCACAGGTCATCGATGATGCCGTGCATGGCATCGCCGGCCTCGTCGATCAGCTTTTCGGCGTATTGCGCATGCTCCAGCGGCTTATCCATGCCGGCTGGCTGCGCCAGGCTTTCGCGCAACTGGCCCAGTGCCATCTTGATGCCGGTCAGGTGAGCACCGAGCTCATCGTGCAAGTCGCGGGCGATGCGCGCGCGTTCCTGTTCGCGGATCTTTTCCGCAAGAGACAAGGCTTCCTGGTGACGGTCGCCGGAAATGGAATCGTGAAGCATGTCGGGCGTAGGCAGACAATGGAAAGGGACAATGATATCCGGCAAGCGTGACTCGGTCATCAGGCAAAGAGCCTTGATCCACGGCAAGCGAGCAGGGAAGGGCCGCCGGACAAGCTGGAACTGGATATTTTTCGTTGCGCAAATGGAAATTTTGCAAAAGGACTTCCCATTGAAAGCGGCTTGCTGCTATAATTTCATTTTTCGCGGCTGTAGCTCAGCTGGATAGAGTACTTGGCTACGAACCAAGGGGTCGTGGGTTCGATTCCTGCCAGCCGCACCAGATATAAAGGGTCCATCGCAAGATGGGCCCTTTTTTCTTTGTGCGCCCAGCATGGGCGCACTCCTGCGGGTGCAAGTCCCGCCATGAGCTGGTCACAGTGAATGAAGTGAAGCGCAACTGCATGAGGGTGACCGAGTGTGGGAAGGAAGCGTGGAGCGTAAATCGCGAGCCGATGAACAAGAATCGCATAGAAGGCGC
>WNDX01000107.1 GCA_009914615.1 Herbaspirillum frisingense
TGAGTGACCACAATTCATCGTCGACAAGTTCTTTAGGCATCGCATCCCGTCAGGAAAAACAAGACAGGAAGTTAACATCAAGTCGGGGAAGTTAACAGCCCCGAAATTTAATTTTGCAACAGCCTCTAAGCCATGTGCATGGCCAGGCGGGTGCTGCCGAGATGGGTATTACGCGCCGTTGTACAGGTTCTGGTCCTTGGCGCTGCTGGCTTGCTGTGCTTCGCTTTGGACTTGCTGGCGGCTCAGATGCGATTCGGCCTGGCGCACGATGGGGTATTCGTTGCCGACGGCGACTTCGCCATTGGCGCGGGCGCGTTGCAGTTCAGCCTTGACGTCGGCACGGGTCTGGGTCGAAGTGAACGGGGTTTCCGGCGGATACGGTGCTTCGGCCATGGCGGCGCCGGCGGCGGTCAGCAGGGATGCGGCAATCAGGATGTTCTTGATGTTCATGATCTTGTCCTTCTTTCTGGGTGAGTTGAAAAATCCCCTCAGCCGCCTTGCCGATTCATCTCTTTATGGGAAATGTCGCGCGCATGCTAGCCGGCGTGCTGTTCCTTCGGGGCCGGGAGGCGGTTTGTTGCGTTCCGCCAACCGATGCATGCAGTGTAAATATTGCCTAAGCAAAGAAAAATGGGTTTAATCGGAATTGACTATTTCCTAATCTGGAACAATCGGGGACTTGAAAATGGATCGGCTGCAATCAATGCGGGTGTTTTCCAAGGTGGTCGAGCAGGGCAGCTTCGTGCGCGCGGCCGAGATCCTGGAGATTTCCAACGCCGTGGCGACGCGCTTCATCGCCGACCTGGAGGCGCACCTGGGCACGCGCCTGCTCAACCGTTCGACGCGGCGCCTGTCGCTGACCGAAGCCGGGCAGGCTTACCTGGAGCGGGTGCGCCTGATTCTGGCCGAGATCGACGATGCCGAGGCGCTGGTGTCGCTGGATACCAAGAAGCCGACCGGCACGTTGGCGATCTATTCGAATGCCGGCTTCGGCCAGTCGCAATTGGGGGAGATGGTAGCGGGTTATTCCAAGGCCTATCCCGAGGTGGTGCTGGACATCACGCTCTCCGACCGCGCCATTGATCTGGTCGAGGAGGGCATCGACATCGGTTTCTTCAGCAGCTTGCAGAAGTTCGACGCCAGCATGATCGTGCGCCAGCTGGGCGTGGCGCAGGTGGTGTTATGCGCTTCTCCTGATTACCTGGCCAAGCACGGCGCGCCCGAGCAGCCGGAAGACCTCTCGCGCCATAGCTGCCTGAACTTCTCGCACGAATACCTGCGCCATCACTGGCATGTGAACACCATGAATGGCGTGCTGGACGTGCCAGTGGTGAGCAAGGTAGTGTCCAACAGCGGCGTGCTGCTGCGCGACTTTGCGCTGGCGGGTATGGGCATCGTGCTGCGCCCTTCTTATTCGCTGGGGGATGACCTGCGCTGCGGAAAGCTGGTGCGGGTGCTGCCCGGTTTTGATATGGGGCAGGTGTCGATGTCGATGGCTTATCCCAGCCGACGGCTGTTGTCGGCCAAAGTGCGCAGCTTCGCGGACTACGTCAGCGCGCGGTTTCCGCATCCGGAAACCGATCCCTGGCTGGCCTAGCAAGGAAAGAAAGCCCGCATGGCGGCGTCAGATGACGTCGGCCAGCTTGTCCAGCAGGCTGCATTCTTCCTGCCAGGTGCGGCGCTCCTCCGAGCTGATGGCCTCGCGCTGGAGTTCGCCGTCGCTCTTTTCCATCTGCGCCAGCAGGATGCGCTCGGCCAGCCGGGTGTCGGGTTCCATGGGGCCGAAGAAGGCCACGGTGGCACCGCGTTCGATCAGCAGGGTGGGGAAGTTGTCGATGTCGAGATCGCCGACGAGATCGGCCTGGTCTTCGATGTCGATCCACACGAAATGGTGTTGCGGATAGCGTTGCGCCCAGGCGCTGAAGGCCGCGTCGTACTCGCGGCAGCTGCCGCACCAGTTCGCGCACAGGCAGGCGACGACCCAAGTGTCGTTGCGCAGCGCCTCGGCGAGCTGGCGGCGGTTGGTCTGGTCTAATTTCTGGTAGGACATGGCGTCGCTATTTTACCCGCTTCGGCGACCCCGGTTTTGCGCTGGGGCAAAGCGCGCCCTGACGTACGTGAACAAGCCGAAGAAATACCCGCCTCACGGTAAAATAGCGGGATGTCCACGATTTTAGCCATTGAAACATCCACCGAGCTCGCATCGGCAGCCTTGCTGCACAAGGGCGAGCTCATCGCGCGCGAATCCGCCGGCGCGCAGACCCACTCCGATTCCATCCTGCCCATGATCCAGCAGTTGCTGGCCGATGCCGGCATTGCGCTGGCCGCCTGCGATGCGCTGGCCTTCGGCGTCGGCCCCGGTTCATTCACCGGCGTGCGCACCGCGTGCGGCGTGGTGCAGGGCCTGGCCTTCGGCACCGACCGTCCGGTGGTGCCGGTGGTGACGCTGGAAGCGGCCGCCCAGGCTTGCCGCGCGCAGCAGGCCGATGCCGGTGACGTACTCGCCATTCTCGATGCCCGCATGGGCGAAGTGTATTGGGCGCGTTACCGCGCCCGCGAAGACGGTGGCTGGGAGGCACTGGCCGGGGCCGCGCTCTCGGCGGCCGAGCAAGTCGCCACCGCCGGCCGGCCGGTCGCTTGCGGCAACGGTTTGACGATGTATGCGGCGCATTTCACGCCCGAATTCTGCGCGCGCGAATTCGCCGCGACCTATCCGCAATGCATGCCGCATGCCCGCCATGTGGCGACGCTGGGGCGATACCATTTCGCGCAGGGCCGCGCCTTGCCGGCCGAGGATGCGCAGCCGTTCTACCTGCGCAACAAGGTCGCGTTGACCACCGCCGAGCGCGAGGTGCGCGACGCCCTGAAGGGAACCGCGCGATGACGGCGGCGGACGTTCGGCCGCAGGTCGCGCGCCATGCACACTACGGCGCCTTGCAGTTCGCGCCGATGACGGTGGAAGAGATCGACGCCGTGGTAGAGATCGAAAACGCCGTCTATTCGCATCCCTGGACCCGCGGCAACTTCGTCGATTCGCTCTACAGCGGCTATCAGGCGCAGACGCTGCGCGATGCGTCCAATCAGCTGCTGGGGTATTTCCTGGTCATGCTGGCGGTGGAGGAGGCGCATCTGCTCAATATCAGCGTGGCCGCCGCGCACCAGCACAAGGGGCTGGGCCGGATGCTGCTGGATCAGTCCACGGCGGTGGGCCGCCGGCATGCCATGCGCACCATGCTGCTGGAAGTGCGCGAGTCCAATACGCATGCGATCAAGGTGTACAAGCGTTATGGATTTTCCGAGATCGGCCGGCGCAAGAATTATTATCCGGCCGCCAACAATGCCCGCGAAGGGGCGATCGTCATGAGCCTGCCGCTATGAGCGAAGAATTGAAACAGGAAAGCGGCTTCGGCTCTTCGCTGGAACTGCTGGATGCACTGGGCATCGGCCCGGTGTGGGTGCGCCGCGAGTTGGCGGTGGAAGAGGTCGTCGCGCAGGAAGCGCCGCAGGCATTGGCCGCGGCGGAACCCGAAGCAGCGCCGGCGCCGGCTCAGCGTCCTGCGGTGCGTGCGCCGGTGGAAACGGTGCCCGATGAGGCGCTTGCGGCGGCCGCGCCGGCGCCTGCGCAGCGTCCAGCCCCGACGCCGGCGCCCGCGATGGCGCCGCCCGCGGCGCGTCCACCTGAACGTCGCACCGCGCCGGTCGAGGATGAGGGCGGCCCGCCGTCCTGGCTGGACGAGATGGACTTTGCTTCTTCGATGGAGCCGGTTCTGATTCCGGATGACGACAACGATGAGGAAGCGCCGGTCCAGGCCGATCCGATGGTCGCCAAGATCGCCGCCATGGATTGGGCGCAGTTGAAAGAGACGGTTTCCGACTGCCGTCGTTGCGGCCTGTGCAACGGCCGCAAGAATACCGTGTTCGGCGTCGGCGATGAAAAAGCCAAGTGGCTCTTCATCGGCGAAGGCCCGGGGCGCAACGAGGATATCCAGGGCGAGCCCTTCGTCGGCCCGGCCGGCAAGCTGCTCGACAACATGCTGATGGCCATGGGCCTGAAGCGCGGCGACAACGCCTATATCGGCAACATCGTCAAATGCCGCCCGACCGACGACAACGGCCGCGACCGGCCGCCGTCGCCGCAGGAAGTGGCATCCTGCCTGCCTTATCTGCAGCGCCAGATCGCCCTGATCCAGCCCACCGTGCTGGTGGCGCTGGGCAAGACCGCGGCGATCTCGCTGCTGGGCATGGATCCCTCCACCCCGGTGTCGCGCCTGCGCGGCACCGTGCATCGCTACCAGGACTTGCCGCTGGTGGTGACCTACCATCCGGCCTATCTGCTGCGCACGCTCAACGACAAGAGCAAGACCTGGGCCGATCTGTGCCTGGCGATGAGCACCTACCAGCGCCAGCCTGGCTGACGTCATGGGCGGCAGCCTCGGCCTTGCAGCGCAGGACGTCTCGCTGAGCCAGCAGGAGCGCTTCCAGCGCCGCTGGCCGGCGTTGCGCGATCCGCATGTACGGGCGCTGGCCTGGTTGCTGGATTCTCCGGATCTGATGGCCGCCGAGGCCGCCTGCTGGGAGGGCCGCATCGCCTCGCTAGGGCCGGTTTCCGACGAGGTCGCGGCCTGGCTGAACGGTTTGCAGCAGGATCCGGCGTTGAATCAGGCTTTGCATGCGCACATGGAACGCCAGCCTTCCGGCCGCCTGGGCCGCTATGCGGAAAAGCTGCTGGGCTTCTACCTCGAACGGCAAGGCCAACTGGTGGCGGCCAACCTGCAGGTGCGCAATGACGGCGCCACGCGCGAGACGCTGGGCGAATTCGATTTCCTGGTGAGGCGTCCCGGTGTGCTTGCCGATGGCGGCCTGGAGCACTGGGAATTCGCCACCAAGTTCTACCTGCTGGAACCTGCGCCGCGCCTGTCCGGCGCGACCGGCGCATTGGCCGACGCCTTCGTCGGCCCCAACCTGGCCGACTCCCTAGGGCGCAAGATGCGCAAGATCATGCAGCAGCAACTGATGCTGTCGCGCCATCCGGCCGCGGCGGCGGTCTTGCCCGCGCCGGTGGCGTCGGCCGGGGCGCTGGTCAAGGGATGGCTGTTTTATCGCGATGGTATTCCGGTGGCGCTGCCGCCGGCCATGGGTATCGCAGAGGATCACTGCAGGGGCTTCTGGAGCGATGCCAGCGGTTTGCCGGCCCGCTATGACCAGAACTCGTGCTTCCTGTTGTTGCCCCGTCTGGAGTGGCTGGCGCCGGCGCGTGCGCAGAGGGCGCGTACGCTGGGATTGCCGGGCCTGCTGGCCGAGCTGGAGACGCGTTTCGTCGCCGAGGATGCGCCCGTGATGGTGGCGGTTTGCCGGTCTCTGAGCGGCGAGGACGACGAGGTGGTCGAGGTCGAGCGCGGGTTTGTCGTGCCCGCTCATTGGCAACAGCGCGCCCAGGAGAGCGTCAGGCACGCGGTCGTGCGGGTTTGATGCCTGGAGGTGGTGGCGGCCGTGCTGCCGCGGCTGCGGCAGCCGCCGACTCAGTGGTGGTGCTTGTCTTCGCCGATCAGGGCCAGCGAGTCGTGTTCGCGCTGATTGGCGGCGTGGCGGCGCATGATCAGGTACATGATCCCGGCAACGAAGGAGCCGAAGATGATGATCACCGTATTGACGTCCAGGTTCATGCGCACCATGAAGGCATACAGCACCAGCATGGTCAGCACCGAGAGGTTTTCATTGAAATTCTGTACCGCGATCGAGTGGCCGGCGCTCATCAGCACGTGGCCGCGGTGCTGCAACAGGGCGTTCATCGGCACCACGAAATAGCCGGACAGCGCGCCGATGATCACCAGCAGCGGATAGGCGATCCAGATCGAGGTGGTGGTGGTCATCAACATCACCACGATGCCCATGATGATGCCCAGCGGCATCACCGTCAGCGATTTCTTCAGCGGCACGAAACGGGCCGCGCCCATTGCGCCCAGCGCCACGCCCACGGCAACGATGCCTTGCAGGATGGCGGCCTTGTCCAGCGGCATGTGCAGCGATTTTTCCGCCCATTTCAGCACGATGAACTGCAGCGTCGCCCCGGCGCCCCAGAACAGCGTGGTCACCGCCAGCGAGATCTGGCCCAGCTTGTCCTTCCACAGCGTGCTGAAGCAGCCGGCGAAGTCGATGATCAGGCGGACGGGGTTGCGTTCCTGGTGTTCGTAGCGGGCGCCAGTATCGGGGATGCTGAGATTGAACAGCGCGGCAATGATGTAGATGACGGAGATGATGCAGAGTGCCGCTTCGGTGGGCGTATCGACGGGGAGATCAACGAGGGGGAAATCGAAGCTGAGGATGATGGCGGCGATATGCGGATTGACCAGCGCGCCACCCAGTACCGTTCCCATGATGATGGAGCCGACCGTCAGGCCTTCGATCCATCCGTTGGCGGCTACCAGTTTTTCCGGTGGCAGCAGCTCGGTGAGGATCCCGTATTTCGCCGGAGAGTAGGCCGCCGCGCCGAATCCGACTACCGCATAGGCCAGCAGGGGATGGACGGTGAAGAACATCATGCCGCAGCCGACGATCTTGATCATATTGGTGATCAGCATCACCTTGCCCTTGGGGAAGGCGTCGGCGAAAGCGCCCACGAAAGCGGCCAGCAGCACGTAGGAGAGCACGAAGAAGAGCTTGAGCAGCGGCGTCATCCACGCGGGCGAATGCATTTCGGCGAGAAGGGAAATGGCGGCGATCAGCAGCGCGTTATCGGCGAGCGACGAAAAGAATTGCGCCGCCATGATGGTGTAAAAACCGCGATTCATCCCTGTCCAAAATGTAACAAATTAGGTCCGGCTAGCTTTATACCATGAAACCATGACGTCTCCGTTATAAGTCAAACCAGAAAGATGTTCGTCCGGTAAAATGCCCGCTTGTTCCCCGCTGGGCAAAAACTTCCGGGCGAACCGCGACAAGCAGGCCCATGGCGGGCCCGTGCCGCGCGGTGCGCATTGCGCATTGCCTGTCTCCGCCCGCCGCCTACAACGCATCAGGACATCATGCCAAGACCGATCGTCGCCTCCATCAGCATTTCCGCGCTTCAACACAATCTGGCCGTCGCCCGCGCCCATGCCCCCAAGGCCCGGGTCTGGGGCGTGGTCAAGGCCAACGCCTACGGTCATGGCCTGGAGCGCGCGCTGCGCGGCTTCGCGGCGGCTGACGGCCTGGCCCTGATCGAGGTCGATTATGCCGTGCGCCTGCGCGGAATGGGCTGGACCAAGCCCATCCTGCTGCTGGAGGGCTTCTTCGACGCCGACGATCTGCCGCTCTTGGCGCGCCACGACATCCAGTTCGCCGTCCACTGCGAAGAACAGATCGCCTTGCTGGAGGCCTTCAAGACCGATGCCGGCCTGCATGCCCATCTGAAGATGAACAGCGGCATGAATCGTTTGGGGTTCAAACCGGACGCCTACCGCGCGGCCTACGAGCGGCTCAAGAAGATCCCTGCGATCCGCAGCATCACCATGATGACCCACTTTGCCAACGCCGACGACGCCGGCAATCCCGGCCTGTCGTTGCAGGAGCAGCTCAGGCGCTTCAATGCCGGCAGCGAGGGGCTGGAAGGGCCGAAAAGCCTGTGCAATTCGGCCGCCGACCTGCTGCACGGCGAGCTGGCGTTCGACTGGGTGCGCCCGGGCGTCATGCTCTACGGCGGCACGCCGGGCGGCGGCAGCGCGGCCGATTTCGGCTTGCGCGCGGCGATGACCCTGGAAAGCGAGATCATCGGCGTGCAGGACATCATGCCGGGTGAGGCGATCGGCTATGGCAGCCGTTTCGTGGCCGACAAGCCGATGAAGGTCGGCGTGGTGGCCTGCGGCTATGCCGACGGCTATCCGCGCCACGCGCCCAACGGCACGCCGGTGATCGTCGATGGCGTCAAGACCGGCACCGTGGGCCGGGTGTCGATGGATATGCTGGCGGTCGATCTGACCCAGGTTCCCGGGGCCCGCGTGGGCAGCCGCGTGGAGCTGTGGGGCGAGAACCTGCCGATCGACGAGGTGGCGTTTGCCGCCGGCACCATCGGCTATGAATTGATGTGCGCGCTGGCCCCCCGGGTGGCGGTGCGCGAAGTGGAATAACCAGCAATGATCAGGAAAGACCGGTAAGGCGACGATGGCGAAACTCAAGACCAATTACACCTGCACCGAGTGCGGCGGCATCAGCAACAAATGGGCGGGGCAATGCCCGGCCTGCGGACAATGGAACACCCTGGTCGAGACGCTGATCGAGCCGGCCGGCGGCAACCGCTATTCGGCACAGCCGCAAGGCTTGGCGCAAACCGCGCCGGTGCTGAGCCTGGCCGACATCGAGGCGATCGACGTGCCGCGTTTCGGCACCGGCATCGAGGAGTTCGACCGCGTGCTGGGCGGTGGCCTGGTGCCGGGCGGCGTGGCGCTGATCGGCGGCGACCCGGGCATCGGCAAATCGACGCTGCTGTTGCAGGCGTTGGCCAACATCTCCAAGCTGAAGAAAGTGCTCTACGTGAGCGGCGAAGAATCGGGCTCGCAGATCGCGCTGCGCGCCAAGCGGCTGGCGGTGGATGCACGCGACCTGCAGTTGCAGGCCGAGATCCAGCTGGAAAAGATCCTGGCGACCCTGGCCGAGCACAAGCCGGAAGTGGCGGTGATCGATTCCATCCAGACCATCTATTCCGACGCGCTGACCTCGGCGCCCGGTTCGGTGGCCCAGGTGCGCGAATGCGCGGCGCAGTTGACGCGCGCGGCCAAGACCTCGGGCACCACCATCATCATGGTCGGCCACGTGACCAAGGAAGGCGCGCTGGCCGGTCCGCGCGTGCTGGAGCACATCGTCGATACGGTGCTGTATTTCGAGGGCGATACGCATTCCAGCTACCGCCTGGTGCGCGCGTTCAAGAACCGCTTCGGCGCGGTCAATGAGCTCGGAGTGTTTGCGATGACCGAGAAGGGCTTGAAGGGCGTGTCCAACCCGTCGGCGCTATTTCTCTCGCAGCATGAGAATCAGGTGCCCGGCTCCTGCGTCATGGTGACGCAGGAAGGCACGCGACCGCTACTGGTGGAGATCCAGGCGCTGGTGGACAGTTCGCACGTGCCCAACGCGCGCCGCCTGTCCGTTGGCTTGGAACAGAACCGCCTGGCCATGCTGCTGGCGGTATTGCATCGTCATGCCGGCATTGCCGCCTTCGATCAGGACGTGTTCATCAATGCGGTGGGCGGCGTCAAGATCACCGAACCGGCGGCCGACCTGGCGGTGCTGATGGCGATCAACTCCTCGATGCGCAATAAGCCGCTGCCGCGTGGCCTGGTGGTGTTCGGCGAAGTCGGCCTGGCCGGCGAGATCCGTCCGGCGCCGCGTGGCCAGGAGCGCTTGCGCGAGGCCGCCAAGCTGGGCTTCTCGATCGCGGTGATTCCCAAGGCGAATGCGCCCAAGCAGCAGATCGAAGGCTTGAAGGTGATTGCGGTGGAGCGCATCGACGATGCCTTGCAGAAGTCGCGCGAGATCGACGATTACGCCAACTGAGAACGCCCGGCCCGGACGGGCCGCGGCATGCTGCCTTTTTGCTGTGTTAGCCCGGGACGTCGTAGGTGACGATCACCTGGTTCACATCCCCCTTGACCCACCCGCCCGGCAGATGGCCGCTGCCCTTGACCCGGTAGTAGAGGATGAAGGGCCGACGGGCGTCCTTGCCGTTGAAGAAATCGGTGCTGCCGCTGCTGGCGTCGGTCACCGACCAGCACATGCCTGCGTCCTGCCAGCACAGCAAGGCTTCGAATCCCGTCGGTTTGCTTGCCACGCCATAGCGCCACGCCACCTTGTTGATGGTGGAGCCGGCCGGCACCTGTTCGATCACGCGGAATTGCGTCGTGTAATCGGCATTCTTGGCACGGATATCGGGGCCGGCTGCGTCCGAGGCATAGGAGCCGACCGGGCCTTTCTTTTGCGCGGCGGGGCCGGGTGGAGGCGGGGGCGCCGGTTGCACCGGCGAAATGATGACGATAGGGCGGCTGCCCTCGCGCGCTGCCGGCGAGACGCTTAGATTGCGATCGACATAGGTTTGCGCCATGGCCAGGGCGGGGAGGCCGGCCAGCGCCACCCATGCCGCAGCGGCGACGGATCGCTCAAGCATGGCGGCGATGATGGCGCAGCGGCAGGGTGATCTGCACCAGCAGCCCGCCGTGGGTTTCTTCGTGGCCCTTCAAGGCCAGCTTGCCGTTGTGGCGCAGCACGATGCGATTGACGATGGCCAGGCCCAGGCCGGAGCCGTTGGCCTGGCTGCGCGCCGTGTCCAGACGGGTGAAGGGGCGCAGCAGGCGTTCGCATTCACTGTCCGGCACGCCGGGGCCATGGTCGCCCACTTCCACGATCACGCTATGGCCTTCGATGCGGCTGTGCAGATCGATTTCCGCGCAATCCGTGCCGGGCGTCTTGCCGTAGCGGCGGGCGTTCTCGACCAGGTTGCTGAACACGCGCGCCAGTTCGGTGCCGTTGCCGGCGATCTCGCTGTCGGGCGCGATGGCGGTGCTGATCTTGACGTCGGACAGGCGCGTGGCCTTGGCCGTCACGTCATGCAGCAGCGCTGCCAGGTCGATGGTTTCCAGGTTGCTGGCATCGAAGGGTTTGGCGTAGTCCAGGAACTGGCCGATGATGCTGTCCATCTGCGCCAGGTCGGAATGCATGCCGTCGCGCGACTCGTCGGAGAGATTGGCCATCTCGACTTCCAGCTGCATGCGCGCCAGCGGTGTGCGCAGGTCGTGCGAAATACCGGCCAGGATCAGCGCGCGGTCGGATTCGACGCGGTTCAGATCGGCCACCATCTGGTTGAAGCTGCGGTTGGCCTCCTCGATCTCGGTCGGCCCCGATTCAGGCAGCGGATCGGTCTGGCGGCCCTTGGCGATGGCCCGCGCGGCCGCCGTCAGGCGCGCCAGCGGCTGGTTGATGAGGGTCGAGATGAATACCGCGCCGATCAGCGACAGGAACAGCGCGATCGAACCCCAGCCCAGCCATTGCAGGCCGGAGGTGCGATCCAGCCGGCCGCGGTCCAGCATCAGCCAGTACTGGTCGTCGTCGATGTTGAAACTGATCCAGAAGCCTTCCACGTCGTTGACGCTGGAGGCGAACAGGGTGTTTTCATCCAGCGACTGGCGCACGTAGTACTCCAGCTCGGGAACGATGGGCGAGTCTTCCGGCGGGACGATCTTGTCGGATTTTTCCAGCGGATAGATGCGGATGCCTTCATTGCTGGCCAGGTCGAACAGCAGCTCGCGCCGCATCTCCGGCGCCGAGTGCGTCAGCGCGGCGCGGGTGATGGTGACCACCGAGACGATCTGCGCGGCCAGCTGCTCCGCGCGCGGGCCACGCTCGACCATGCGGAAGCTGGCCACCCACGCCACCATGCTGGCGGTGATCAGGAAGGTCAGGAGGAAGAAGGTGCGCCAGAACAGGCCGTTGCTAAACCATCCTGATTGGGAGCGGACTTTCATCGGCAAACGGCCTGCGGTTCGGCGGTGGAGGTGAAGCGGGAAATCAGCGCGGCTTTCCTTCAGGGATGAAGACGTAGCCCAGGCCCCACACGGTCTGGATGTACAGCGGGTTGGCCGGATCGGGTTCGATCAGCTTGCGCAGGCGCGAGATCTGCACGTCCAGGCTGCGATCGAACACTTCGTATTCGCGGCCGCGCGCCATTTCCATGAGCTTCTCGCGCGACAGCGGCTGGCGCGCGTTGCGGGCGAACACCTTGAGCACCGAGAATTCGCCGGTGGTCAGGGAAATCGTTTCGCCGCTCTTGTTCAGCGTGCGGGTGCCGAGATCCAGCACGAAATCGCCGAACTCGAAGGTCTCCGGGGTTTCCGAGGGCGCGCCGGGCAGTTCGTCGGGGCCCTTGCGGCGCAGCACCGCATTGATGCGGGCCACCAGCTCTCGCGGATTGAAGGGTTTGGGCAGGTAGTCGTCGGCGCCCATTTCGAGGCCGATGATGCGGTCCACGTCCTCGCCCTTGGCGGTCAGCATGATGATCGGGGTCTGGTCGCCGGCGCCGCGCAGGCGGCGGCAGATGGCCAGGCCGTCTTCGCCGGGCAGCATCAGGTCGAGCACCAGCAGATCATAGCGTTCGCGGATCCACAGCTTGTTCATGGCCTGCGCGTTTTCCGCGGTCACCACGTTGAAGCCTTGTTCGGTCAGATAGCGGCGCAGCAGGTCGCGCAGGCGGATATCGTCATCCACCACCAACACTTTGAATTGATTGGCGGAAGTTGTCGTATTAGTATTGTTGCCGTTGGTCGAGTTCATGGTGCCTATGGTAGCGTCTCCGCGATTTTGAGCAAGCCGCGGTCGAGTATTCATTACAAACTGTTACATACCTTACCTTAATCATCTTATACCATCGCGGCCTGCGGCCTACACTGGAATCAAGTCGAACGTAACATCAAAAGTATTCTTGAATTTGATTCTCTGTATTTGGAAAAACGCGTTATGAAGATTGCTGTCGTCAACAAGCTCTGTCTGGCCGCGATGCTGGCGCTGGGAGCGGTGTCCGCCTCGCTGGCGGGACCGCCACCCGGCGGTCGGCAGATGTCCGGCCAGCCTGGCGGCGACTTCCGGCAGCACGGCGGCGAATTCAATGCGCAGGATCATCGCAACCAGATGGCCAGCGAGCAGGAACAGCGCCGCAACGGCAAGCTCAGTCCCGATGAGCGTCGCGAACTGCGCCGCCAGATCAACGAAGTGGGTCAGGACATCTACCGCGTCAAGCGTTGATGCCTGGCAACGGGAAAAATTCCGGCGCCACGCCGATTGTATGAAAATAAAAGCCCGGACGAAAAGCGCGTCCGGGCTTTTTCTTTTGGCGCGACCCGACGCGCGGTTCGCGCCGGCGTCACACTTGGTGTGCCTTCCCCAGCTTTTTCTCCAGCCGGTGCTGCAAGGCCTCGAAGCCCAGGCTCAGGATCCAATAGATGCCGGCCGCAGCGATGTACAGCGGCAGCGGGCGGAAGGTCACCGCGATCACTTCCTTGGTCGCCAGCATCAGCTCGGTGACGGTGATGACCGATACCAGCGAGGTGTCCTTGATCAGGCTGATCAGCGTATTGCTCATCGACGGCACGGCGATGCGAACCGCCTGCGGCACGATGATGTAGCGCAGCGTCTGGAAGTAGGTGAGACCGATGCTGTAGGCGGCATTCCACTGGCCGCGCGTCACGCCCAGGATGGCGCCGCGCAGGCTTTCCGACAGATAGGCGCCGGCATTGAGGCTCAGTGTCAGCACGCCCGCGGTCAGCGGCGAGAAATCGATGCCCAGGCCGGGCAGGCCGTAGTACACCACGAAGATCTGCACCAGCAGCGGCGTGCCGCGCATCAGGCCGACATACACCGCGGCCGGCCAATGGATCGGGCGCCAGGGCACGATGCGCGCCACCGCCAGCACGAAGCCCAATACCAGACCGCCCACCATCGATGCCAACGCGAACAGCAGGGTGTAGCCCACGCCCTTGGCCAGGGTGGGGGCGGCTTGCTGCAGCAGTTCGAGGATTTCCATAGGCATTCGATATAAAAAATTATCCCCGCGATGCGAGGATAGCGGGGATAGGCAGGCCTGCTTCGGGGCGCCATGCCGGCGCGACGGGAAGCAGTTCGGTCGGCCGGCCGGCCCGCCGCGCAACCGAAGTCACGCGGCGGCCGGCCCGGCGCGCCTTATTGTGCTTTCGGCGGCTGGCTTACGTCAATGCTGAACCACTTTTCAGACACTTGCTTGAAGCTGCCGTCGGCCTTGATATCGGCCAGGGCCTTGTTCAGCGCGGCCTTGAACTCCGGATTGCCCTTGCGGAACGGGATGCCGATCTTGTCCACCTCGCCGATCGGGTTGCCGCCCTTGAGCGGCAACTGGGTCGATTTCAGGATGTAGCCGACCAGCAGGCTGTCGTTGAGCGCGGCGTCGATGCGGCCGGCGGCCAGGTCAGCCAGATATTCCGGCGAACCCGGGTAGGTGCGCACATCGATGCCCGGCACGCTCTTGGCCTTCTGCTCGAAGTTGGTGCCCTGGCCCAGGCCGAGCTTCTTGCCCTTCAGGTCATCCAGACTCTTGAACTGGCGGGTCTCGTCCTTGCGCACGATCAGCTGGGCGCTGGAGAGGGTGTACGGATCGGAGAAGTCAAAGGCCTTCTGGCGCTCGTCGGTGATGCCGACCTGGTTGATGATCACGTCGTACTTGCCGGCGCCCAGGCCCGCCAGGATGCCGCTCCACTCGGTGGTGGTGAACACTGGCTTGACGCCCAGCTTGGCCGCCAGCAGGTTGGCGACGTCCACTTCAAAACCGGTCAACTGGCCGGTCTTGGGATCCTTGAAATTGAACGGGGGATAGTTGCCTTCCAGCGCCACCTTCAGGGTGCCGCTGCTCTTCACCGATTGCAGCAGATCCGCGGCCGAGGCCGACAGGCTGCTTGCCAGCAGCGCCACGCCGGCAGTCGCCAGCAGCCATTTCTTGATGTTCTTGCTCATTCGTGGATTTCCTTTCGAAAACAGGTGCCGCTGAAAATGCAGCCAGGCCGCAATGATGCCCTCGTTTTGCCGAACTGCAAGGGCTCGTTTAAGACATTGATGTAGAAAGTTTATGCCAAGTCTGGTTCCAGGCCCAGCCACGGGCGCTGCGATTCAAGCCTGGAGCTGTTCCAGCGCTTCCTGCTGCTCCAGCCACTCGTTTTCCAGTTGATCCAGCTCCTTGGCGCAATAGGCCTGATCGGTGATCAGCGTCTTCAGTTCTTCCTTCTTGTCGGCGTCGTAAATGTCCGGGCTGGCCAGGCGCGCATCGATCTCGGCCTTGCGCGCGTTGAGTTTGGCGATCTGCTCGTCGAGGCGCTTGATGCGCGTTTCGATGGGCTTCTTCAGCGCCGACATCTTTTGCCGATGCTCGGCTTCCAGGCGCTTCTGCTCCTTGCGATCGACTGCCGCCGCCGGCTCGTCGGCCTTGGCGGCGGACGGCATGGGCACAGCCGGCGCCGCGTCGTTGCGTGCCGCCAGCTTGGTCTTGAACAGCCAGTCCTTGTAATCGTCCAGGTCGCCGTCGAAGGGCTGGAGCTTGCCGTCGGCCACGATCAGGAACTGATCGGTGGTGGCGCGCAGCAGGTGGCGATCGTGGGACACCAGCACCAGCGTGCCCTCGAACTGGGCCAGCGCCATGGTCAGGGCTTCGCGGGTTTCCAGATCCAGGTGGTTGGTCGGTTCGTCCAGCAGCAACAGATTGGGGCGTTGCCAGACGATCAGCGCCAGCGCCAGGCGCGCCTTTTCGCCGCCGGAGAAGGGCGCGATGCTGGAACTGGCCATGGTGCCGTTGAAGTTGAAGCTGCCGAGGAAGTTGCGCAGCTCCTGCTCGCGCACGTCGGGCGCCAGCCTCGTCAGGTGCCACAGCGGCGATTCGTCATGACGCAGCATTTCGACCTGGTGCTGGGCGAAGTAACCGATTACCAGGCCCTTGCCCAGGCGCGCAGTGCCGGACAGCGGATCGATCTCGCCCGCGACGGTCTTGATCAGCGTCGATTTGCCGGCGCCGTTCACGCCCAGCAGGCCGATGCGCTGGCCGTTCTGCAGCGAGAAATCGATGCCGTGCACGATGATCTTTTCCTGATCCGGCTCGTTGCCTTTGCCTTCGATGTGATAACCGGCATTGACCTTTTCCATCACCAGCAGCGGATTGGGCGCCGACAGCGGTTCGCGGAATTCGAACGAGAATTCGGCGGCTGCGCGCAGCGGCGCCAGTTCCTCCATCCTGGACAGCGCCTTCATGCGGCTTTGCGCCTGGCGCGCCTTGGTGGCCTTGGCCTTGAAGCGGTCGATGAAGGACTGCAGGTGGGCGCGCTGGCGCTGCTGTTTCTCGATCATGCCGGCCATCAGCTCCAGCTGGGCCGAGCGCTGGCGCTCGAAGCTGCTGTAGTTGCCGGAGTAGCGCTTGAGTTTGCGATCGTCGATATGCACGATCACGTTGACCACGCCGTCGAGGAAGTCGCGGTCGTGGGAGATGATCAGCAGCGTGCCTTCGTAACGCTTCAGCCAGTCTTCCAGCCAGATGATGGCGTCCAGATCCAGGTGGTTGGTGGGTTCGTCCAGCAGCAGCAGGTCGGACGGGCACATCAGCGCCTGCGCCAGGTTCAGGCGCATGCGCCAGCCGCCCGAGAAACTGGCCACCGGACGCGCCATCTGCTCCAGCGAAAAACCCAGGCCCAGCAGCAGTTGCTCGGCGCGCGAACGCACCGTGTAGGCGTCGGCATCGGCCAGCGCGGTGTGCAGTTCGGCGATGCGGTTGCCGTCGTGCGCGCCGTCGGGCTGGGCTTCTGCCTCGGCCAGTTCGGCTTGCAGCGCGCGCAGGTGGGCATCGCCATCGATGGCGTATTCGATGGCGGCGCGATCCAGCGCCGGGGTTTCCTGCGCCACATAGGCCATGCGCCAGCGCGCCGGAAAATCGATACTGCCCTGGTCGGGATGCAACTCGTCGCGCAGCATGGCGAACAGGCTGGACTTGCCGGCGCCATTGGCGCCGATGAGGCCGATCTTGTCGCCCGGGTTGAGCGTGAGATCGACATTCTCCAGCAGCGGCTTGACGCCGCGCTGGAGAGAGACTTGCTGGAAACGGATCATTGGTGTTTCGGATTCAAAGGAGAGGCTGGCGGATGGCTCAGCCCAGCTGCAGCTGCTCGGCCGTCAGCAGGAACACCATGTCGTCGCCGGCGCTGGTGGTCAGCCAGGTCAGTTCGAGGTCGGGGAAGGCGGCTTCGGCGAAGGCGCGCTCGTTGCCGATCTCGACCACCAGCACGCCGTTCTCGGTGAGGCGCTCGGCGGCGCCGGCCACGATCTTGCGCACCAGGTCCATGCCGTCCTCGCCGCCGGCCAGCGCCAGTTGATCTTGCCCCTGATTTACGGACACCTATCTAAGCGACATTGGCCAGCTCGTACTGCTCTGGGCTGAGGTAGCCCAGGGTCGAGTGCAGCCGGATCCGATTGTAGTCAACCTCAATGTAGTCAAA
>WNDX01000108.1 GCA_009914615.1 Herbaspirillum frisingense
GAAAGCGTTCTCCTCCTCCAGCCGCGCCACTTCACGTTTGAGCCGTGCATGTTCGGCCAACTCCAAGCGTTGTGCCTGATCGTCCTGGTCGTGCCGCCGCGCCTGGGCGCGCCAACTGTACAGCTGGGCAGGCTGCAACCCCAGATCACGAGCCACCGTGGTTACCCCTTCTGTGGCCGCTCGCAACAGTGCCTGCTGCCTGAACTCCAGGCTGAACTCCTGCCCCTTTCTGCCTGCCTTGCTCTTGGTCATCGTCCACCTCCTATTGCGATAGTTAATCGCTTATAGGGGTGTCCGTGAAACGGGGGCAAGATCACATCGCCGCGCAGGCAATAAAAAAGCCACCCGGCTTGCGCCGGATGGCTTTCGATCAGGCATGGGACGCTGATCAGGCGAAGTTCTTCGCGACGAAGTCCCAGTTGATGATGCCCCAGTAGTTTTCGACATACTTGGCGCGTGCGTTGCGGTAGTCGATGTAGTAGGCGTGTTCCCACACGTCCACGGTCAGCAGAGCCTTGCTGTCGGTGGTCAGCGGGGTGCCGGCGCCGGTGGTGTTGACGATGTCGACCGAACCGTCGGCCTTCTTGACCAGCCAGGTCCAGCCGGAACCGAAGTTGGCCAGGCCTTGCTTGGTGAACTCGGCCTTGAAGGCGTCGAACGAACCCCACTTGGCGTTGATGGCGTCAGCCAGCGCGCCGCTCGGAGCGCCTTGGCCCTTCGGGGTCAGGCCGTTCCAGTAGAAGGTGTGGTTCCAGATCTGCGCAGCGTTGTTGAAGATGCCGCCGGAGGACTTCTTGATGATGTCTTCCAGGGACAGGTTTTCGAATTCGGTGCCCGGGATCAGGTTATTCAGATTGGTCACATAGGTCTGGTGGTGCTTGCCGTAGTGATATTCCAGGGTCTCCTTGGAGATGGTGGGCGCCAGCGCGTCCAGATCGTAAGGCAGTGCCGGAAGGGTATGTGCCATGATGAATCCTTTCAGTCTTGTTGGTTTGCTACGAAGGTTCTATTCGGAACCTGAGATTCTAAAGCGGATGACGATTCTTTGCACTCGATCAAATGCCCGCGAAGCCGCGCCGGTGCTGGATTTTTTGTAAATCAGAATCGTTCGCATCTGCTTAAGGTCAATTCAGGCGAACAGCGAATTCCGTAGATGCCTGCCACGGCAAGACGTTCCAGCCCATCCGCGCGCCGCCGCGCGGAAAGACCGCGCCGGCGCCGTTGCGCCGGGCGGAAAAAGCTGATGAGAAAAAGGTCTGCGCGGCGGCCGGTTCAATCCAGCCGCGGCTGCACGCTGGCGATGCCGATCTCGGCGCTGCCTTGCGCCAGGCGGATGGTGACTTCACTGCGCGCCGCGAGTTCGGCGGGGGAGTGCACGACCTTGCCGTTGCGGTCGGTGACGATGGCATAGCCACGCTCCAGCGTGCGCTGCGGATTGAGCAGTTCCAGTTGGGTGTTGAGGCCGGCCAGCGCCTGGCGCTGGCGCAATTGCTGCGCCGCCAGCGCGCCGTGCAGGCGACGCGCCTGGTCGCTCACATCGCGTCGCGCGTGGGCCGTATCGGGAAGCTGATGCGCCAGCCGCGTGGACAGTTGCTGCAGGCCGTGGCGCAGGCGGGTGAGCGGCACGCGGGTGGCGTGCGACAGGCGCGTCTGCAGCGCCAGCAGCTTGACCCGTTCGTGCTGGATATAGGCACCCGGATTGACCAGGCGGCGCGACAGCCAGTCCACTGTCTGCGCCTTTTCCGTCAGCGAACGGCGCAGGGCGCGCGTGAGATCGGCGGCATGGCCGCGCAGTTCGGCCAGCCAGTCTTCGCGCGCGGTCGAGGCCAGCTCCGCAGCGGCGGTCGGGGTCGGGGCGCGCAGGTCGGCGGCGAAATCGGCGATCGTGAAATCGGTTTCATGGCCCACGCCCGAGACCACCGGCATGGAGCAGCCGGCGATGGCGCGCGCTACCACTTCTTCATTGAAGGACCACAGGTCTTCGATGCTGCCGCCGCCGCGGCACACCAGCAGCACCTCGCATTCGGCGCGCGCCGAGGCGGTCTCGATGGCGGTAGCGATGCGTTGGGCCGAGCCCTCGCCCTGCACCGGTGTGGGGTAGAGCACCACTTCCACATGCGGCGCGCGGCGGCGCAGCGTGGCCAGCACGTCGCGCAGCGCTGCCGCCTGCGGGCTGGTGACGATGCCGATGCGGCGCGGGAAGAGCGGCAGCGTCCGCTTGCTGTCGCGGTCGAACAAGCCTTCGCGCTCCAGCCTTTCCTTCAGTTGGACGAAGGCGGCGTACAGGTCGCCGACGCCGGAACGGCGGATCGCCTCGACGTTGAGCTGGTAGTCGCCGCGCGGGGCGTACAGCGTGACCAGGGTGCGCACCTCGACCTTGTCGCCCTCGCGCGGCGTGAAGCCGGCGTACTGGGCGCGCCCCTTGAACATCACGGCGCGCACCTGGGCGCCATCGTCCTTGAGGTTGAAATACCAGTGGCCGGAAGCGGCGCGGGTGAAATTGGAGATCTCGCCCTTGACCCAGATCAGGGGAAAGCTGCGTTCCAGCACGCGCGCCACCGACTGGTTCAGCGCCGAGACGGTCAGCACCGGCGGGCCGCCGTCGCCGGTCGGGCCGGTCGGCTGGGCCGCGCGGGCGGTAGGGAAGGGGGGGAACTTGTCGGCAGGCATGGCGGCAGCGGGTATTCAAGGGAGATACAATGTCCGGCATTGTAAAGCCAAGCCGGTTGCGCTTGCCGCGGGACGCGCAACAGGCTACATTCTGCACCCAGATTGCGGCAGGCCATCCACGCTCGCCCGCCGCGCATCGTCGGACCTACCTCGATCTATATAGGAGTACGTTTTGCTCGCCATCATCCTCGCCGCCGGCTGGCCGATCTGGCCGCTGCTGATCGCTTCCATCATCGGCCTGGCGCTGGTCATCGAACGGCTGGTCTATCTGCGCCGCACCCGCATCCTGCCGCCGGACCTGCTGGGCGAAGTGGTGCGCGTCTACCAGAGCGGCCGCGTCAACGATGACGTGATCGACAAGCTGGAACAGAATTCGCCGCTGGGCCACGTGCTGGCCGCCGGCCTGCGCAACGTCGATGCGCCGCGCGAAGTGATGAAGGAAGCCATCGAAGAGGCCGGCCAGGCCGCCGCGCACCGCCTGGAGCGCTTCCTCACCACGCTGGGTACGATCGCTTCGCTGGCGCCGCTGATGGGCCTGTTCGGCACCGTGGTCGGCATGATCGAAATCTTCGCTTCGCAGAATGCCGCCGGCACCAACCCGGCGCAACTGGCGCACGGGATTTCCATTGCCCTCTACAACACCGGTTTCGGCCTGGCCATCGCCATGCCGGCATTGGTGTTCTACCGTCACTTCCGCGCGCTGGTGGACGGCTTCGTGGTGGACATGGAGCAGCAGGCGGTGAAGTTCGTCGATATCGTGCACGATGTGCGCCGCTGATCCGAGGCTTCCATGAACTTCCGCAAAGGCCGCCCTCGCGAAGACCTGGAGATCAATCTGATCCCTTTCATTGACGTGCTGCTGGTGATCGTGATCTTCCTGATGGTGACCACCACCTACAGCAAGTTCACCGCGCTGCAGATCACGCTGCCGACCGCCGACGCCCAGAAGGCGCTGGAGCAGCCCTTCGAGGTCAATATCGCGGTCGATGCCAATGGCCGCTACGCCATCAACAACAACCGCATCGCCGCGCGCGACGCGCAGGGACTGTCCGACGAAATGCAGGCGGCGGTGAAGAACGGCGGCGCCAAGGGCGACCCGGTGATCATCATCAACGCCGACGCGCTGGCCACGCACCAGACCGTGGTCAACGTGCTGGAGGCGGCACGCATCGCCGGCTACCCTAAAGTGACATTTGCCGCACAATCCAGCGGCGGCAAGTAAGCGCCGGCGCATCATCCACGGACGGCCCGCCGCGCATGCCGGCGGGCCGTTCGCATGAGGCGCCTCGACAAACCGTTTTGATTCACCGCACCCGATTTGGCCGATTCCAAACACAACGCCGAAGCCATCCTGACCCGCGCCTGGCAAGACCGCGGGCCACTGGCTTGCCTGCTGTGGCCGTTATCGCTGCTGTTCGGCGCGCTGGCGGCGCTGCGGCGCGCCCTGTTCGCGCTGGGCATCAAGCAGGCCGAGCGCTTGCCGGCGCCGGTGATCGTGGTCGGCAACGTCTTCGTCGGCGGCACCGGCAAGACGCCGTTTTCCATCTGGCTGATCGAGGCGCTGCGCGCGGCTGGGTATACGCCTGGCGTGGTGTCGCGCGGTTACGGCGGCGGCGCGCAGGAAACGGTCGAGGTCACCGCGACTTCGGCGGCGGCCCAGGTCGGCGATGAACCGCTGCTGATCGCGCAACGCACCGGCGTGCCGCTGGTGGTCGGGCGGCGTCGGGCGCGGGCCGGCCGGGCGTTGCTGGCGGCGCATCCCGAGGTGGACGTGGTGATTTCCGACGACGGCTTGCAGCATTACGCGCTGGCGCGCGATATCGAAATCGTGCTGTCCGACGCGCGCGGCGCCGGCAACGGCTGGCTGCTGCCGGCCGGTCCCCTGCGCGAACCGGCCTCGCGCCGGCGCGATTTTTCGGTTGCCAACCTGCCGGCCGGCAGCGCGGCGCCCGCTGGCGTGCATGCCATGCGGCTGGAGGCGGACGAGGCCGTGCAACTGGCGCCGCCGTCGGCGCGCCGTCCGTTGGCGGCGATGGGCGAGGGCGGTCAGCGTATCGCCGCGCTGGCCGGCATCGGCAATCCGGGCCGCTTCTTTGCCACGTTGCGCGGGGCCGGGCTGGCGTTCGCCGAACATCCGCTGGCCGACCATTACGACTTCGCCGACAACCCTTTCACCGGCCTCGCCGCCGATGTCATCCTGATCACGGAAAAGGATGCAGTAAAATGCAGGGCTATCGAGGCCATCCGAAACGACCCGCGCATTTGGGTCGTGCCCGTAACGGCGCGCATCGACGGCGCGCTGGCTGAACAAATAGTGGAGAAACTCCGTGAACGCCCGACTGCTTGATATCCTGGTCTGCCCCATCTGCAAGGGCCCGTTGGACTACGACAAAAAAGCGCAGGAGCTGATCTGTAAAGGCGACAAGCTGGCCTATCCGATCCGCGATGGCATTCCCATCATGTGGGCCGACGAAGCGCGCGACATCAATGCCGCGCCGGCCATGCCCGCGGCCTGATCCGGCCTGCGGCGGCGCCTGGCGCCGCCTTTCCCTTTATCTGCAACCCTGCGGCTGATTCCATGTCCTTCACCGTCATCATCCCGGCGCGCCTGGCATCGACGCGCCTGCCCAACAAGCCGCTGGCCGACCTCGGCGGCAAGCCGATGATCGTGCGCGTGGCCGAGCGCGCCGCGCTGTCGGGCGCGTCCCGCATCATCGTGGCCACCGACCATCACGACATCCATGCCGCCTGCCAGCAGCACGGCGTGGAAGTGGCGATGACGCGCGCCGACCATCCCTCGGGTACCGACCGTATCGCCGAAGTGGCCGCGTCGCTGGACCTGGCCGACGACGCCGTGGTGGTCAACGTGCAGGGCGACGAACCGCTGATCGATCCCGGCCTGATCGCCGCCACCGCCGCCCACATCAAGGCCGGCGTGCCGATGGCGACCGCCGCGCATGCCATCGAGACCGCGGCCGACGCCTTCAATCCCAATGTGGTGAAGGTGGTGCTGAACAAGGAGGGCTGCGCCATGTACTTCTCGCGCGCCACCATCCCCTGGCACCGCGATGCCTTCGCCAAGTCGCGCGACGCGCTGCCCGAGGCGCATGGCCCGGATCATGCCAACGACTACATGCCGTTGCGCCATATCGGCCTGTACGCCTATAGCAACCGCTTCCTGCAGCTCTACCCGACGTTGACCGCCTCGCCGGTGGAACGCATCGAGGCGCTGGAACAACTGCGCGTGCTGTGGCACGGCCATTCGATCGCGGTCCACGTTACCTCGCTGGTGCCGGAGGCGGGCGTGGACACGCCGGAAGACCTGTTGCGCGTGCGCAAGCATTTCGAGGCGCCGCCGGACAGCCCGCTGGTGAAAACCATTTCATCGCTCTGATTTCCGTCCGCGGCCAGGGCCGGGCATGATCCGGCGCAAAGCGCGCCGGTCTTGCGTCCTGTAAGTTCTATGTCAACCTTGCGCGACACAATCAAGGACTGGAGACTGCTTAAAAATCAGGCGTTTGTCATGGTTCGGTAAGATTTTGTGGTAAGTTTCGTCCAGAGCTGATGCAAACGGCGCACAAAAAAAGCCATAAAACCGCCAGGTGGCTGGCATCGTCCGCCATCTCATCGCAAAAGAATTCAAGCATTCACATTTCAGAAACCTCAATTTAGGAAACGATATGCGCCTCATCCTTTTAGGAGCGCCTGGTGCCGGTAAAGGTACGCAAGCCACTTTTATCAAGGAAAAATTCGACATCCCGCAAATCTCCACCGGCGACATGCTGCGCGCCGCCGTGGCCGCGGGAACGGAACTGGGCATCGCCGCCAAGAAGGTGATGGACGCGGGCGGACTGGTTTCTGACGACATCATCATCGGCCTGGTCAAGGACCGCCTGCAGCAGCCCGACTGCGCCAACGGCTACCTGTTCGACGGCTTCCCGCGCACCACGCGCCAGGCCGACGCCATGAAGGAAGCCGGCGTGAGCATCGACTACGTGCTGGAAATCGACGTGCCCGACAGCGCCATCGTCGAGCGCATGAGCGGCCGCCGCGTGCACCCGGGTTCGGGCCGCACCTACCACGTCAAGTTCAACCCGCCCAAGGTCGAAGGCAAGGATGACGCCACCGGCGAAGCGCTGATCCAGCGCGACGACGACAAGGAAGAGACCGTCAAGAAGCGCCTGGCCGTCTACCACGACCAGACCGAAGTGCTGCTCGGCTACTATGGCGACTGGGCCAAGTCGGGCCAGCCCGGCGCGCCGAAGTATCGCAAGATCGCCGGCGTCGGACCGGTGGAAGAAATCAGGGATCGTGCATTTGCCGCCCTGGCGGAGTAAAGTAAAGCGGACTGCGGTCCGCTTTTTTCATGCCCGCGCGGCGGGCAACCACGGCAAAGCGGCGCCGGCCACGGCGCAAGGACGGCAGTACAGGAACATGGCAGTACAGGTGGAAGGGTAAAGCTCAACGGCCGGCGGCTTCGCACAGACGGGGCGCGCCGGCGGCGGCCCGGGCACGCAGAACAAGTCCAAGAAAAAGGGCGACGCAATTTGCAGGCGCAGTATCGGCGGCGACGACGGCGGCAGGATGGGCCGGACGGCGCGGCGGATGTTCGTGATTGTTGATGAGTCGTGATAACAAAGGAGACAAGAATGGCACAAGCCTTATGGTTCGCCATTGCCTGCGGCATCGTCGCAGTGCTCTATGGCCTGGTATCCCGCAGCTGGATCCTCAAGCAAGACCCCGGCAATCAGCGCATGCAGGACATCGCCGGCGCGATCCAGCAGGGGGCGGCCGCCTATCTGGCGCGCCAGTACCGCACCATCGCCATGGTGGGCGTGGTCCTGCTGATCGTGATCGCATTGATTCCCGGACTCGGCTGGTTGACCGCCATCGGCTTCCTGCTCGGCGCGGTGCTGTCGGGCGCTTGCGGTTTCATCGGCATGAACGTCTCGGTGCGCGCCAACGTGCGCACCGCCCAGGCCGCCACGCGCGGCATGAACGAAGCGCTGGGCGTGGCCTTCCGCGGCGGCGCCATCACCGGCATGCTGGTGGTGGGATTGGGCCTGCTGGGCGTGACGCTGTTCTTCTGGGCGCTGTTCGTCTATGGCCAGGGCCGCGCCGCCAGCCTGCACGACGCCATCCAGCCGCTGATCGGGCTGGCCTTCGGCGCTTCGCTGATTTCCATCTTCGCCCGCCTGGGCGGCGGCATCTTCACCAAGGGCGCGGACGTGGGCGCCGATCTGGTGGGCAAGGTCGAGGCCGGGATCCCGGAAGACGATCCGCGCAATCCGGCGGTCATCGCCGATAACGTCGGCGACAACGTGGGCGATTGCGCCGGCATGGCGGCCGACCTGTTCGAGACCTACGTGGTGACGCTGGTGGCGACCATGCTGCTGGGCAGCCTGATGCTCAAGGGCATGGAGACGCTGGCGGTGCTGTATCCGCTGGCGCTGGGCGGGGTGTCGATCCTGGCTTCCATCGTCGGCTGTTCCATGGTCAAGGCCAAGCCGGGCAAGAAGATCATGTCGGCGCTCTACACCGGCCTGTGGTGGGCCGCCGGGCTGTCGCTGGTGGGCTTCGTGATCGTCAGCTGGCTGATGCTGCCGGACCAACTGCGCGTGCCGCTGGTGGGATCGGCGGTGGTCGGCATCGTGCTGACCGGGCTGATGGTCTATATCACCGAGTACTACACCGGCACCGACTTCAAGCCGGTGCGCCACATCGCCGAAGCTTCCACCACCGGCCACGGCACCAACATCATCGCCGGACTGGGCGTGTCGATGAAGTCCACTGCCTACCCGGTGCTGGCGGTGTGCGCCGCCATCGTCGCCTCTTATTGGCTGGCGGGCTTGTACGGCATCGCCATCGCGGCGACGTCCATGCTTTCCATGGCCGGCATCGTGGTGGCGCTGGACGCCTATGGCCCGATCACCGACAACGCCGGCGGCATCGCCGAGATGTCCGGCCTGCCGGATTCGGTGCGCGCCATCACCGATCCGCTGGACGCGGTGGGCAACACCACCAAGGCCGTCACCAAGGGCTACGCGATCGGCTCGGCCGGGCTGGCGGCGCTGGTGCTGTTCGCCGACTACACGCATGCGCTGGAGACTTACGGCAAGAGCGCCAATTTCGACCTCTCCAGCCCGGCGGTGATCATCGGCCTGTTCATCGGCGGCCTGATCCCCTACCTGTTCGGCGCCATGGCGATGGAAGCGGTGGGGCGCGCGGCCGGCGCGGTGGTGGTCGAGGTGCGGCGCCAGTTCAGCGAGATCAAGGGCATCATGGACGGCAGTGGCCGTCCCGAGTATGACCGTGCGGTGGACATGCTGACCTCGTCGGCGATCCGCGAGATGATCCTCCCTTCGCTTTTACCGGTGATCGTGCCGATCCTGGTGGGCTTGCTGCTCGGCGCGTCGGCGCTGGGCGGGCTCTTGATGGGAACCATCGTCACCGGGCTGTTCGTGGCGATTTCCATGACCACCGGCGGCGGCGCCTGGGACAACGCCAAGAAATACATCGAAGACGGCCACCACGGCGGCAAGGGTTCGGATGCGCACAAGGCGGCCGTGACCGGCGACACCGTGGGCGATCCCTACAAGGACACGGCAGGGCCGGCGGTCAATCCGCTGATCAAGATCATCAACATCGTGGCCTTGCTGCTGGTGCCGCTGTTGCCGGCGCTGCCGGCCTGAGCGGCGGGTTGCTTCCCGGTCGCATGACGATTGTCGCCGCGCGGATAGTGTCCCGCGCGGCGGCGCGCGCATAATCCCTCCTGACGCCGGATTGCCTTGCGGGGCGATCCGGAAAATAATAGGCGCTCATCCATCATCGGCGGCAGGCCGTCTTGCACTGCTACGCCAGGTGTCATGCGCCGCGGCGGCGATCCCGCCCGGCGGCGTGCGACGGGCCGCCGCAATAACAACGCTAGGAGACTCAATGCGCATCGAAGGAAATGTTTTCATCGTCACCGGCGCCGCGTCGGGACTGGGCGCGGCCACCGCGCGCATGATCGCCGCCGGCGGCGGCAAGCCGGTACTGGCCGATCTGAACGAAGACGTGGGTGGCAGGCTGGCGCAGGAACTGGGCGGCGCTTTCGTGCGCTGCGACGTCAGTTCGGAGGATGACGCCCAGGCCGCCGAGCGCGCCGCGCAGCAGCTTGGGACGTTGCGCGGCCTGGTCAACTGTGCCGGCATCGCGCCTGCCGAAAAGCTGATCGGCAAGAACGGGCCGCATACCATGGCGCTGTTCATGAAGACGCTCAACATCAACCTGGTCGGCAGCTTCAACATGGCGCGCTTCGCCGCCGACGCCATGGCCAAGACCGATGCGCTGGAAGAGGGCGAGCGCGGCGTGATCATCCACACCGCCTCGGTCGCCGCCTACGACGGCCAGATCGGGCAGACCGCCTATTCGGCTTCCAAGGGCGCCATCGTCGCCATGACGCTGCCGATGGCGCGCGACCTGTCGCGCAGCGGCATCCGCGTAATGACCATCGCGCCCGGCATCTTCGAGACGCCGATGATGCTGGCCATGCCGCAGGAGGTGCTGGATTCGCTGGGCCAGGCGGTGCCGTTTCCGCCGCGTCTGGGCCGTGCCACCGAATACGCGCAGTTGGCCAAGACCATCATCGAGAACGTCATGCTCAACGGCGAGACCATCCGCCTGGATGGCGCCATCCGCATGCCGCCCAAATAAGGAGCGCGGCGCGCGCGCAACTGCCGGTCGGCGGTTGTGCGCTGCATCTCAATATTTTTCGCCGCGCGCGAAGCGCTGCTGATAAGCTCTTGACATGGAGTCAACAGAGCAAAAAACAGGATTGATCCTGACGGGAGGAGGCGCGCGGGCGGCCTATCAGGTGGGCGTGCTCAACGCTCTGTCTTTCATCCTGCTCGAATCCGGCTGGCCGGTGCATCGCAATCCCTTCCCCATCATCTGCGGCACCTCCGCGGGCGCCATCAACGGCACCGCGCTGGCTTGCCACGCCGACGATTTCGGCGAGGCGGTGCGCGAGCTGATGGCGGTGTGGGCCAACTTCAAGGTGGAGCAGGTCTATCGCGCCGATTCCTTGGGCGTGCTGCGCTCCGGCGCGCGCTGGCTGTCGCTGTTCTCCTTCGGCTGGCTGCTGCGCAAGTGGCGCGCCAATCCACCCAATTCGCTGCTGGACAACACGCCCCTGGTCAGCATGCTGCACCGCCTGCTCGACCTGCCGCGGCTGGATGCGGCGCTGGCCGAGGGCAACCTGCATGCGCTGGCGGTAACGGCTTCGTCGTACACCAGCGGCCAGCACATCACCTTCTACCAATGCATGGACGAGATCGAGCCGTGGCGCCGCACGCAACGGCTGGCGCTGCGCGATCAGATCGGCATCGATCATCTGCTGGCGTCGTCGGCGATTCCGTTCATCTTCCCGGCCATCCCGGTCTATATCGACGGTCGCTGCGAATACTGCGGCGACGGTTCCATGCGCCAGATCGCGCCGATCTCGCCGGCGATCCACCTGGGCGCCACCAAGGTGCTGGTGATCGGCGCCGGCCGCATGGGCGAGAAGGGTGAAGAAGCGCCGACCAATACGCCGCAATATCCCAGCCTGGCGCAAGTGGCCGGCCATGCGATGTCGAGCATCTTCCTCGATGGCCTGGCGGCCGACATCGAGCGCACCAACCGCGTCAACCAGACGCTCTCGGTGCTCACGCCCGAGCAGCGCCAGCGCACGCCGCTCAAGCCGATCCGCACGCTGGTCATCTCGCCGTCGGAACGCATCGACAGCATTGCCAGCCGCCACGTGGCCAGCCTGCCGCGACCGGTGCGCACCATGCTGGGCGGGATAGGCGCGACCGAGGCGCGTGGCTCGGCGCTGGCGTCCTATCTGCTGTTCGAACAAAGCTTCACACGCGAGCTGATCGCATTGGGGGAGCGCGATACCCATGCCAAGCGCGACGAGGTGCTGGCGTTTTTTGAACCGGAAACGGCGCAATTGCTCCAAGCGTGAGGTTCGCGGAAGTTGGGCAAGACGCCGCGACATCGGCGCTTCGCCTTGTTCCCGGTCAAGCCCGGGGCGGCTGTAACGGTTGCTTAGCTGAAAGCAACACGTTAATCTACGATGTTGTATTGCCTGATATTAACAAATTTGCAATCAAATAAATAAATGCGAGCCAGATTTATTTCCTCCGTGTTCACGAAGTATTGGCTGATTCTGCTGACGGCCCTGATGCTGGCCGCGCCGGCACATGCGCGCGGTCCCGAGCCGGGTGCGCTGCCGGAAGTCACGATCGACCAGTTGCCGCGCGAAGGCCAGCAGACCATGGCGCTGATCCGCCAGGGCGGGCCGTTTCCCTACGAGAAGGACGGCTCGGTTTTCGGTAATTATGAAGGGGTTTTACCCAGGCAAAAGCGCGGGTATTATCACGAATTCACGGTAAAGACCCCGCGCGCGCGCAACCGCGGGGCGCGCAGGATCATCAGCGGCGGCGATCCTAAGACTTCCGGCGAATACTATTACACGAGCGACCATTACAAGACGTTCCGCCGGATTCGCGATTGACCGATTTCACGCAGTACAGGCAGGGCGGGCAGGCCCTGTCTTCAGCCAGGGATGCCACCACTACCTCGTCAATGGATACTGAAGGGAGAATGAGTTTGTTTAAAACGGTGCCGCCAAATATAGTGCAGTCGATCCGCGCCTTCCGCGTGACCGAGTTGCAGGAAGAGGCTGCTCGTCTGGAGCAGCACTTTCTCTATGCCTATTGCGCCGAGGCAATCACGAAACAGCAGGTGCTGGCGACGATCGCGGCCGCCTTTCATTTTCCCAAGCATTTCGGCAAGAATTTCGACGCGCTGGCCGATTGCCTGACCGACCTGACCCACAAGGCGGGCAAGCAGCCGGGCTTCGTCGTGGTGCTGGAACAACTGCCCAATACGCAAAAATTCGACAAGGAAGCGCGCGAGACCCTGCTCGACGTGTTCCGTGACGCCGCGGATTACTGGGCTGAAAAGAAGATCCCGTTCCGGGTTTTCTACTCCTTCCAGTAAATTCCAGTAAATCGTTTAGCCCTTCCGCCACATTCCGCATTGCGAAAAACGGCGGCGGTAAGGCCTCCAGCGGGTACAATGCGCACACCATGAGAAGCATTGTCATCCTGATTTCCGGACGCGGCAGCAATATGGAAGCCATCGTCCGCGCCGCCCTGGCCGAGCGGTGGTCCGCCAGAATCGTCGCCGTCATCAGCAACCGCGCGGACGCCAGCGGGCTGGAGTTCGCGGCCGGACACGGCATCCCGACCGCGGTCATTCCCAGCAAGGACTATCCCACGCGCGACCAGTTCGACGCCGCCCTGCGCGAGAAGATCGACGGCTACGCGCCCGATCTGGTGGTGCTGGCCGGCTTCATGCGCATCCTGACGACGCCTTTCGTCGATCATTACAGGGGCCGCATGCTGAACATCCATCCGTCGTTGCTGCCCAGCTTCCCCGGGCTGGCGACGCATCGCCAGGCGCTGGCGGCCGGCGTCAAGCTGCATGGCGCAACCGTGCATTTCGTCACGCCCGACCTCGACCACGGCCCCATCGTGGCGCAGGCTTGCGTGCCGGTGCTGGAGGACGACAGCGAGGAAGACCTTGCCGCGCGCGTGCTGGAACAGGAACATGTGATCTATCCGCGCGCCGTGCGCTGGTTCACCGAAGGCCGCCTGGCGCTGGAAGGCGCGCGCGTGCGGCTGGCGCCCGCCGCGACCGGCGTGCCCGAGGTCGCATCCGTCATTGCAATCTGAGCCGTTGCAGCTATCCCCATTTTGAATCTGAAGGACCGAGCATGAGATTGCCTCCCGCGATCATTCCCCATACCGAAGAATTGTTGCGCGAAGTGCTGCGCTTCACCGGCCCCGCCGACGTCAGCCTGTCGCGCTACTTCCGCGATAATCCCCGGCTGGGCAGCCGCGAGCGCGGCGTGATTGCCGAAGGCATCTACGGCCTGCTGCGCAACAAGTCGGTGTTGACTAACTTCGCCGAATCCGGCAGTGGCCCGATGATGCGCCGCATGGCGTTGTTGGGCCTGGCCGACGCCGTCGGTGCGGCAGCCCTGGCCGGCTTGCAGGAAGGCGAGGGCGAATGGCTGGAGCGCGTGGCCCAGATCGACCGCAACCAGTTGCCGGCCCAGATGCGCAGCAACCTGCCGCCCTGGCTGTGGGACAAGCTGGTGGCCCGCATCGGTGAAGACGCCACGCTGGAACTGGCCGACGCGATGAACCGTCCGGCGCCGCTGGATCTGCGCGTCAACGCCATCAAGGCCGACCGCGACAGCGTGATCGCCGAACTGGCCAAGGCCCCGGTGGCGTGCGAACCCACGCCGTATTCGCCGCTCGGCCTGCGCGTGCTGAAGAAGCCGGCCTTGCAGAATCTGCCGCTGTTCAAGGACGGCGCCATCGAAGTGCAGGATGAAGGCAGCCAACTGCTGGCCCAGATCGTCGGCGCCAAGCGCGGCGAGATGGTGGTCGATTTCTGCGCCGGCGCCGGCGGCAAGACGCTGGCGCTGGGCGCGCTGATGCGCAACACCGGGCGCCTGTATGCCTTCGACGTGTCCGAGAAGCGCTTGGCCAAGCTCAAGCCGCGCCTGGCGCGCAGCGGCCTGTCCAACGTGCATCCGGTGGTGATCGCCCACGAGAACGACGCCAAGGTCAAGCGCCTGGCTGGCAAGATCGACCGCGTGCTGGTCGACGCGCCTTGCAGCGGCCTGGGCACCCTGCGTCGCAACCCCGACATGAAGTGGCGCCAGACCGTCGAGACTCTGACCGAGATGCGCGCCAAGCAGACCAGCATCCTGGCCAGCGCCGCGCGCCTGGTGCGTCCGGGCGGTCGCCTGGTGTACGGCACCTGCAGCTTCCTGCCGGAAGAAAACGATGAGGTCGCAGCCGATTTCCTGCAATCGCATCCGGACTTCGTGCTGCGTCCCATGAGCGACATCCTGGCCGAACAGAAGATCGCGCTGGAAATGGGCGATTACCTCAAGCTCCTGCCGCACCAGCATCAGACCGACGGCTTCTTCGCCGCAGTGCTGGAGCGCCGCGCTTGATCCTGGCCTTGTGCCGCTGGCACCAGTCGCGCCGCGCGGGCCTGGTGTTGCTGGCCGGCCTGCTGGGCGCCGCGCCGGTGCTGGCCAAGGAAGCTTCGCCGCCGGTCATGGCCGCGCAAGGCACGGTGCAAGCCGCCTTCGCGCCATGGGACGACATCGAAAGCCTGATCGTCGGCCAACTGGACAGCGCGCACCGGCAGGTGCTGGTGCAAGCCTACCTGCTGACCAGCCGGCCCATCACCGATGCCCTGGTTGCGGCTCGCAAGCGCGGCGTCGATGTGCGGGTGCTGATGGACGGCGGCCAACTGGACAAGAATTCCACCGAACGTCTGCGGCAACTGCGTGCGGCCGGTATCCCGGTGTGGCTGGAGACCGATTACCGCAACGCCCACAACAAGGTGATCGTGATCGACGCCACGCTGGCCTCGGCGACGGTGATCACCGGCAGCTTCAATTTCACCTGGTCGGCCCAGCACAAGAACGCCGAGAACATCCTGGTGCTCGGCAAGAATCCGTCGCTGGCCGCGCGCTACGCCGCCAACTGGCAGCGCCATCGCCAGGACGCCGAGGTGGCGCCATGAGCCGGGTATCATGGCGGTCGTCCTCATCAGCCGGACAGACATGACCGACCATTTCTTTTCCCTGTTCACCGCGCCCCGACCGCTGGATCTGCTGCTCCAGCTGGTTCTGATCGTCCTGTGCGTGCTGGGCGGCATCGGCCTGTCGCGCTGGCTGCGCGGCATGTTTCGCCTGCCCGGCGATGGCGACGAGCAGTCGTTGGTCATGCAGATCGGCGTCAAGAGTTTCGCGCGCGTGCTGTCGCCGCTGCTGGCGCTGGGTTTGCTGACGGCTGCTTATTATGGCCTCAAGCGTATCGGCCATCCGGTATCGCTGTGGGAAATCATGTTCCCGCTGACCATCGCCCAGGTCTCGATGCGCTTCGTGTTCTATGTGCTGCGCGGAATCTTCGTCAAGGACGCCACCGTGGGCGCGCTGCTGCACCTGTCCGAGAAGGTGATCGCGGTGCTAGTGTGGATCTGTGTGCTGCTGTGGATCACCGGCCTGTGGCCCGACTTCGTCGATTACCTCGACACCACCAACTTGCCGCTGGGGCGCCACAAGGCATCGCTGCTGACCGTGCTGCAAGCGGTGGCCTCGGTGTTGGTGACCCTGATCATCGCCCTGTGGATAGGCGCGGTGCTGGAAAGCCGCCTGATGAAGTTCAGTGGCATGCATTCCTCGCTGCGCACGGTGGTGGCGCGCATGGCGCGCGCCGTGCTGATCCTGATCGCGTTCCTGGTCAGCCTGTCGCTGGTGGGCATCGACCTGACCGTGCTGTCGGTGTTCGGCGGCGCGCTGGGGGTGGGTATCGGTCTGGGCTTGCAGAAGATCGCCAGTAGCTATGTGTCCGGTTTTGTGATCCTGCTTGAACGCAGCATGGTGATCGGCGATATGGTTGCAGTGGAGAAATATTTCGGCAAGGTTGATCTTGCCCCTGATTTACGGACACCTATCTAAGCGACATTGGCCAGCTCGTACTGCTCTGGGCTGAGGTAGCCCAGGGTCGAGTGCAGCCGGATCCGATTGTAGTCAACCTCAATGTAGTCAAA